>JBDZVI010000027.1:24849-35361 GCA_040255585.1 Deinococcaceae bacterium
GGGGCTTGGCCGAAGGGCAGCGTACCGCCCTGGCGGGCGCGGAGGAGCGCATCCGAGCCGAGCGTCAGGCTTCCTACCAGGCCGGCTACCGCGCCGGCCGGACGGAGGCCCAGGGACAGAAGCAGCCGGCGGGAAGCTCGGCGCGGCCGCGCACCGTCGCCGAGGCGCTTCTCGTGCTGGAGATGAAGGAGGGAGCGTCCAAGGTCGAGATCGAGCAACGCTACCGGGAGCTGCGCGCGGTCATCCACCCCGACGCCATGCGCTCGAAGAAGATGCCGCGCGCCATGGTCAAGCTGGCGGAGGAGCAGTTCAAGCTGCTAGGGGAGGCTTACGACATCCTGAAAGGCTGAAGGCCGCTCACTTCGAGATGGTCAGGAGCGCCCCCGCCACCATGAAGGCCACACCAAGCCCGAGCTTCCAGGAGATCTGCTCGCCGAGCACCACGGCGGCGAGGACGATGGTGAACGCCAGGCTGACCTTGTCGAGGGGCGCCACGCGCGAGGCCGGCGCCATCTGGAGCGCCTTGAAGTAGGCGATCCAGGAGAGGCCCGTGGCGATGCCGGACAGCACGAGGAACGTCACCGAGCGCGGCTTCAGCTCCTTCAGGGCGTGGTGCTCCTGGAACGCGAACGTGACGCCCCACGCGAACACGAGCACCACCACCGTTCGTATCGCGGTGGCGAGGTTCGAGGGTACGTCCTTCACGCCGATCTTCGCGAGGATCGCCGTCGCGGACGCGGCTATCGCCGAAAGCAAGGCATAACTCCACCAAGGCATGGCGTTCGGGCCTCCCAACACTCAGATTGTAGGCGGGGAACTCGGGACCGGACGATCGGTATCCACGACCCCGGAGAAGTAGCCGCCTGTGCAACCGCGAGACCCGCCGAGAGCGCGAGCAAGGCTATCATCTGCAACTTGAGGCCGCCGCTGAGCAGGCGGCACGTGAAGGAGTGCCCGATGAGACGTTCCCTGAAGACCGTGGTCGCTCTGCTCGTCTCGCTGGTCATGGGGTTCGGGGCGGCGCAGCGGGACGCGTTCGACGTCGCCGTGTTCTTCCCGGGTCGCCTGGGAGGCAACCCGATCGAGCCGCCCATCACGGCCGGTGTGGAGCGCGTGCGGGCCGCGTTCCCGAACGTCACGGTGCGCGTGCTCGAAGGCGGGGCCGCCTCCGAGTGGGAGTCCGGCGCCATGGCGCTCGCGGCCAGCGGCAGGTACGACCTGATAGTCACGTTCACCGAGGGCATGCCGCAGATCGTCCAGGCGGTCTCCCAGTACTTCCCGGACCAGAAGTGGGCGGTGCTCGACGCCGCCGCGCCGGACCAGCCCAACGCCTACTCGCTCGTGTACTCCGACGAGGCGCTTGGCTTCCTCGGCGGGGCCGTCGCGGGCCTGCTGGCCGCTACGGACGGGCTGAGCCGGAACCCGGGCGCCCCGACGGTCGGCCTGCTCGCCGGAACGCCGTACCCGGCCATGGACACGAAGATCCATCCGGGCTTCGCCGCCGGCGCCAAGTACGTGACGGACGACGTGGTCGTCCTGTACGCGGTCGTCGGAGACTGGAACGACCCGAACCGCGCGCGCGACCTTGCCCTCGGCATGTACGGTCGTGGCGCCACCGCGATCTTGGCGGTCACGGGCGGTGGTGACAGCGGCGTGTACCGCGCCGCCAGCGAGACGGGTGGCTACGCCGTCGGGGTCAACACGAACCAGAACGACGACGTCCCGGGTGTGATCCTCGCGAGCGTGCTCAAGCGCCTCGACAACTCCATATACTCCGTGGTCGAGCGCGCCCTTGTCGGCGAACTGCCGTACGGGACAGTCGAGAGCGCCGGGGTAGAGGAGGGCGCCATCTCGCTTGCCGACGACGAGTACTACGAGCGGTACGTGCCGGAGGCGGTCCGCGGGCGCCTCGCCGAGATCGAGGGGGGGATGGCGTCGGGCGCCATCGACTACGTCGGACTCACCGCGGAGGCGCTCGAGGCGCGGTAGGGGCGAGTACCGCGCGACCGCCCGAGCTCCGCTCGGCGGGCTCGCGGGGCGTCGAACGCGTTGGGAGGGGGCGATCGGGAAAGGGCGGCGTGACGTGAGCGGCTACCTCGAGTGCCACAAGCTGAGCAAGGCGTACGGCAGCACTCGGGCCCTTAGCGACGTCGACCTTAGCGTCGGTCGGGGTCGCGTCCATGCCGTCGTCGGCGAGAACGGCGCCGGCAAGAGCACCCTTGGCAAGGTCATAGCCGGGCTCGTTCCCTTCGACGGCGGTTCGATGACGCTGGCCGGTCGGCCATACCGCCCGGCCTCGCCGCGCCAGGCGGTGGCCGCCGGCGTCGGCATGGTGCACCAACAGCCCATGCTCTTCCCGTCGTTGAGCGTGGCGGAGAACGTGGTCCTCGGCCGGGAGCCGGTCCGCGGTCTCGGGTTCGACCGGTCGCGTGCTACGGCGGAGGTGGAGGCAGTGGCGGCCCGCTACGGCGTGCGCATCGATCCGCGCGCCAAGGTCGCCGACCTCTCGCCTGGGGAGCGGCAGCGGGTCGCGATCCTGCAGGTCCTTCACTCCGGCGCCCGGCTGCTCATCTTCGACGAGCCGACGGCCGCCCTCGCGCCTCAGGAAGCCTCCGAGGTCCTGCACGTCGTGCGACGCCTGGCCGCCGAGGGGCACGCGGTCGTCCTCGTGGCGCACAAGCTGGACGAGGTCATGGCCGCGGCCGACGAGATCACGGCGCTGCGTGACGGGCGGAACGTCTTCAGCGGACCTGCCTCGACCCTGACCGAGCCGGAGCTCGTGAAGCTTTTGGTCGGGGACGGTCCGACCGGCGACGGACAGGCTTTCGGCTCGCCAGGTCCGGTGATGCTCGAGGTCGCCGGTTTGCACGCGTCGAACGGTTCGGGGCGTGCGGTCGCGCCCGCTGCCGGGAGCAACGCGGCGCCGTCGGTCGGTCGACCCGCCTTCCGACTCGGATGGCGGCGCGCCCCGCGGCCCACCGGACGGCCCGCCATGCGGGGCGTGTCGTTCGCGGTGCGCGCCGGCGAGATCCTTGGCGTGGTGGGGGTCGAAGGCAGTGGGCAGGAGGAGCTCGAACTGGTCCTCGCCGGGCTCGTGAGGCCGGACGCCGGCACCGTCAGGCTTGCTGGTGAGGATGTGACCATGGCCGACCCGCGCGAGCGTCGCCTGCGCGGGCTGGTGGTCGTGCCATCGGACCGGCGCGCGTGGGCGTGCGCACCGGAGGCATCGGTGTTCGATAACAGCGTGTCGCAGTTGCAGTACGAGGATCCTTTGGGCCTCATGCGTCCAGCCGCCCTCGCCGGGGCCGTGAAGCGCATGTTCACCGAGTTCGACGTGCGCTCACCGGGCTTGGCCGTGCCCCTGGCCGCTCTCTCGGGGGGCAACATCCAGAAGCTCGTGCTCGGGCGGGAACTGACCGCCGGCTGGCGTTTGGCGCGGGGAGAGGCGATCGGCGACGTAGCGGGGGCGGTCCCAGGGGGCGCTCCCGTCGCCATCGTCCTCGGCTCGCCAACGCGCGGCATCGACGTGCGCGGTATGCGTTACCTCCACGCTCTCATCCGCCGCCACCGCGACGCCGGCTGCGCCGTGCTGCTCGTCTCCACCGACCTCGACGAGGCGCTGGCGCTCAGCGACCGCATCGTCGTCCTGGCCGGCGGCGCTGTGGCGGCGACGTTGCCTGGCGCAGGCGCGACGACCAAGGAGGAGCTGGGACGCTACATGCTCGGGCCGGTGAGCACCCCTTCGTGAGCCCGACCGCCCTCAACCGCGTCGCTGACGCCATGGGACTGGTCGCCACCCTGGTCGTGTCTCTCGGCGTAGGCACGCTCCTCGTGGTGGCCACGAGCGCCGAGCCGGGCGCCGCGCTGCGGGCGTTCTTCGCCGGGCCGTTCACGAACGCCTTCTTCTTCGGCAACATGCTGCAAGCCGCCGCGCCGCTGATCATCACTGGCCTCGGCGCAGTGCTCGCTTTCAGGGCCGGCGCGGTGAACCTGGGCGTCGAGGGTCAGGTGTACGCGGGCGGGCTCGCCGGCGGCGCGGCGCTGCTCCTGGCCGGCGTGCATAGCGGCTGGTTCCTCCCCGTGGCGGTGCTCGTCGGGGCGCTCGCCGGTGGGGCGCTCGCGGCCCTCGCCGGCTGGCTGCGCGTCCGGTTCGGGGCCAGCGAGGCCATCACGTCGTTCCTGATCGGCGCGACCGTCATCCAGCTCTTCGACTTGGCGCTCAGGCGTTACCTCGTCGACCCGGCGGCGGCGTTCCCCGCCACCCGCGCCATCGAGCCGGCGCTGAGGCTGGCGCGGCTCGCACCCCCGTCGAACCTCAACCTCGGCTTCTTCGTCGGCGTCGCCCTGGCGGCGCTCGTCTTCCTCCTGCTCTTCCGCACGCGCTTCGGCTACGGTCTGCGCCTGACGGGGAGCAACCCGAGCTTCGCGCGCTACAGCGGTCTGCGCACGCGGCGCCTGGTCGTATGGGCCATGCTCCTGAGCGGCGCCTTCGCGGGCGCCGCGGCCGTGCTGGAGGTCGCCGGCGTGCACGGGCGCCTCATCACGGGCTTCTCCAACGACCTCGGCTGGAACGGCATCACGGTGGCGCTGATCGCGCGTCTGCACCCTCTTGGCGTCATCCCCGCCGCCCTCCTGTACGGCTACTTGCAGGTCGGCGCCAGTTCCGCGAGCCTCCTGTCCGACGTCTCACCGCGCGTCGCTACCGTCGTCCAATCAATGATCTTCTACCTGATCACAGCCCAGGCGCTCTACGTATGGTTACGCCGGCGGTTGGTCGCCCGCGCCGGCACGCCGCCCGCGCGGAGCGCAGTTCCGACATCGGGAACCGAGTCCGGCGCATGAGCTTCGTCGGCGTGTTCGACCTGCAGTACCTGCACGACGTCGTTAGGCTCAGCGCTCCCATCGTCGTGGTGGCGCTGGCGGGAGCGCTCACGCAGCGCGCGGGGCTCATGAACATCGGTCTGGAAGGGCTGCTCCTCTTCGGCGCCTTCGCGGCGGTGCTGGGTGCCGGCCTGACCGGCAGCCTGGCGATCGGCACCCTGGCGGCGGCACTGGCCGGCGCTCTGCTGGCGCTCGCGTTCGGCTGGTTCACGCTCCGCCTGCGCGCCAACGTCTTCATCGTCGGACTGGCCACGAACGCGTTCTCCGCCGCCGCCACGGCCTACGCGGCATGGCTGCTCTCCGGGCAGGAGGGGCAGCTGAGGCTCGAAGGCATGCCGACGCTGCCACGCCTCGAACTGCCGCTGCTCGCGCGCTTCGAGCCGCTATCCTTCCTGAGCGGTCATACGGCGCTCGACTACTTGGCCTGGTTGCTCGTGCCGGTCGTGGCGTACGTGCTGTTCCGGTCCCGCTTCGGCCTACGGCTCCGCGCGACGGGCGAGGACCCCGCCGCGGCTCGGGCTGCGGGCCTGCGGGTGGACGCGCTCAGGTACGCGGCCATCGCTGCCAGCGGTCTGCTCGCCGGTCTTGCCGGTGCCCAGCTGTCGTTGTCGTTGGGTGGGTTCGTGCAGGACATGTCGGGTGGCCGGGGCTGGGTTGGCCTCGTGGCGGCCATCGTCGGCGGCGCGACGGCCTGGGGCTCGGCGGGCGTCGCGCTCCTCTTCGGCGCCGCGCAGGGCGCGGCGAACTCGCTGCAGCTCAGCGCGCGAGGCGTTGCGCCCCAACTCCTCCTTGCCTTCCCATACGTGCTGACCCTGGTCGCGCTCGTCGGATACAGCGCGGTGCGCAGTCGGAGGCGCGGCGCGTCCGAGGAGTGAGGGCGGTCGTGGCTTTCCTGGCGCGGCGACCCGGCCCTGGGCAAGGGTCGGTCGTCCGGGGCCGAACCGCGCCTCAACCGAGCGCACGCGCCTCCGCGACCTGCGCGAACTGCTCGAACACCTGCGCTCCTCCGACCCGCCCGCCGCCGCCCGACTTGGCGTTGGCCGCGCCCGCGGCCACGCCCAGCCGCAGCGCTTCGCCGGCCGGCCACCCGGAGGCGCTCGCCCAGAGGAAGGCGGCCAGAAGGCAGTCGCCGGAGGCGACCGGGTTGACGGCGTCGATGACCGGCGCGGGTACGAAGACCCTCTCTTCGCCGATGTAGGCCGCCCCGACGGCGCCCAGCGTGAGCAGGACCGGCACGCCGGTGCGCGCGTAGGTCTCGAGCGCTGCCTCGACGGGGTCGGGGGTCCCGGACAGCAGCCCGATCTCGTGCTCGTTCGGTTTGACGAGGGCGGCGCCGGCAGCCACGGCCGCCACGAGGTACGGGCCGCTCGTGTCGACGACCGGCGCCTCACCGCGGCGCTCGGCGAGCGCCACGATGAACTCGCCGAACTCCTCCGGGGAGAGGCCGGGCGGCAGGCTGCCAGAGATCACCAGGCGCCCTTCCGGCAGCTCCGCGGCGAGTCGCTCCCAGTCGTCGGCCGCGGCCAACGGCCCCGGGTCGTTGATCTCCATCGGCTCGCCGCGTCCGTCCACCAGGATCTGGCACTCGCGCGTCTCACCGGTCACCGTGACGAAGTGCCCTGCCAGGCCGTCGCGATCGAGGAGCGCCCTGAACCTCGCGGCGTTCAGGCCTGCGAGGAAGCCGGCGACGGAGACCTCGGCGCCGAGACCTCTCAGTACGCGTGCTACGTTCATCCCCTTGCCGCCTGCCGACTCGATCGCGCGCGCCACGCGGTTGAGGCCGTGCAGGGCGCGCGGCTGGTTGAGGTGCAGGATGCGATCGATGGCGGCGTTCGGCGTCATGCAGACGAAACGCACGCGCTCACCTGACCCGGCCGGAGTCGGGGTCGGCCATGAGGCCGAAGACGTTCACGGCTTCCAGGTCGCTCCCGTTGATCTGCATGAGTTGCCGCAGCATGTCGTTGTCCCAGCGCTCGTCCGGCGCGCCCGACAGGAACCAGCTGGAGCCGTTGTCGGCAAGGACGAGGCCGTAACGCTTCATGGCCGTGACGATGACTTGCACCTCCGGCGCCATGCCGCTCGCGTCGAAATCGGCGCGCAGGCGGAAGCGCTGGCCCATGGGCGGCAGCTCCGGGTCGCTCCGGCTCGAGGCCTGATGGCGAGCCGGCCACACGTAGTCGTTGCGCGTGCGCGGCGCGGTGAAACGGATGGCATGGGCGATCTCGCCGGCCTCCACCTCCTCGTAGCGCACGAGGCCGGGGAGTATCGGGAGGCCGGCGGCGTCGGCCGACGTCCAGCCGTCCGGCCTGAGGTCGTTGCTCGCCAAGTCGTAGATGGCGCCCGAGCCCGCCTCCCAGCTCCCGTCGCGCTGCAATTCAGCGTCGTACAGCTCGTAGAGCGTGCAGCCGGAGAGGTCGACCACGAGGACGTGGCGGTCGCCGCCGGGTGCTACCCCGCCTGGAGGCGCACCCTCCACGGGGGCGTCACGGGGGATGGGGTACGGCCCTCGATCGGACTCGTCCGGGTAGTAGAAGCTAACGCTCACGGCGGGCTGTCCCGCTTCGACCGTCGTGTACGGGATGCCGATCGGAGCGCCCTCCCACAGGCCCGAGCCGAAGTCGGCGCGCACCGACGAGGAGGCGCCGATCGACGCGACGTAGGCGCGCGACTCGGTCAGCACGGGCAGTGTGTCGACGCGGGCGTTCCAGACGTTGTCGGCCGGCAACATGGGGCAGCCGGCGAGGTCCGGCCCGCGCCCTGGTGGCGGGGTCTGCGACCTGCTCCCCTCGCAGCCGCAGAGCACCCCCACCAGCAGCACGGCGACGAGCGCGGTTCTTCCCCTGGCGTTGCGGGCCGGATGGCGTCGTGGCATGCCCCATCATGGTCCGGTGCCGATGTGGGGAGTGTGGGAAGTCTCCCGGCCGGCCCGCGCCCCGTGGGGAAACAGCGGGTGGAGGCGAGCAAGGCGTTCGCGGCCGCGGCCGGTCCGCGCCCTGTGGGGAACCTCGGCCTGGTGCGGCCGCGCGCCCGCTGCCGACCAGGCCACTCCCACGGTGGGGAGAACATAAACTGGCGCCGATGGAAGGCCTCGTCGACCTCTTCGCGAAGCTTATCGGCCCGCACCCCGTCTGGCAGGGCTTCTGGGGCGGGATGGTCATAACCGGCTTCAACTTGATCGGCGCCCTGGCCGTCCTGGTCTGGCGCAATCCCACGCGACGCTCACTCGATGGCGCGCTCGGCTTCGCGGCCGGGGTGATGCTCACCGCGAGCTTCACCAGCCTCATCCTCCCCGGTATCGAGATCGGTGGCCTGCTCCCGGTGGTCATCGGCGTGATCCTCGGCGTCGTCATGCTCGACCGCGCGGACGCCTGGGTGCCCCATATCCATGTTCTCGTGACCGGACGTTCGAGGGCGGACGCCGCACAGGAGTCCGGTGCCGACGCCCGGCGGCGTAGCGGTCTCTCCGGCGTGCTCCTCTTCATCGTCGCCATCACCCTGCACAACATGCCCGAGGGTCTGGCGGTCGGGGTCGGCTTCGGTAGCGGCAACCTCAACGAGGCGATCGCGCTCATGCTCGCCATCGGCATCCAGAACGTGCCGGAGGGCCTCGCCGTGGCCGTTGCGGCGCGCAACGCCGGGATGGGCAGTCTCTGGTACGCGGCGTTCACCGGCATCAGGGCCGGGGTGGTCGAGGTGCCGCTTGCCGTGATCGGAGCGTGGCTGGTGCACGTGGCGGCGCCGGTCCTGCCTTATGCCATGGGCTTCGCCGCCGGCGCGATGCTGTTCGTGATACTGGACGAGATCGTGCCTGAGACGCACGGGAACGGACATGAGCGGGTAGCGACGCTCGGCACGATGCTTGGCGCGCTCGTCATGCTGGTGCTCGACGTCGCGCTCGGATGAACGACCATGTGCGCGGGGCTGGTTCGCCGGAAGTGCCGTGATCAGCGGGAAGTTCATAGGTGGGTACCTATGAAAAGTGGCCCACGCGGGGGGTCGTGGGCCGAGGGAGAGTGTAACAGTCCGCCGACACACGTGGAAGGGCCAAGCGGTGGTTGTGGGCTTGCTTACACCCGACCTCGGAGCGTCCGTCAGGGTTCGGGCCTCCCGGATCGACCATGCCGACCTGCTAGAACGCCTGCGAGGAGCGCGACGAGCATGCAGACGACCGGGGTGATGAGCAACCCCGCGCGCAGACTGGTGGCGTCGGCGAGCGCTCCGACGAGCGGCGGCGAGAGCATGAACCCGAGCCGCATTAGCCAGGACACGATGGTCAGGCCGGTGCCGCGGCGCAAACCCGGCAGTTCGTCGGCCGCATGCAGCGCGGCGGGAACGAGGGTGGCTACACCGAAGCCGGCGGCCGCGAACCCCAGAAGGGTGCATGGCACGTTGGGGAGGGCCAGCGCCGTCCCCATGCCTACGGCCGCGATCAACCCGCCCGACCGGGCGACGCCGCGTTGTCCGAAGCGATCGACGAGCCTGTCGCCGATGAGGCGTCCGACGAACTGCGCCCCCATGAGCGCTATGAAGCCGGCGGCGGCGACGGCCGCCGGCGCGCCGAGCGAGCCGAGGTAGAGCGCGGCCCAGGAGCTACCGGCGTCCTCCACGATCGTGCCTGCCATGGCGATGACTACGAGCGCCGCCATGGTGAGGATGAGGTGGGGCCGCACGCGGGAGTCGGCCGCCCTGCGCGCCTCTCGGGTGCCGGGGACGGCGTCAGCGTCGTCGCGGCCGGGTAAGCAGAACCGCAAGGCGACGATGGAAGCCGCCGAGCAGAGGGCGGCGGAGAGCGCGAGGTGTGTGCCGATGGGCAGGTGAAGAGCGATCGCCCCGGCCGCCATGGCGCCGCCGAGCACGGCGCCGATGGACCAGACGGCGTGGAACGAGTTGAGTATCGAGCGACCATAGCGGCGCTGGACGCGCAGGCCGTGCGCGTTCTGACCGACGTCGGTGAGCGAGTCGAACGCGCCCGCTACGAACAGGCCGAACGCGAAGAGCAGCGCCGTGGGCGCCAGGCCGGCGGCCAGGAGGCACAGGCTGGTGAAGACCATCCCCGCCACGGCGACCTTCGCCGAACCGAAGCGCCTGATCAGCGGTGCCGCGGCCAGGCCGGCCGTGATGGCGCCGACGGGGAAGGCCGCGACGGCCAGGCCGTAGACCGAGTTGGTCAGGTGGAGCGCCGCCTTGATCTCCGGGTAGCGCGGGAGGATGTTGGCGAACACCGCCCCGTTGGCGAGGAACAGGGCGGCGACCGCCGCCCTGGCGCGCCGGTCGGTCGGGGTTGGCCGGGGGTCGGCGGCTGGGGTCACGACCGAGATCGTACACAGTGACTTGGGATGAGCCGGGGACTTGGGATGAGCGGGCCGCCGGCTGTGCAGGATGCCGCGAACAAGCGGCCGGCGAGGTACGTCGCCGATCCGAGCCCGAGTTCGGGCTCGGCACGCCGCAACCTCAGGATCGCCTCGATCAGCGCCGCGAGGAAGTGCCCGTACGTCCCACTCTCGCAAGATAACGGACGGCACCCTGGTGAGATGCCGTCCTACACGGTGTTTCTTTGGTGGAGCTGAGGGGATTCGAACCCCTGACCTCGTGAGTGCGATTCACGCGCGCTCCCAACTGCGCCACAGCCCC
>JBDZVI010000118.1:0-7015 GCA_040255585.1 Deinococcaceae bacterium
TCGACCCGAACGCCTACACCGCACTCCGGCACCTCATTAGGGGAGAGACCCACACTCCGTAGCCAGTCAGCGACGAACGCGATGCTCACGAAGACGCCACCAACCGGCCCCCCACTACCCGGCCCCTCACCACCCTGCCTACTCATCAGAAGCAGCACACACCATAGTGCGAACACGCCCTAGTAGAACCCGAGCGCCCGCTTGGCCTGGTCGCTCATGGAGTCGGGAGTCCACGGCGGGTCCCACACCAGGTCGACGGTCACGTCCTCGATGCCTGGCACGTTCCCGAGGCAGTACTTGACGTCGGCCTCGATGCTGCCGTGCAGGGGGCAGCCCGGGGTCGTGAGCGTCATCTCGATGGCCACGTTGCCGTCCACGACGGCCACGGCGTACACCATGCCGAGGCTGACTATGTCGAGGCCCAGTTCGGGGTCTATCACGGCGTGCAGCGCCTCCAGCACGTTGCGCGCCGGCGTAGCGGCGTTTATCTCGGTGAGTTCCGTCTGGGTCATGCTCCCACGTCCTTAGCGGCCCCCGGGTCACGCGCCGCGCCGGGCCCGGCCTGCGCGTGCGCGGCCGCCCTGCTCGCGGCCTCCGTGGCCAGGCGCCGCTTCGCCCTGACCGTAGTCAGTACCACGTGGCACGCCTGCGCGAAGAGCGCGCCGCCGCCCGCCACCGTGGCAGCGCCGGCGAGGAGCGCGAGCGCTTCGACCTTCCAGATGACGCCGGCGGCCAGGCTCAGCGCCCCCACAGCCAAGCCCCACGTGATCACGGGCTCGAGCTCGTCGCGCACGAGGTCGCGTAGTAGCGGCGCACCGCCGGACACGCCGCCGGTGGCGGCGCCGGCGAACTGCCACGTCCACGTCAGGAACGAGAGGATCTTGACGAGCATGCCGCTGACGGCCAGCCCGACGAAGCCGACGAGGAAGAGGACGACAGCCGCCCCGCCCTGACCGAAGAGGAGCGCCGCGGCGGCGAGCGGCATGAAGGCGTGCGCGAGGACGTAGCGTTCGATCGGCGCCTCGAGCTTCTTGCGCAGCCGCCGCCCTAGGATGCTGACGACCTCCCACGCCTGGAGCGCGCAGGCCGCGCCCAACAGCGCCTCGGCGACGTGCGTGAGGCGCGCTCCGGCGAACGCCGTGAGCGCCTCCGCCAGGACGGCGGCGCACACCGCCAGGTAGGCATAGCGCACCCGCCAGACGGGACCGCCCTTGGACAGGGCGAACATCGAGAGGAGCTTCTGGCCCGAGCCGACGATGCCGAGCAAGAACGCCCCGAACAGCCCGACGGTGAAGTGGAGCTTGGCCGGGTAGCCGAGCTGCGTCGCCACCTGGGTAGAGGCGCGCGCGCCGGAGAGCGCGAACCCCAAAGTCACCGCGAGCGTCAGGAAGACGACCGAGAGGATCAGGGCGTGGCTCCCCGGGTCCTTTGGCCACCGGCGGGCCGCGGTGGCGAGGAGCTGCACGAGCAGGGCGAGCCACGCGCAGCTCACGGCCGCCGCGCCCGGCACGAGCCAGGCGACGTCGAAGCCGCGGGCGAAGCCGACGACCACCAAGACGCTGCCGGCGACCAACAGCGGCAGCGTGAGCCACCCCAACCGCGGCCACACGAGCTTCGTCACGAACATGACCGCGGGCAGCTGCTGCAAGGTGCCCGCGAACACGAGCCCGACGTAGAGGAGAGTGAAGAGGTGGTTGAGGGCCACCACGCGCGGCCCGCCGAGGTAACCCGTGAAGGCCGCGGGGGAGACGAGCAGCCATACCCCGCCTAGCGCCACTGCCAAGGCGCCGACGAGGAGGGTGGAGATCGGCAACGCAGGCGGGGCGCCGTCCGCGCCGAGGCGCGGCATCACCGCTGCTCACTCCCCCTTGGTGATACGGACCTTGGCGCTGCCGTCGGCTTGCTCCTCCACCTCGTAGCTGGCGCCGGCGTCGGCGAGCTGCGGCAGGAGGTAGATGGGTACACGGTCGTTGTGGATGACGAGCACGTCGCCCCGTGCCATGCCCTCCAGGGTCTCCAGTGTGCGGATCATGGGGTTGGGTGGCTCGAGGCCACGGTTGTCGAGGAACTTCTCGGCCATGCCATCAAGCTTCCGCCCGGAGGGCCTCGCGTTCCAATGACCTACGTCATGGTCGCGGCGACGGCGCCCTGCGAGGCTACGTGCGTGGTAGGGGCCGAAGCACCGCACACGCACAGCGCCGGCTTGACCGCCGAAGGGCGTAGAACGCTCCTGGAGACGCGCGTCTCGCGCATCCTCGACGCTCACCCCGACGCGCTCGACACGCTCATCCGGCACGGTTTCACGCCGCTTGCGCAAGCACCACTGCGTTTCGCGCTCGCGCACACCGTGAACCTCGGGCAGGCAGTCCGCCTGCGCGGCCTCGGCGAGGCCGAGGTGGCGGCCCTCCTCGAGGCGCTCGCTGGCATGGGGCTGCCCGGGCTGCTGGCGCGGCCCGACGCCGCCGCAGGCGAGGAGGTCTGAGGTGGCGCTCTACAAGACGGGGGAGCTCGCGCGCTTCTCGGAGCGGGGGCCCGTCCCCCGCCCCCTGGTCGTCGGCGATCACATGGCCGTCATGCTCCTATGCCTCCAGAAGCACCAGGAGATCAAGGCGCCCGAGAGCGACGCGGCCGAGACGGTCTTCATGGTGGTGAGCGGCACCGGCACGGTGCGTGAGAACGACGAGGTGCATCAGGTCGGACCGGGCGACGTCGTTCACCTGCCGCCGGGCACCCGCAAGGCCCTGCAGGCCGGCGAAGACACCTTCACCGTGATCGGCGTGCGACAACTGGGGGCGAAGCATGCCACTTAGACCCGAAGAGATGTACGTGGACATGGACGCGTGCATCGAGTGCGGCATCTGCGACCAGATCGCGCCCGGCATCCGCGAGGATGTCAGCCACGTCCCGGCCACGAGCCTCACCATCGACGCCATGGCTAGTTGCCCAACCGGAGCCATCAAGTGGGCCGAAGGAGGAACCGATGAAGCAGGTCGACGTCAGGACCATCCCGCCGCGTGAGCGCCACCCGCTCCTCTTCAGGACGTTCGACGACCTCGAGACTGGCCAGTCTTTCGAGCTCGTCAACGACCACGATCCGAAGCCGCTCTATTACCAGTTCCAGGTCGAGCGGGCGGGAACGATCGAATGGGAGTACTTGGAGCAGGGACCGCAGACGTGGCGGGTGCGCATCGGAAAGATCGGGTAGCGCCTCGGCCGCGTGAGCAAGTGGCAGGTCGCTTTCCTGCGCGCCGCGCTCGGCTGGCTCGTGGCCACCGGGCTGCTCGGCGTCCTCGTGAGCATCTGGCCGGGCCTGTCCGGGCCGTTCAGGACGACGCACGCGCACATGGGCGTCGTCGGCTTCTTCCTGGCCATGGTCATGGGCGTGGCGTTCTGGATGCTGCCACGGCCCGGCGGTATCAGGCAGACGAACTGGGAGGCCACGACCTTCCTGCTCCTGCAGGCCGGGCTCGTCATGCGGGTGGTGAGCGAGCCAGCATGGCGCACCACGTTGGGGCGCGGCTGGCACGTACTTTTCGTAACGAGCGGCGTGCTCGTGCTGGCGGCCATGGTCGTCTTCGCGCTCGCCATGAGTCGCCGAGTGGTCACCATCGACACGCTCAGGGAGAAAGGGTCGGGGCGCCGCAAGAGCGCGGCGCCCCGATACCCGACCGACTAGGTACGGGCCTGGATCAGTTCTGCGTCTCCACGACGTGCGTGCCGGCGAACTTGTCGCCGTAGCGGCGTCCGTCGGGCGAGGTGAGCACGAAGTAGATCTCGACCAGGCCGAAGATGGCGCCGACGAGGGACAGCAGGAGCGTCAGACCGAACATGCCGAGCAGCGGAGCATAGCTCGCGACGGCGCCGAGCATGCCGATGGCGAGCGGCCAGTTCCGCTTGATCGAGGTCGTCAGGTCCATCTTGCCGCCGTCGTCGCGTACGGGCCGCAGCTTCATCAGCTTCTTGCCAAGCGACCGGCCATCCATGAAGTCGAACTCGAACCCGTCGCGCGTGAGGATGTAAGCGGCGCCGAGCAGGCTGCCCAAGAAGGGGATGGAACTCAGGATCCCGGCTATCACCCCGTCGATGATCCAAGCGATGGCCCGCTTGCCGACGTCCGGCTTCGCGGCAGTCGCCACGTTGCTGGGCGTGGCCGCGCCATGACCGCCCTGACCGACGGGTTCGACCGGTGGGATGGGCGCGCCGCCTGGCGCTTCCTGGTTACCGCTTGCAGAGCCGTTATCCGTCATGCCCGCTCCTTCCAGGACGCGGTTGGGGTTCATCGTTCGAAGCGTCCGGCACCTTAGTGTAGGTCACGCGTCGCGCGCCGGTATGTGGCGATTAGGGCACCGCCTCGGGCGCGGGCGCGGGACCTATGACCTGCAGCCGCGCAGGGTCGGGCAGCGTAAGGTGTTGCGGGAGGGCGGTGTGTCTTCACGCGCGCCCCGTGCGAGGTTCGATGTCGTCAGCGCATGCTTTCTACGTGGTTCCCACCGGCCCCGGCGTGGGTCTCACCTCCGTGTGCCTCGGGCTCGTCAGAGTGCTCGAGCGCGAGGGGTTGCGCGTCGGCTTCATCAAGCCGATCCGCCAACCGGGTGACGACTCCGCGCCTGAACGCTCCACCGAGTTCGTGCGCCGTAGTACCACCATCGTGCCTGGGGAGCCCATGCTCTTCGACTCTGCCGAGGCGTTGCTTGCTGCCGGCCGCCACTCCGAGCTGCTCCAGGCGCTCGTCGGTCGCTACGCCGCCGCGGCCGCCGGAGCGGACGTCGTGATCGTCGAGGGCCTCGCCGCCACCGCCGAGCATCCGAACCTCGACGCGCTCAACGCCGACATAGCGCGCGCTCTCGACTGCCAGGTCCTGCTCGTCACGACCCCGCTGCCGAGCCTCCACGCCCTCGACGACCGCCTCGAGCTGGCAGCCCAACCGTTCGGCGGCGCCGGGAGCGAACATCTGCTCGGCGTGGTCATCAACCAGTTGAACGCGCCGCGCATGGAGGTCATGGGCGCCACGCGCACCAACCTGCGCGTTCCGGAGGTCGAGCAGACGGCCGATGGCCTGCTCAGGGGGATGCGCATCTTCAGGCACCCCGGCTTCGCCCTGGTGGGCGCCATCCCGTTCAGCCCAGCCATGGTCTCTCCGCGCACCCTCGACGTTGCCAAACACCTCGGCGCCACGGTCCTGCACGAGGGCGACCTCGCGAGCAGGCGTGTGATCGACGTGTCGCTCGTCGCGCGCACCGTCGCGCACATGACCCACCGGCTGCGGCCGGACGCGCTCCTGATAACTCCAGCGGACCGCGACGACGTCATCCTCGCCGTCTGCATGGCCGCCCTGAACGGCGTGCCGCTCGCCGGCCTCGTCCTCACTGGCGACATGGAGCCCAACGCCGACGTCATGAAGCTCTGCGAGAAGGCCATCGCCACCGGCCTGCCGGTCTTGGCGGTCACGAGCGACTCCTACGTCACGGCGGCGCGCGCCGCCGCGATGAACCTCGAGGTGCCCAGCGACGACGTGGAGCGCATGGAACGGGTCATGAAGGTCGCGGCCGAGCACCTCGACGTCACCACCCTAAAGGCGCGCGTCGGCGGCCGCCGCGTCCTGCGCCTCTCGCCGCCGGCGTTCCTCTACCGCGTGGTCGAGCTCGCCCGCGCGGCCGGCAAGCGCATCGTGCTGCCGGAGGGCGAGGAGCCCCGCACCGTCAAGGCCGCCGTGGAGTGCAGCGAGCGCGGCATCGCCACCTGCGTCCTGATCGGCGACCCGGTCGAGATCAAGCGGGTCGCCGAAGCCCAGGGCGTCGTCCTCGGGAGGGGCGTCGAGGTCGTGGAGCCGACGGACGCCTTGCGCGAGCGCTACGTGGCCGGCATGGTCGAGCTGCGCAAGCACAAGGGGCTCACCGACGAGGGCGCGCGCAACCAGCTCCGCGACAACGTGGTGCTCGGGACCATGATGCTGGCCTTGGGCGAGGTCGACGGTCTCGTGTCGGGCGCCGTCCATACGACGGCCAACACCGTCCGACCGGCCCTGCAGCTCATCAAGACCCACAAGGACGCCATGCTCGTCTCGTCCGTCTTCTTCATGTGCCTGCCCGACCAGGTCCTCGTGTACGGCGATTGCGCCGTCAACCCCGACCCGAACGCGGAGGAGCTGGCCGACATCGCCGTGCAGTCCGCCGCCTCCGCCGCCGCTTTCGGGATCGAACCGCGCGTGGCCCTCCTCAGCTACTCGACGGGCACTTCCGGCGCGGGCGCGGACGTCGACAAGGTGCGCGAGGCCGCTCGCATCGCGAAGGAGCGGCGCCCCGACCTGCCCATCGACGGCCCGCTGCAGTACGACGCCGCGGCCGTGCCGAGCGTGGCGAGCAGCAAGGCGCCAGACAGCCCCGTCGCCGGCAGGGCGACCGTGCTCGTCTTCCCGGACCTCAACAGCGGGAACGCGACCTACAAGGCCGTGCAGCGCTCGGCCGGGGTCGTCTCCGTCGGCCCCATGCTCCAAGGTCTCAGACGGCCGGTCAACGACCTGTCGCGCGGGGCGCTCGTCGACGACATCGTGTACACGATCGCTCTCACCGCCGTGCAGGCGACGCAGGTCGACGCCGCCGACTGACGCCCGCCGCTCACCCCTTCGCGCCGCTCACGCGCGGGTACGCCTTGAGGTACCTCAGCCACAGCCCTTGCTGCCAACCGTAGCGTTCGGCCAGCTCTCGCGCACTGCCGAGCGCGGGGGTCAGCCCGCCCGCGTAGACGGCCCCGACGGCCGAGAGGGCGCCGGTGTCGCGCCAGGGCGTGCGCTCGTAGCGCCCCAGCCCCCGCCACGCCACCTGCTCGGCCGACCATGGGCCCAGGCCGGGTAGCCTGGCCAGCCAGGCGAAAGCCTCGTCGTAGGCGGCCGTGCGCAGCCAAGCCTCGTCCACTCCGAGGAAGGCGTCCGCCAGGCCGCGCAGGCGGTCTACCTTGCAGAGGTTGTTCGTCGCAGCGAGGAGCGCCGGCCGCGCACCCTCGCCGAGCGCGGCCGGGG
>JBDZVI010000119.1:0-6928 GCA_040255585.1 Deinococcaceae bacterium
AGAGCAGCTCCGGAAAGCATTCAGCTGTTCCTCTTGAGAAGTGGTTACAGGGAGCCGGGCACGCACAAGCTCATCCTCTCGGTAGATTACGAAGGCGAAGCCCATAGCCAGAAGATCGATCGACTTCGCATGCGATAGCGACCAGACTCAGAAACCGCCTAGACATCCGCCGAATGAGGCTCTACCGAGCAGCCCGCAAGGCTCTTCGGAAGATCCGGAATAGCGCCGTCAGTCGACCGCCGCGCGGATGGCCGCCAGCGCCGGCTCCAGCGGGACCCCGAGCCCCTCGAGCCTGGCGGTCGGCACGCCATCGGCGTCGAGCACGGTAACCAGGTTGCTGTGGGCGAACACGCCGTTGCCGCCGTCGCGGTACTGCACGCCCAGCAACGTTGCGAGTTGGCGCGTAAGGAGCGGGCTGCCGATCAGCCAGTGCCAGCGGTCCTTGTCGAGGCCTTTATCGTCTGCGTAGGCCCGCAACTTGTCGGGCGTGTCGCGGTCGGTGTCGAAGGAGACCATGACGAACTGGGTCGTGGCGGCGACGTCGGCCGGCAGCGCTGCCTCGATGTCCTGCGCGGACTTGACGAGGAGCGGGCACGCCGTGGTGCAGTCGCCGTAGAACATCACCACGACGGACGGGTGGCCGCGCAGCTCCGGGAGCGTGAACTCCGCGCCGTCTTGAGCCGTGAAGGCGCCCGTCATGTGGAAGAGCGAGGTGCCGGGGAGCGCTCCGGCGGCCAGCGTCTCCTGGTGGTCGACGTGCCCCGAGTGCGCGTTCGGCGCTTGCGCTTGCGTCCCTTGAGCCTGCACCGTTACGGCATGGTCGGCATGCGTGTCGGGTGCCTGGGCTTGCGTTTCCTGGTGCTGCGCCATGGCGGCGTGATCGGCGTGGGCGGAGGCCGCTTGGGTGGCCCCAGCCTGCCCGCTCTTGCCGTCGCAAGCGGTGAAGAGGGCTGCGGCCACGAGCAGGAGGGCCGCGCCGAGCTTCGTCACGCGCGCGCTGGCAGCGCGCAGCGCGGTACCCGAGCTATCCCAGTCGTGCCTCATGCCGCCTCCTCAGTTGGCGCAGCGGAAGCCCAGTCCGCCGCTCGAGTAGTCGCCGCTCAGGCCGCTACGGAAAGCGTAGCGTAGGAAAGCGGCGTAGTCGCTCTTGTCCACGGCCCCGGCGCTGCCCCCGCCGCAGACTAACTGCAGTCGCCGGTCGCCGTCGCTGCGGCTGTCGCCGGTGTTGAAGCTGGCGCCGATGTCGAAGACCCACTCCCAGACGAGGCCGTGCATGTCCTTGACGCCGTAGTAGTTGGCCGCGCCGAGCCCGACGGGGCCGGGGACGGGGCTGCGGTTGGCCGTCAGCGCCAGGACCGCCTCGTTGTAGCCCGGTTCGTTGCGGCCGAGCTCGCTGGAGAAGCCGGCGTTCGCGACGAACTCCCACTCGGCCTCGGTCGGGAGGCGCGAGCCTCTCGCCTCGCAGTACGCCGCCGCGGCGAACCACGTCACGCTCGTGACCGGGGCGTTCGGATCGAGCTCACCGAGGTCGGTATCTGACGCCCAGCCGCGCAGGTAGGAGGCGCCGCCGAACACCTGAGGCACGTTGCCCCGCCGCCATTCCGGGTGAGCCTCGACGAAGGCGAGGAACTCGCCGTTGGTGACTGGCAGGACGTCGATCCGGAAGGTGGCAACGAGCGTCGGCCCTTCGCCCTCGATCGGGAAGAGGGGCTCGACGAGGCCGCCCTCGACGGCCACCATGTTCGCCGCCGTCGCCCTGCCGCCGAACGCGCATACGGAGGCGACGAGCAGCGACGCCAAGAGCTTGCCGCAGGTGCTGGCGATTGTGGTCATCTCGCTTCTCCGGTGAGGTCGTGGCGGCGCGCCCGTGGGTGCGCCGCTCCTGGTAACCCGCTGGCGCCTGCCGCGCCTGGCGGGATGGGAGCGCCGGGTCCGGCCGCTGGCCGTGTCACCCGGCGCTCGAGTGGAAGCCCTACTGGCCGTCCGCCGGGACGTAAGGGCGGATATCGGTGCGCTCGGTGAAGATCACGTGGTCGTGATCGCCGGTCACCACGAGCTGCCCGACGGCGCCCTTGTTGAAGGCGCGGAAGATGGCGTGGTCGACGAGGTTGTACGTGCCGGGGACGTCGACCTTGAACTCCACGACGGTCGCGCCGCCGGCCGGTACGAGCGTGGTCTGCACGTCGTGGTTGACCAGGCCGCCCGCCTCCACGTAGACGTTGTCGAAGATCTCGCCGATCACGTGGAAGGAGCTCGTGAGGTTGGGGCCGCCGTTGCCGAAGAAGATGCGGACGGTGTCGCCGGTCTCGGCGAAGATGGCGTTCTCGCCGACCAGGGAGCCGACCGAGCCGTTGAAGACCACGTAGGCGGCGTCCTCGTTGATGGCGCGCTGCATGTCGAAGTCCTGCAGGCCGCGCTCGCCGAAGTTGCCCTTGGTGTAGAAGTCGCCCTGCACGACGTAGAACTCCTTGTCGACGGGGGCGTAGCCCTCCTTGGGCTCGACGACGATCAGGCCGTACATGCCGTTGGCGATGTGCATGCCGACCGGCGCGGTCGCGCAGTGGTAGATGTACACGCCCGCCTGGAGGGCCGTGAAGGAGAACGTCGCCTGCTGGCCGGGGGAGATGAGGGTGGCTTCCGCGCCGCCGCCCTGGCCCGTCACGCCGTGGAGGTCGATGTTGTGCGGCATGAGGCTAGTGGGGTGGTTCTGGAGTGTGAACGTGACGTAGTCGCCCTGCCTGACCCGGATCATGGGTCCCGGGACGGAGCCGCCGAACGTCCAGAAGCGGTACTCGACGCCGTCGGCCAAGCGCATGACCTCTTCCGTGACCTCGAGCTCGATCTCGACGTGGGCGCGGTAGTCGCGGTCGACGGGCGGCGCGACGTTGGGCGCGTAGCCCAGCACGCCCTTGAGGACGGGCAGGTCTGAGACGGGGGTCAGGTCCTCGGCGTCGTCGAGGAAGACCTTCCTGGCGCTGGGCATGTTGACGGTCAGTTCGTGGGTCCCGTGGGCGGCCTGCGCGGTCTCCGTTGCCGTCGCAGCGTCGACGCGGCTCCCGAACAGGGCCACGCCGACGGCGAGCGCCACGAAGAGGGCTACCAGCCCGTAGATGGCTCCGATTGGGACGTTACCGCGTGAGTCTCGCATGGCCTTTCCTCCTGGGCTCCGGTCTCTTCACGTTCGACGGCTTAGGCTCGCCGCCAAACCCGGATAACTGAGTCCAAATTAATGCGGTGGGGGGCGGGCATCCAAGGACAGATGTCCTGCGCCGTCGCGTCCGGTAAACCGTTTAACCGCACTGTCCCACGGGGCGACCGAAGCAGCGCGCATATCAGGACACTCACGTCCTAGTCACCTGCTACCCTGGGTGTGTGGCCGAGCCAGTCGATCTCTCACCGTACCGGACCCTCCTGCGCCGCGAGGAGAGCTACGCGATCCACGCGCTAATCTACGCCGCCGAGAACCCGGGCGCGGCTGCAGCGAAGATCGCTGGCGACCTGAAGATCCCGCCCGCCTTCCTCGCCAAGGTCCTCAGGCGCCTAGCCCAGGCCGGGTACGTCGAGAACCGCCAGGGGCGCAACGGCGGCGTCACCCTCTTGGCGGACCCCGCCAACGTGTCGCTGCTGGACATCATCGAGAACGTCTCGGGGCCGTTCGTCGTCGACACGTGCCAGACGAAGACCCGCTGCGCCACTCAAGAGCGCAAGGGTTACTGCCGCCTGAACGTGGCGTGGGTCAACGCGTCGCTCGCCATCCGGGAAGTGCTGTCCGGGGTGCGCCTATCGCACCTGATCGACCCGCCGCGCACCGGCGAGGCCCGCAAGCCACGCGCACTGCGGCGCATGAGCGCAGACGCCTGAGCACGAAGCGCTAACCTAGGGGCGTGACCGACGCCCCCGCGATGACGTACGCCCGCTCCGGCCGCTCCGGCCTGCTCCTTCCTAAGGTCTCCCTGGGCCTCTGGCACAACTTCGGCGACGACCGCCCCCTGGCCTCGATGAGCGCCGTCTTGCAACGCGCCTTCGAACTCGGGATCACGCACTTCGACCTCGCCAACAACTACGGTCCGCCGGCAGGCGCCGCCGAGAAGAACTTCGGCGAGATCCTGGCCACCGACTTCGCCGGCCTGCGCAACCGGCTCGTCATATCGACGAAGGCCGGTTACTACATGTGGCCGGGCCCCTACGGGGAGTGGGGGTCGCGCAAGTACCTCCTGTCGAGCCTGGAAGAGAGCTTGGACCGCATGCGGCTCGACTGGGTCGACATCTTCTATAGCCATCGCTACGACCCGGACACCCCGCTCGAGGAGACCATGGGCGCCCTCACGAGCGCCGTCCAGCAAGGCCTCGCGCTCTACCCCGGCATCTCCTCATATTCGGCCGCCACGACGCGCGAGGCGGCCGGTATCCTGCGCGACTCCGGCACCCCCCTCCTCATCCACCAGCCCTCCTACTCGATGTTCAACCGCTGGATCGAGGACGGGCTGCTCGACGCCCTCGGCGAGGAAGGCGTCGGCTGCATCGTGTTCTCGCCGCTGGCGCAGGGGCTGCTCACCTCGCGCTACCTCGGTGTGGACGCGTCCGACGTGGCCGGCACCCTGCCACCCGACTCGCGGGCGGCGGAGGGCGGCTCCCTCAAGCCCAGCGCGCTCACCCCGGAGAAGCTGGAGCGCATCCACGCGCTGGCCGCGATAGCGAAGAGACGCGGCCAGACCCTCGCCCAGCTCGCCCTGGCGTGGTGCTTGCGCGACGACCGCGTCACGTCCGTGCTGGTCGGCGCGTCCAGCGTGGCGCAGCTGGAGGAGAACGTCGGCACGCTCGCCAACCTCGAGTTCACCGCGGCCGAGCTCGCGGAGATCGACGAGCTCGCCGTAGAGGGGAACATCAACATCTGGCGGAAGTCGAGCGAGGCCGGAGGGGAACGCCCGGCGGAAGCCAGGAACTGAGCGTGGCCGGGATCCCGGAGCAGGCGGCGACCGGAGCCCCTGCAAGGATAGCGACCGGTGCGCCTGCAAGGGCGGCGACCGGAGCCCTCGCAAAGGCAGCGACCGGTGCGCCTGTAGGTGCAGCGGCTGCCTGGGGCCTCCTCCGTGAGCACCAGGAACATTTATGCAACGTGCGTGTTGCAGATCTCTTCGCCGGGGACGCCAGGCGCTTCGAGCGCTTCTCCTTCCAAGCCGGCGAGCTGTTCGTCGACCTGAGCAAGAACCTCATCACGCCCGAGACGCTCGCGCTGCTCCTGCATCTGGCGGAGGCCAGCGGGGTTGAGGAGCGCAAGCGCGCCATGTTCGCGGGCGAGCACGTGAACACGTCGGAAGACCGCGCCGTCCTCCACGTGGCGCTCAGGAACCGCTCGAACGCCCCCATGCGCGTCGACGGCGACGACGTGATGCCGGGAGTGAACGCCGTGCTCGCGCAGATGGAGCGCTTCACGGACGCCGTGCGCTCCGGCGCTTGGCGCGGCCACACGGGCGAACGCATCACGGATGTGGTCAACATCGGCATCGGCGGCTCGCACCTGGGTCCGCAGATGGTCGTCACGGCCCTGCAACCGTACACGACGCCCGCGCTCCGCGCGCACTTCGTCTCCAACGTGGACGGCGCCGACATCGCTGGAGCGCTGGCCGGCCTGCGACCGGAGTCGACCCTCTTCATCGTGTCGTCCAAGACGTTCACTACCCAGGAGACGATGACGAACGCCCACACTGCCCGCCGCTGGCTCATCGAACGGCTGGGCGAGGAGGCGGCCGTGGCGCGGCACTTCGTGGCCGTATCGACCAACCTTGAGCAGGTGGCCGCCTTCGGCATCGACGAGGCCAACGCGTTCGCGTTCTGGGACTGGGTCGGCGGACGCTATTCGCTCTGGTCGGCCATCGGGCTCTCCATCGCCCTGGCCGTCGGCTTCCAGCGCTTCGTGGAGCTGCTGGAAGGCGCGCACGAGCTCGACCGCCACTTCCTGAACGCCCCGCCAGAGCGCAACGTCCCGCTGCTCCACGGCCTGCTCGCCGTGTGGTACGGCAACTTCCTCGGCGCCGAGAGCTGGGCGGTCCTGCCGTACGACGAGTCGCTGCGCTACCTCCCCGCCTACTTGCAGCAGGCGTACATGGAGAGCAACGGCAAGGACGTCGACCGCGCCGGCAAGAGCGTGGCGTGGCAGACGGGCCAGGTCGTATGGGGCGCACCGGGCACCAACGGCCAGCATGCGTTCTACCAGCTCCTTCATCAGGGCACGAAGCTGATCCCTGCCGACTTCATCGTGCCGGCGAGGCCGCTCCACCCCTTGATCGACCACCACGACATCCTCCTTTCCAACTTCCTGGCGCAGACGGAGGCGCTCATGCTCGGTCGCACCGTCGACGAGACCCGCCGCGCGCTCTCCGGCCATGGCCTGGCGCCCGAACGCCTCGAGCTCCTCGCGGCGGCCAAGGCGTTCGTCGGCAACCGCCCCACGACGTCCATCCTCCTGCCACAACTGACCCCACATGCCCTCGGCAACCTCATCGCCATGTACGAACACTCGATCTTCGTGCAAGGCGTCGTCTGGGACGTGAACAGCTTCGACCAGATGGGGGTCGAGCTCGGCAAGGAGCTAGCGACCAAGCTCCTGGGCGAGGTGCGTAACGGGACGTCCGAGCCGGGCGCCCACGACGCGTCCACCGCCGGGCTGCTTGCTCACATCGCGCAGTTGCGGGCCTCTTAGAACGGAGCATCGACCGGTGAAGCGGTCCGCCGACCACTCCACGGCCCCGGTAGCGGGCGCTGACGCCGGTTCGCGCCTCGCCGCGAGGCTCGTCGTCGGGGTCCTGCTTCTCGCGCTCGTAGGCTGCTTCGATACCACCCCGCAGCGCGTCGAGCTCGCCGTGCCCGTAGCCGAGATGAACGGTTTCACCCGTTCGAGCGTGGCGGTGACGGCGCCCGGGACGTGGAC
>JBDZVI010000120.1:0-6862 GCA_040255585.1 Deinococcaceae bacterium
GCCCCATATACTGTCCACATGCCCAAAGCGGTGAGGATGCGCGGCATCTCCAAGCAGTTCCCGCTCGTCAAGGCGAACGACGCCGTCGACTTCGAGGTCGAGTGGGGCGAGGTGCACGCGCTCATCGGCGAGAACGGCGCCGGCAAGAGCACCCTCATGAAGATCCTCTACGGCATGCAGCCGCCGGACGCCGGCACCATCGAGGTCAACGGCGAGCAGGTGACCATCCACAGCGCGCGCGACGCCATCGGGATGGGCATCGGCATGGTGCACCAACACTTCATGCTCGTGGAGCCGCTCACCGTCGCGGAGAACCTCGTGCTCGGCGCCGAGCCGCGCGTGGGCCCCATGCTCGACCGCCGTGCCGCCACGCGCCGCACCCAGGAGCTGATCGAGGAGTTCGGTTTCGACCTGGCGCCCGACACGCGCATCGAGGACCTGCCGGTGGGCTTGCAGCAGCAGGTCGAGATCCTTAAGGCCCTGTACCGCGAGGCCCGCATCCTGATCCTCGACGAGCCGACGGCCGTCCTCACCCCGCAGGAGACGCGCGGGCTCTTCCGCTTCCTGCGCGAGTTCGCGGCCAAGGGGAACGCCGCCGTCTTCATCAGCCACAAGCTCGACGAGGTCATGGAGATCTGCGACCGCATGAGCGTCATGCGCGACGGTCGCATGATCGGCACCGTGAACCGCGCCGACACGGACCAGCGGCGCCTCGCCAACATGATGGTCGGCCGCGACGTGCTCCTCCGGGTCAAGAAGAGCCCCGCCAAGCCAGGGACCGTCGCCCTCGAGGTGCGCGACCTCGTCCTGAAGCACCCCGTCAAGCCCCGCAACGTGCTGGACGGCGTCAGCTTCAAATTGAGGCGCGGCGAGATCCTGGGCGTCGCCGGCGTCGAGGGGAACGGCCAGTCGGAGCTCGTGGAGGTCATCACGGGGCTTCGGAAGGCCGACTCGGGCACGGTCCTGGCAGAGGGCAAGGGTGGCGGCATGCGCGACCTCACGAGGGACGACGCGCGCGAGCGCCACGAGTTCGGGCTGAGCCACGTGCCGGAGGACCGCAACGGCAGGGGGCTCGTCACCGCGTTCTCCGCGTCGCTGAACTCGGTCCTCGGTGACCATTACCGCGCGCCGTACGCGAGCCGCATCGGCTTGTTGCAGGACGACGCCATCGAAGGTCACGCGAAGCGGCTCATCAGCGACTACGACGTCCGACCCACCGACCCGAACATCACGGTGAGCAGCTACTCGGGCGGCAACGCCCAGAAGCTGATCGTGGCGCGCGAGCTGGAACGCGACCCGAGCGTGCTCGTGCTGGCGCAGCCGACGCGCGGGGTGGACATCGGCGCCATCGAGTTCATCCACCAACAGATTGTGGCCGCGCGCGACTCCGGCCTGCCGGTCCTCCTCGTCTCGGCAGACCTCAACGAGGTCATGAGCCTGTCCGACCGCATCATCGTGATGTACGAGGGCCGCGTCATGGGCGAGCTGAGCCAAGAGGAGGCCAACCCGGAGAAGCTGGGCCTCATGATGGCGGGCTCCAGCGCAGAAGCGGCGCCGGCCTAGCGGGCCGCACGGGCCGACCACACGGTGAGCGCGTGGCGCTCCGAGGCGCCCGGTCACGCGGTGCGACCGGGCGCCTCGGCCGAACCGTCAGTCCCCTTCCAGGAACCTGCGCAGTTGCGCGGCCACCTGCGGGTACTCGATGAGGAACGCGTCGTGCCCGTGCGGCGAGGAGAGCGTGGCGTAGCGGGCGTTGGGCAGGTGCTCGACCAGCGCCTTGGCTTCCGTCTCCGGGTAGAGCACGTCTGAGTCGATGCCCATCACGAGGGCGGGCACGTTGATGCTACGCAGGACCTTGCGCAGGCTGCCCCGACCCTCGGCCAGGTCGTAGTCGTCCATGGCCCGGGTGAGGCTCAGGTACGTGTTCGCGTCGAAGCGCTTCACGAGCTTCACGCCCTGGTACTCGAGGTACGACGCGATCTGGAACGAGGCATCGAGGGCGCGGTCCGGCGTGGTGTCGTCGCCCCCGACGCGCTCCCGCCCGAACTTCTGCTCAAGCGAGTCGTACGACCGGTAGGTGAGCATGGCGATGGCCCTGGCGAGCCCGAGACCCGTCTCGGGCTGATGCTCGAGCGAGTAACGGCCGCCCTGCCACGCGGGGTCCGACGTGATGGCGCGCCTGGCGACCTCGTTGAGGCCGATCGCCCAGGCGGAGTGCCTGGCGCCGATGGCGATGGGGGCGATGGCCCTGACCATCTCCGGATGCGTGACGGCCCATTCCAGGACCTGCATGCCGCCCATGCTGCCGCCGATGACGGCCCGTAGGCTCTTGACCCCGAGGGCGGCGAGCAGGCGGTGCTGGGCCTCCACCATGTCGCGGATCGTGTAGCGCGGGAAGTCCGGCCCGTAGGGCCGGCCGGTCGCGGGCTCGATGCTGCTGGGGCCGGTGGTGCCGTAGCAACCGCCCAACACGTTGCTGCACACCACGAAGAAGCGGCGCGTGTCGATGGCCTTGCCCGGGCCGATGAGGGGGTCCCACCACCCGGGCACGTCTTCCCTGTCGGTGACGCCGGCCGCGTGGGCGGAGCCCGTCAGGGCGTGAGCGACCAGCACGGCGTTCGTACCTTGCGAGTTCAGCTCGCCGTACGTCTCGTAGGCCACCGCCACGCGTTCCAGGCGCTCGCCCCGCTGGAGTGAGAGCGGGTTGGACGGCGTGGCGACGTCGAGGAGCTGCGGGCGCACCCTGCCCACGCTGCCCTGCGGCCCGGAACTGGCCCGGGCCAACAGGGCGGCGTGATCGCCCCAGGTCTCGTGTACGAGGACGCGGCTGCCGCTGCTCATGTTGCCGATGCTACGCGGTCTGGTGTCAGTCCGCCGCGGCGGCCGCTCGGTGGACGCCGGCTGCCGCCAACGCTTGAGCGAAGTCCTCGATGAGGTCATCGATGTGCTCCAGGCCGGGCGTGACGCGGATGAGGCCGGTCTGCACTCCGGCGGCTATCAGCCCGGCTTCGTCGAGCTGCGAGTGGGTGGTGCTGGCGGGATGGGTGACGGATGTCTTGGCATCGCCGAGGTTCACGAGGCGCGAGGCGAGCTTCACGTTGTCGATGAAGGTCTGGCCCGCCTTGAGGCCGCCCTTGATGTTGAACGTGAAGACGGCGCCGGCGCCGCGCTTGAACCACTCCTTGGCCCGCTCGTAGCTGGGGTTGCCCGGCAGTTCGGGGTAGTTGACGCTCTCGACCTCGGGCTGCTTGGCGAACCACTCGACGAGCTTGCGGGTGTTCTCGACGTGCCTGTCGACGCGCAGGCTCAGGGTCTCGAGGCCCTGCAGGAGGAGGAACGCGTTCTGCGGTGCGAGGGCCTGACCCTGGTCGCGTAAGGTCTCCACGCGGGCCCGGATGGCGAACGCGATGTTGCCGAACGGTGAGCCCTGCCCGAAGGTCTCGGAGAACGTGATGCCGGAGTAGCTGGGGCACGGTTCGGAGAAGCCGGGGTAGCGGCCGTTGCCCCAGTCGAACGAGCCCATGTCGACGACGAGGCCACCGAGGGCCGTGCCGTGGCCGTTGATCCATTTCGTGGCGGAGTGGATGACGATGTCCGCACCCAGTTCCCCGGGGCGGAAGAGGTAGCCGCCGGCGCCGCACGTGTTGTCGACGACCACCGCGACGCCGCGAGCGTGCGCGATCTCGGCGATGGTGCGGATGTCGGGGATGCGCAGGCTCGGGTTGGGGACGGACTCCAGGTAGACGACCTTCGTCTTGTCGTCGATCAGGCGCTCGTACTCCGCCGGGTCGTCCTCGCCGCCCACGAAGCGCCCCTCGATGCCGAGGCGCGGCAGCGTGATGCCGAGCATGTTGTGCGAGCCGCCGTAGATGTTGGGCGAGGAGACGATGTTGTCGCCCGCCTCGGCCAGCGTGGTGAAGGTCAGGAACTCGGCCGCGTGCCCGCTAGCGGTCGCCACCGCCGCCAACCCGCCCTCGAGGGCCGCGATACGCCGCTCGAGGACGTCGTTCGTGGGGTTCATGATGCGCGAGTAGATGTTGCCGAACTCCTGCAGGCGGAAGAGCCGCCCGGCGTGCTCGGCGCTATCGAAGTTGTAGGCGACCGTCTGGTACACGGGCACCGCCCTCGACTTCGTGGTGGCTTCGACGTTCTCCTGGCCGGCGTGGATCTGCAGCGTCTCGAAACGGTATGGCATCTCTCTGGGTCTCCTTTAGACCGCGGCCTTGGCGGCCGCATACAAGTTACGGGTTCGTTACGGCTTGTGAACACGCGCACTAGCGGTTCGCTAGTGCGAATGTGATATCCACACCCCGTGGCGCCAGGCCAGCGGCCGCCCGAGGGCGGTTGGGGTGCGCTGCGGCCTACGCCGCGAGGGGCATTCGCCGACCGGGCCGGGCGTGAACGCGCTGCGTGCGAGCGTGAAGTTCAACTGGTAGATGTTGGTCGTTTAGAAGCATGCCAGCCCTCCTCTACGGAACCGTTATCTTCCCGGTGGCTCACCATCGTGGCTGCGCCCCGGCTGGAGTTAGCACCCGCCTGAATGAAGGCTGGTTGCTGCGGCGTCTTGGGGCCAGGTCCCTCGGCCGCTCTGGATAAGGCCGTCGGCGCGTAAGCGCTGGGCGGCTCAGATCGCGGACGCGGCTAGCGCGCCCGAGCGATTGGTCAGTACAACATACACGCGCCCCTCGTTGCAAGCAGCGGGGCTGGGCACCTCAGTGAAGGTCGCGCAAGACCTCTGGGTGGCTCACCGCCACCTTCAAGAGCGTTCTGGCCGCGCCGGTAGGCTCGCGGCGTCCTCTATCCCTATCAGGCGGGCCAACCCACGTCAGTCGTAGTTGACGAGCGACACCCAGCCCATGCCGGCCGGGAAGCTACGCACCGTGCGCAGGACGCCGCGCACGCCGTCGCCGGCGGCCTCGAACTCGTACGCCACGAGGTTCCAGCCGGCGTTGGCACCCAACTCGTACGTGACCTCCAGGCCGTCGGCACCCACGCACGTGCCGCGGACCGTGACCTTGTCGCTCACGTAGAGGTAGTACCCGAGCGCGTCACCGGGCCGCACGTCCGTCTTGTCGACCGACAGACGGCGCACGAGGTCGTCGCTCGAGGCGAGGATGGCCGAGACGGGCGTCTTGGTCATGTCGAAGGCCGCCACCGTGTTGACGAGCGCGTGGGTCACGCCGGCGGGCGAGAGCTGGAAGTCCTGTCCGCCGGAGACGCACAGCTTCTTGAGCTCGATGGTCTGGAGGGCCTCGCCGCTGACCTTGTCAGGCAGTTCGATGTCGAACCCGCCCGCCACGCCGACCGTGCCGTAGGCGACCACGCCGCTCGCCGACACGTCGATGTGGCCGAGCCACGCCACGACCGTGCCCTCCCGCTGGGTGGGGTTCGGGATGGTACCGGTCAGGGCTAGCGGTTTCTGGGCAAACGCCACCGCCGGTAGCGTTGCGGCGATCAGGGTGAGGATGCGCACGAGACCGCGTACGCGCCTAGGCGACGCGGTCTTCTCGACGGTATTGGGCCGGACGGTGGACATGCGACGAGTATAGGGAGGAGCGCTCGGCCCCGGGATGGGGCATTGGTCCTTCGATGGACCGTTTCTTCAGTGGCTGGGCCTCAGATTAGCGGACCTCCGAGCCGACTAGTGACCGCCGGCGCGCTTTGGCCCTATGCTTGTGCGCGTGCCGCCCACCGTCAGATTCCCCATGGTCGACCTGCAGAGCGAGGTGGCGGAGCTGTGGAGCGAGCTCTCCCCCGCCGTCGAACGCGTCCTGCGGAGCGGACAGTTCATCGGCGGCCCGGAGGTCGAGGCTTTGGAGCGCGAGGTCGCCGAGTTTCTGGGCGTCCGCCACGTGCTGGGCCTCAACTCGGGCACAGACGCCCTGCTCCTGGGCCTAGAGGCTTTAGGCGTCGGCCCAGGCGACGAGGTCATCACCTCCCCCTTCAGCTTCTTCGCGACGAGCGAGGCCATCCTGCGCCTCGGCGCCAAGCCGGTGTTCGTCGATATAGACGAGGCAACGCTCAACCTCGATCCTGCGCTGCTGGATCAAGCCGTCACGGAGCGCACGCGGGTCATCCTCCCCGTACATATCTTCGGCCTGCCGGCAGACATGAGCGCGATCATGGCGGTGGCGCACCGGCGCGCGGTCCCCGTGCTGGAAGACTGCGCCCAGGCGTTCGGAGCCCGTATCGGCGACGGGAGCGTCGGCCGAAGCGTCGGCTCCTTCGGCGCCCTCGGGGCCTTCAGCCTCTACCCCACCAAGAACTTCGGCGCCTACGGCGACGGCGGCCTCGTCTCCACCGAGTCGGACGAACTGGCGGCCCGGCTTCGCAGCCTGCGCAACCACGGCTCGTCACCGCAGGAGAAGTACCTGCACGAGGGCCTCGGCTACAACTCGCGGCTCGACGCGCTGCAGGCGGCCATCCTACGGGTGAAGCTCCCGCGCCTCGAGGAGTGGCAGGCCCGCCGGCTGGAGCGCGTGGACGCCTACCGAGCGGCGCTGGCGGGGTTGCCAGGGGGCGACGACGGGCTCGTCTTGCCGCCCGACGCCCCCGAGCACCGCTACCACCAGTTCACGCTGCGCCTGCCGCCCGAGCGTCGGACGCGCTTCGAGGACGGTCTACGCGCGCGCGGCGTGGCGTACACGCGCTTCTACCCGATACCCCTCACGCGGCAGCCGCTTGGGGCGGACTTCGGTGCGGCGCCCGTGGCCGAGAGGGCCTGCGAGCGCGTCGTGTCGGTGCCCATCCATCCGTGGTTGCCCGACGAGGCCGTCGAGCTCGTAGCGGAAGCTGCGCGGGCGGCCTTCGGTTGAGGTCGAAGGAGCCGCCCGCGCAGCTTGTAGCCTGCGATCGCCCGTGA
>JBDZVI010000028.1:0-34613 GCA_040255585.1 Deinococcaceae bacterium
GATCAGGGTCCGGCGAGGTGGGGCAACGTCGGTAGGAGGTTGACCGCTCAGGCGTGCGCCACTCAGGGCCTGCCGGCCCGCCACGGCGCCTCCGCCAGCCACGCCCTCGCCGTCCGTAGGTCTCGGAGCGTGAGCTCGTGGCCGGCCTCGAGGACTTCCTCCACTACGGTGGCTCCGAGGCTCCGCAGGTAGGGCGCGACCGGCTCGGAGAGGGGCCCGTACGGATCGCTCCGCCCCCGCGTCACGAGCACCGGAACGCCGGTCAGATCGGCTCGCGGCGGCGACTCGAAAGGCATGGCGGGCCTAAGCAGGATCGCTCCGGCCAGCGCTCCCGGGCGCAGGCCCAAGGTCGCGATGGCGATGTTCGCCCCGTTCGAGTAACCCAATGCGACGAGTTCGTCGTTCGCGAAGCCGTAACGGTCCTCGGCCGCCAGGACGAAGTCGGCCAGCGCCACGGCCTCCGAGGCGAGGTGCGCCTGGTCGTAGCGTGTGGCGCTGAACCGGCGGAAGAACCGCGGCGCGCCTTCCTCGAGCGATCGGCCGCGCACGCTCAGCAGGTTCGCCGCCGGAGCCACCTCGCGACCGAGCTCGAGCAGCGAGGTCTCGTCGCCACCCGTGCCGTGCAGGAGCAGAAGCGTAAGGCCGTCCGTCGAGGCGAGGCCCGCGACAGGCGCGAGAACGCTGGCCGCCGCCATGGCGCCGCCCGGCCCACGGCTATCGTCCGGCACGTGAGCGCCGGCCGGAACGAAGCGGTGGACCCAGCCGAGGTCGTCCGACGCGGCCATCAGTCGAGAGCCTTCAGGCGGGCGACGATCTCGTGGCGACGGGGTTCGAGGAACGGGGCCACCACGACCTTGTCGCCGAGAGCGGCAAGGTCCTCGTCGACGCCGAAGCCCGGACCGTCGGTCGCGATCTCGAACAACACGCCGCCCGGCTCCCTGAAGTACAGGCTACGGAACCAGAACCGGTCGACCGGCCCGCTGTTGGGAACGCCCAGCTCGTCGAGCCGTTCGGCCCAGGCGCCGTACTCGGCGTCGGTCGGGGTGCGGAAAGCGACATGGTGCACACCGCCTGCCCCCTGCCTGCCCTGGGCGAGGTCCGGCCTCACGGCCACGTGGAGTTCGGCGTGCGGGCCGCCGTGCCCCATCTCGTAGACGTGCACCGCGTGCCGCGGGCTCTCGGGGTCGGGGTACTCACGCGCCGGCCGCATGCGCATGACCTCGCGTACGACGGCGTCGGTCGGGGCGAGGACCGGCACCGTCAGCGTGATGGGACCCAGGCCGCGGAGCTGATGCTCAGCCGGTACCGGGCTGCGGTCCCAGACGACGGGCGCGTCGCCCAGGCCGCCGTCCGTCACGAGGGCCAGGCGCTGGCCCTCGCGGTCCTCGAAGTCGACTCGCAGGCGCCCGTCGAGTTCGAAGACCGGTCCGCGCGTCAGGCCCAGCTCGTCGAAGCGTCCGGTCCAGTAAGCGAGGTCGGTCTCGTCCCGAACGCGCAGGGCGGTGCGGGTGACGCTCCTGTTGCCCCGGCGCTCGCGGGTCAGCGGCCAGTCGAAGAAGGTGAGGTCCGTGCCCGGCGACCCGGCGCCGTCGGCATAGAAGAGGTGATATGCGCTCGTGTCGTCCTGGTTGACGGTGCGCTTGACGAGCCGGAGCCCGAGGTCCTCCGTGTAGAAACGCTTGTTCTCGCGGATGTCCGCCGAGATGGCCGTCAGGTGGTGGATGCCGGTGAGGGCGAGGTCCGTCTTCATCCTAGTGCTCCTTGCGTCGTCAGTAACTTGTCCCAGATCTCCGCCAGGGCGGCTTGCTCGCCGGGCGTGAGCTTGTCGAGGAAGAGTGCGCGGACGGCCTCCAAGTGCTTAACGTGCACGCGCCTCAGATGACGCCGTCCCGCCGCGGTCAGGTGGACGTCGAAGCCGCGGCCGTCCGCCTCGCACTTGCGGCGCTCGGCGAGCCCCTTGCCTTGAAGCTTGTCGACGAGCCGCGTGAGGCCGCCGGCCGAGAAGCGTAGGCGCTTGGCGAGTTCGGCCATCCGCAAGCCGCCATCGCCAGCCTCCTCCAACGCGAGCAGCAGCTCGTAGCCCGGTAGGCTCAACTCGAAATCGTTCGCCAACCTGGCGTCGAGCGCTTTCCAGAGGTCGTCGTGGGTGTGCAGGAAGCCGCGCCAAGCGCGGAGCTCCGTGTTCGAGAGCCTGGACATCCTCTCTCCTTCCGAGGCGCGCCGTTCGCTCGCCACGTCACAGACTCTATAATAAGTTGCTTTGCAAAGCAACTATCTATCATCTTGAGATGACGTATTGGCCGCGAACCCGCCCGGGGCAAGCCGAGGTCGGCCGGGACCGCCGCGCACGGAGCGACGCGGGCCCGCGGTAGCCTGACGGGCATGACCAGACTGAGGGTGTGCATCGCAGGGGCGACCGGTTGGGCCGGGTCCGCTCTCGCACGGGGCGTGGCCTTGACCGATGACCTGGAGCTTGTCGCCGCCGTGTCGCGCTCCGCGGCGGGCGGGCCGCTTGGAGCGGCGCTCGGCGACGAGACCATGAGCGCACCCGTGTTCGCGACGGCCGCTGAGGCTCTCGCCGCGCAGCCGTGCGACGTGTTCGTCGAGTACACGAAGCCGCAGGTCGCCAAGGCCAACGTCCTCGCCGCTCTGCGCCATGGCGCCTACGTGGTGGTCGGCACTTCGGGGCTGACGGAGCGCGACTACGCGGAGATCGACGCCGCGGCCGGACAGGCGGGCAGGGGCGTGCTCGCGTGCGGCAACTTCGCGCTCACGGTCGTCCTGCTCCTCAAGTTCGCCGAAGCGGCGGCCAGGCACATCCCGCACTGGGAGATCATCGACTACGCGAGCGCCGGCAAACCGGACGCGCCGAGCGGCACGGCCAGGGAGCTCGCCGCCCGGCTGGGTCGGGCGGCCACGCCACAGCTCGAGACCCCAGTCTCCGCCACCGTCGGCGAACGAGCCGCACGAGGAGCGACGCTAGGCGGCGCGCAAGTTCACTCGGTGCGCCTGCCCGGCTACACGATCGGGGTCGAGGCCATCTTCGGTCTGCCGGACCAACGCCTGAGCATCCGCCACGACGCGGGGCCGTCCTCCGAACCGTACGTCGACGGGGCCATACTGGCCATCCGCAAGGTCGGCGCGCTGACCGGCCTACATAGGGGGCTCGACACCGTCCTGGAGCTATGAACGCCCAAGCAGGTCCCGGTACTGCCGCTCCGTCTCGGCGGTCGGCTGCACGCCCAACTCGGACCTGAGCAGCTCGACCAACCGCCGGTGCGTCTGCTCCACGCCGACCAGATCACCGAGCGCCTTCTGCGCGCGCATGAAGAGGAGGTGAGCGCGCTCGTCGAGCGGGTCGAGCTGCGTATAGCGCATGGCTACGCCGCGCGCCTCCTGCGCCTGCCCCGTGGCCAGCAGGAGTTCGCCGAGCCTATGCAGGGCGTTGGCGACCGACTCGGTCAGGCGCATGCGCAGGGGTGCGACCCACGCGTAGTCGAACCCCGCGAGGATCTCGCCCCGCACCATGCCGACCGCCTGGCTGAGCAAGTCGATCTGCCTGGGCACCGCCGCCTCGCGGGCCTGGGAAGTGAGGCTCTCGAAGCGGTCGACGTCCACGTCGAAGCGCGCCGTGTCAAGCCGGTAGCGGCCCGCCTCCACGAGGACGAAGCGCGTCGTGTCGTCGGGCCCGCGCTGGAGCGCCTTCCTCAGGCGGTAGAGGGCCGTGTGCAGAGCGGTCTTCGCCCTGGCCGGCTCGTCCGGCCATAGGTCGGCGAGCGCCCCCTCCAAGGTGACCGTCTCGTCCCTGCGCGCCACCAGGTACGCGAGTAGGTCGCGCGCCTTGCCCGACGTGAAGGCCCGAGCCGACAGCGACTCGCCGTTGACGAGCACGCGCAGTTCCCCGAGCAACTGGACCTCGACGTCCGCATGACCCGCCTCGCCGCCCGCCACGTGCGCCGACGCGGTCCCGTCCTCGACGCGCCGCCTCCCCAGCGCCGCCGTGACCCGCTCGACGAATGGGTCGAACGGCCGTTCCGGACTGACGGCGGCCAGCACGCGCTCCGCGCGCAGCCCCTGATCGACGACCAGACGCCAGGCATGACTGGGGGCCAACATGTCGAACGCGCGCTCGGCCAGCACGACGCCGGCCGACTCGCCTCGCTCGAGCGCGATGTAGGCGAGACCGAAGTACACGAGCGCGAGCGGGATGCGGTACTGCCGCTCCTCGCCGATCTCCGCCAGCTCCTCGTAGATGCGCTTGGCCTCGTCCAACCGACCCGCGCTCAGATGCGTATCGGCCAGCACGCTCCGGCAGACGTAGACCTCGTAACCGACCGGCCCGCCGTCGAACGCCCATAGCGCCTCGCTCGCCACCTGCGCCGACTCCGCCAGGCGGCCCTGGAGTTCGAGCACGTGCGCCAGGTAGCCGGCGGCCATGACGCGGTCGTAGCTGGCGCCGTCGATCTCGTCGGCCAGGGCGATCGCCGAGCGCAGGAGCGCCTCGGCCCGGTCCAGCTCGCCGGCGCGCGTGTATACGTTGCCTAACACCGCGTACGCGGCCGGGATGCGCTCTTTGGCCTCATGGCGTTGGAAGGTGGCGAGCGCCTGCTCGGCATGGCGCCGCGCCGCCCGGTGATCGTGCGTGTAGAGGGTCGGGCTGGCAAGGGCGAGGCGTACCTCCGCGGCGTGCAGACCGTCGGTGGCGCGCAGGCCGCCGACGTCGTCAAGGTCCGCGAGCGCCTCCTCCAAGTACCCGACGGCGGCGGCGACGTCGCCCTGCCACCAGCAGATCTGCCCGAGCGAACCAAGCATGGTGGCCCTGAGCCGCCTGTCGACGCCCGGCTGGGGGGCGGACGCCAACTCCTCGACGGCCTCCTCGGCCACCTGGCGTCCCACGAGCATCCCCTCGGCGTGGCACCGGCAACGTGCCAGTTCCATCAGCGCGACGGCGCGCGCCTCCGTCGCCGCCGCCCCGGCACCGGCCGCCGCGACCGCCTGCCGCGCCCACTCGGCGCCACGGCGGTAGTCGCCTTGGGAGCGCGCGATGATGGCCAGCTCCGTGAGCGCCGCGCCGGCGGTGGGTGCGGCGCGCGTCTCTCCCACCCGCCTCAGCACCGCGCTGGCCTCATGCAGCTTGCCGCGCCGCCTGAGCACGCGTCCTAACAGCAGGCGCAACTCCGGTGCGGCTTCCAACTCCTCGCCCAGCCGGAGCAGCCACCTGTGTAGAGCCTCTCCGCGCCCCTGCGCGAGCATCGCGGTGCCGCGCTCTTGGAGCAGCCTCGCCGCCTCGGGGCGCTCACCGGCGTCCAGGTAGAAGCCGACGGCCGAGGCGAGGTCGCCCTGCTCCTCCGCCGCCCGTCCGGCCGCCAGGCGCAGCCGCGCGGCGAGGTCACCGTCATGCCTGATGAGACGTTCGAGTAGGAACTCGCGGAACAGGGGGTGGTAGCGGTACCAGCGTCCATCGGCGTCGAGAGGCTGGAGGAAAGTCTGCTCGCGTGTCAGCAGCTCGATGCACCTCTCGGACTCGGTGGCACCGAGCCCGAGCATGCGTGCGCAAGAGGCCGCGTCGAACTGCGGCAGGACGGCGCTGGACAGCAGGAAGCGCCGCAGCTCCGAGCTCTGACGCTCGAACACCTCGTCCATGAGGTAACCGCCGACGGCCGGGTTGGAGCCGGAAAGCCGCTCGGCGAGGGCGGCCGCATCGGTGCCGCCGGAGAGGAGGCCGCCGGCCAGGTAGAGTCCGGCACCCCAGCCTTCCGTGCGTTCCACCAGCCGGGCGACGACGGCGGCGTCAAGCCCGGGCAGGTCGCGCCGGAGCCAGGCTTCCGCCTCCGGCTGCGTGAAGCGCAGGTCGTCGACGTCGACGAGCTTGACGACGCCGCGCGCCAGCCAGCGGTTGAGAGGCAGCGCCGGGCGCGTGCGTGAGGCCACCAGCAGGGCCATGCCCGGCGGCGGGAACTCAACGAGGCGGGCCACCAAAGCGAGCACCCGTGGGTTGGCGACGAGGTGCAGATCGTCCAGGACGAGGGTCCAGTCGTCGAGCAAGGCGTCGGCGAACGCGTTGACGACCACGGCTAGGAGGCGTTCCTCGCGTCCACCCGCGTCGGTGAGGTCGAGCGCGTCCAGGCGCTCGGTCAGGGCCGGGAAACCGCGCCGCGCGCCTTCGGCCAGAGCGGTCACGAAGGCGACGGGGTCGTTGTCGCCCTCGTCGAGCTGCAACCAGAGGAGCGGCCTGGCGAGCGTCTCGGCGACCTCGGCGAGGAGGACCGTCTTCCCGTAACCGGGCGGCGCGACGAGCATGACGGCCGCCTGTGACGCCTGCCGCGCGACCGCTCCGGAGAGCCTGGGTCGCGGCACACGCGCCTTCGTGTAGCGTGGCACCACGTATTTCGTGTAGAGCACCACGTTCAGAACTGTACCAGCCGGCTTTCCGCGGCCTGGGGAGGGCCTGCCAACGTTCTGCCAACGGCGGAACGTAGACTCGCCTCGTAACCGAGATAGTGGGCCCTGCCCGACCGGCATGCGCATGCGGCGACCGGTCGTCGCGCGGGGCACAGGAGGGAAAGATGACGAGAGCACCGTCGTTCGTCCGCTTCGCAACGCTCGCCCTGATGCTGGCGCTCCTGGGGGTCGTGTCGGCGCAGTCGACGACCGCCCTGAGGGTGGCCAGCACGGCCGCCGTCACGACCTGGGACCCGAGCCTGTCGTTCTCGACCGAGGCCGTCTACATGGCCAACATCTACGAGCCGCTCCTGTGGGCCAACGCCACGGGCTCGGCCGAGAAGTTCACGCCGGCTCTCGCGACCTCCTGGGAGACGTCCGATGACGGGCTTGCCTGGACGTTCCACCTGCGCGAGGGCGTGAAGTTCCACGACGGCGAGACGCTCGACGCCGACGCCGTGGTGCGCTCGATCGATCGCCACCGCGCGATAGGCGGCGCCGCGTTCATCTGGGCTCCCGTCACCGACGTGGTCGCCGTCGACGACATGACGGTGCGCTTCGACCTCGCCTACCCCGCGCCGCTCGACCTCATCGCGGCGTCCCTCTACGGCGCCTGGATCGTCAGCCCCGCGGCTCTGGATGCCGCCGAGGCGGACGAGAGTTACTTCGAGGCCGGCATCGGCGCAGGCACCGGGCCTTACACGCTCGCCGACTACCAGCCCGACGCCGAGGTCGTGCTGAGCGCCTTCCCCGACTACTGGGGCGGTTGGGACGAGCCGGGCCACTTCCAGAACGTCGTCGTCAGCATCGTGTCCGACCAGGTACTTCAGGAGCAGATGCTGCTGGCCGGCGAGGTCGACCTCGCCCTCAGCCTGCCCCCGACCTCGTACGCGAGCATCTCGGCCGACCCGAGGTACGCGGTGCAGACCGTCGTGACCCCCTTCAACTACGTCGGTTTCCTCAACACCGTGCGCCCGCCGCTCGACGACGTGCGCGTCCGCCAGGCCATCTCCTACGCCATCCCCTACGACGACATCATCGCGGTCGGCGCCGAGGGTCTCGGCACCCAGGGCCGTGGTCCCGTTCCGCAGGGTATCTACCCCTGGTCCGAGGAGGTCCCCCAGTACCACTACGACCCCGACAAGGCCAGGCAGCTCCTCGCCGAGGCCGGTCACGAGGGCGGCGGCTTCACGCTGCGCCTGACCTACGCGGCCGAGAACGCCATCGAACGCGGCTTCGCGCCGGTCCTGGCGGACGCGCTCGCCGACATCGGCATCCAGGTCGAGATCGAGCCGCTCCTCTTCAACCAGCAGTGGGCCATCGCCAAAGCCGACCCGGCCGAGGCGCAGGACATCTTCCTCCTCCTGTACTGGCCGACCTACTCGGATGCCGGCTCCGACAACCTCTGGTCCATGTTCCACAGCAGCGACGTGCCGTTCTTCAACCTCAGCTACTGGCGCAACTCGGTCTTCGACGACCTGGTCGACCGCGCCATCGAACTGACGGGCACGGACCGCGCCACGGCGCAGGCGCTGTACGTCGACGCCATGACCATCCTCGTGAACGACGCCGCCGGTCTGTACTTCCTCGACGCCGGCGCGTGGTACGCCATCCCGACCTACCTGAGCGGCTTCGAGTACAACATCAACTACCCGTTCGCGACGTTCTTCTACCCGATCCGCCTGGCGGACTGACCCTCAACCGCATCGTCAAAGGCCTACCGTCGTCCCCACGGCGGTAGGCCGCTAAGCTAGCCTCGGCCCCCCGGCCCTCTCCTTAATCACTGGGACCTTCGTGGAACTGCTCAAGTTCGTCTCCCGCCGCCTCGCGTTCTCCCTCCTCGTGCTCGCCGGGGTGGCGACGATCGTCTTCGCCCTGACGCGCATCATCCCGTCCGACCCGGCGGCGCTTTACCTGGGGCCGCGAGCACGCCCGGCCGAGATCGCGGACATCCAGAAACGCTTCGGCTTCGACCGGCCCCTCATCGAGCAGTACGGACAGTACATGCGCGGTCTCGCGCGCGGCGACCTCGGCAACTCCCTCGCCACGAAGCGCCCGGTGACGCAGGAGCTCGGCTCGCGCATCGCCGCCACGCTGGAGTTGATGCTCGCCGCCATGCTCCTCGCGGTCGGCATCGGCATACCCCTTGGTGTCGTCTCGACCAGCTTGCGGGGAAGCATCGGCGAGGCCCTGGTGCGCGTGACATCTGTCGTCGGGGTCTCCATGCCGGCCTTCTGGCTCGGCCTGCTGCTGCAGTTGGTGTTCGTACACCTGCTCGGCTGGTTCCCGTCGGCGGGCCGCGTCGACGCCGGGCTGCGGTTCGTTGCGCCCATCACCACCGTCACGGGCCTCAACCTCCTCGACACGCTCCTTACCGGCAACCTCACGGCGTTCCGCGACGCGCTGGTGCACATCGTGCTGCCGGCGGTGACGCTGGCCGCCTACCCCATCGGGCTCGTGACACGCATGACGCGCGCGGCCATGCTAGAGGTGCTGTCGCAGGACTACATCCGCACGGCGCGCGCCTACGGCGTCTCCGAGCGGCGCGTGCTCGGGCGCTTCGCGCTCCGCAACGCCGTCGGGCCCACCCTCACGGTCCTTGGGCTCACCATGGCGTTCATGCTGACCGGAACGTTCTACGTCGAGGTCATCTACGCCTGGCCCGGTCTCGGGTCGTTCACCGTGCGGTCCTTCCTCAACGTCGACTACCCGGCCATCCTGGGTATGACGCTGTTCGGCGCCGCCGGCTACGTCCTCATCAACCTGGTGGTGGACGCCAGCCAGGCGCTCTTCGATCCGCGCGTGAGGGTGGCGTGAAGCGCGGTCTGCCACGCGTACCTACCGGTGGACCGGCCGTACAACCTGACGTGCGCGAGGGCGCCCGGGTGCGCGGCGCGAGCGGCGTCACGGGCGCGGCCTGGCGCATGTTCGCCGGTGGCCTCGCCGGCGGCCCGACCGGCGGCCCAGCGGGCGCCGGTGAGCCGCCTGAGCGCGACGACCTCGCGCCGCCGCGCAGCACCTGGCAGCGAGGGCTCTCGATACTCAAGCGCGACCCGCTCGCCGTCTTCGGTATCTGCGTCGTCGTCCTGCTCATCGTCGTGGCGGCGTTCGCGCCCAAGCTGGCGCCCTATCCGGCCATGGGCGAGGGCAGGTCGTCCGTCTCGACCCGCGTCTCGCCACCCAGCAAGGAGTTCGTGCTCGGCACGGACCGACTGGGCCGCGACGTCCTGAGCCGCATCATCTACGGCACGCGCCCGGCGCTCATCGCGCCGCTCATCGTCGTGCTCCTGGCCGTGGCCATCGGGGCGCCGCTCGGCGCCATCGCCGGCCTGATGGGCGGCTGGGTCGACGAGGTCGTCATGCGCGTCTGCGACCTCTTCCTCGCCTTCCCCTCCCTCCTTCTGGCCATGGCGATAGTGGCGCTCCAGGGGCCGAGCCTCACGAACGCCGTCATAGCCCTCGCGGTCTCGTGGTGGCCCTGGTACACGCGCCTCGTGCGCGGCGTAGCGCTCTCGCTTCGCCATCAGGCGTTCGTCGAGGCGGCCAGGGCGCTCGGCGCGAGCACGCCCAAGATCATGCTGCGCCATATCTTGCCGAACTCCATCACCCCGATCCTCGTGCAGGCCTCCCTCGACGTCGGCACCGTCATCCTCGCCACCACCGGACTGGCCTTCATCGGTCTCGGCAGCCAGCCGCCCGCGGCGGACTGGGGCCTGATGATCGAGGACGGCCGCGCGCTACTGCGCACGGCCTGGTGGACGAGCACCTTCCCCGGCCTCGCCATCTTCATATCGGTCCTTAGCTTCAACCTCGTCGGAGACGCGCTGCGCGACCTCTTCGACCCCAAGGAGTACAGATGAGACCTCACCTGAACGAGGCGACCTCGTGAGCCGGCCTTTCGGACTGGCCGCCGTGCAGATGGCTGTCGAGCCATGGGACCCGCCGGCGACCGCGGCCAAGATGGAGGACGTCGCAAGGCGCATCGTCCACTCCTTCCCGTGGGTGGACATGCTGGTGTTCCCCGAGTTGGCCGGTTCCGGCGTGGCCCAGTTCGGACGCGTGCCGAGCCGCGACGAGTACGCACGTTGCCGCGCTCCCATCCCTGGCCATCTGACCGAGGAGCTGTGCGCAGTGGCGAGGCGCCTCGGCCGCTGGCTCGTGCCGGGCTCGGTGTACGAGCTGGACGGCGACGACTGTTACAACACGGCGATCGCCATCTCGCCCGAGGGCGAGATCGTGGCGCGCTACCGCAAGATCTTCCCCTGGTACCCGTTCGAGGCCGAGGCCAAGGCCGGCGGCGACTACGGGGTGTTCGACGTGCCGGGCGTCGGGCGCTTCGGGCTCTCCATCTGCTACGACATGTGGTTCCCCGAGACGGTGAGGACGCTCGCATGGATGGGCGCGGAGGTGATCCTCCACCCCACCCTCACCACCACACAGGACCGGGAGCTGGAGACTGTCCTGAGCCGCGCGCACGCCATCACGAACCAGGTGTACTTCCTCGACGTGAACGCCGTGGGCGCGTGGGGCGGCGGGCGCTCGCTGCTCGTCGGACCGGAAGGTCTCGTCCTACACCAGGCGGGCGAGCGCGAGACGTTCTTCGTGCAACGCATCGACCTCGACGACGTGGCGCGCGCCCGCGAGACGGGCACCCTCGGCATCGCCCAGACGTGGAAGCAGCTGCGTGACTACGGCATGCGCTTCCCCCCCTACCAGGAAGGGTTCGAGCGCGGCGAGGTGTTCAAGGGGCTCGGCGAGCTGAAGTTGCGGGGGCGCTGAACGCACCGGACCGCCTCTCCGCGGCCGGCCGCCGCACCGCTACCGACGCAGCCTGATGACCTCGCGCCGCGAGTGATCGTCTATGTACTCGAGCCACTCGGTGACAGTGAGCGGCCCGAAGTCCTTGTGGACGACGATGGCGGCGGGGTCGACGCCCATCCGGTCGAACTCCTTCGCCGCGACGATGCTCTCCTCGCGCGCTGACGCGAACGCCTGCTGCAGCTCGGCGAGCGAGGCTCCCGACGGCAACCTGAACGGGTGGTATGGCCGCGGGTCGTGCGGGTGCTTCCAGCTTCGGGCGTTGTCGAGGGCCCAGCGCTCGATGCCGACCCAATGGTTGAGCGCCTCCCGGTTGCCGGGCGTGTCCTTGGCCGCCATCACCTTCGGCAGCAGGTAGTCGCGCGAAGCGGCCAGCTGGTCGACCAACTGCTCGAACGTCTTGCCCCGCGCTCTCCTCTTCACGCGCGGCCCCATGGCCGCCCCGATCAGCCGCTGCAGAAGGCTCATACGCCTGGGAGTGTACTCGCGACCGGGGTGCGCCTGGGCGCACCGCGCGACAGGCGGCGGCATGGGAGACTGGAGCCGTGATGCCGGCACCGGACGACGGCGGCCCGATCCTCCTTTTCGACGGCGTGTGCAACCTCTGCAACGCGGCGGTGAGCTTCGTCATCGACCGCGACCCGCGCGGCAAGGTGCGCTTCGCATCTTTGCAATCGGAGACGGGCAAGGCGTTGCTAGCACGCTACGCCGAGCAGCTCCCCAACGGCTCGCCTCCCGCCGGCGCGGACGACGACCCGGCGACCGTCCTCCTCGTCGAGGGCGGCCGCATCTACCACCGCTCCACCGCCGTGCTGCGGCTCGTCAGGCATCTGAACGGGCCCTGGCCGGTCCTGAGCGCGTGCTCGATCCTTCCCACCTCCCTGCGCGATGCCGTATACGACTTCGTCGCCAGGCGCCGTTACAGCTGGTTCGGGCGCACGGACGCTTGCCGGCTGCCCGCGCCAGACGAGGCGCGGAGGTTCTTGAGCTAGGACGGATGCGCGAGCCGCGAAGGTGAGGCCACGCCATAATGGTCGGCTATGAGAGCCGGAAGAGCCCCGCGTAACCCACCACGTAGAGCCCTTTGTAGACCCTCCTTCTCACCCCTGCGCCCGTTCGATCTGCTGGTCACCTGCTTCGCCCTATGCCTGACGGCGGGAGCCTTCGCCGAGCCGTTCTTCCTGCCGACAGGCGACGAGGTCTTCAACACGGGGGATCCGCGCGTGCGCGCCGACGCCGCGGGTGGCCTCCACCTGGTCTATCCGCTCGTCGCCGCTACCGGCGCCGCCTACTCCTACTGCCCGCCGGGCTGCGACGGCCCCGAGGAGATGGCTACCGTCGTGTTCCACACGGACGACTTCGGCGCCGTCAGCAACGCGCTCGTGGCCCTAGACAGCGCGGGCGCCCCGAGGGTCCTCCTCGCCACGCACCAGTCGGTCTTCTACGGCGAATGCAGCGGCGACTGCCGCTACGGCGGCTCGTGGTCCCTCATGGAGATCTACGCCCACGACGGCAACTGGGAACTGACGGGCGAAGCGTTCGCGCTCGACCAGAACGGTCGCCCGCGCTTCCTCATGCACGCCGAGCAGACCTACCTTGGCCTCTTCGCGCCCGACCCGGGCACCGCCTTCTTCTCCTGCGACGCCGACTGCCTCGACTTCGGCAACTGGCGCCGCGGTCTCATCAGCGAGCAGAGCTGGTTGGAGCCGACGTTCGTCTACGACGCCCGCGGCGTGGCGCACGTCGCCGCCGTCATCCCACTCGAGGACTCGCAGCTCGTCGCTTACCTCACGTGCAGCGTCGACTGCGGCTCCGAGGACGTCGACAACTGGCCCGGCATCGGCCTCGGCTACGCTTTCTACGACCTGTACATCGAGGAGATCCAACCGACCGTGAGCATGGCCGTCACGAGCACGGGCGGCGTGCGCCTCGCCTTCCTCGGCAAGGACGGCGACAGCCGCTTCCTGGCGTACTTCGAGTGCGAGCGCGAGTGCACCCAGGCGGACGGCGAGACTTGGCAGGCGCTGGCGCTCATCGGTAACGAGACCGCCCAGGGCTTGGGGGACGGCATCCAGCTCGTCCTCACGCGCGACGACAAGCCCCGGCTGGCGTACACGCACAACTCGAACATCTTCCTCGGGCACTGCGACGATGACTGCGTCGGAAGCTCCGGCTCGGACGGCTGGGGCGCCGACGTGGTCGAGACCGGCGAGGACATCCCGGCCGACACCATCTTCCTCAACCGCGGCTGCAACGTCGGCTACTGGTTCCTCAGGCAGCCGTCGGTAGCCCTGACCCAGTCGGGCGAGGCGCTCGTCGCCTACCGCGCCGAGGACATCAGCGCCGGCTGGACCCCCTCGCCGACGGACCCGAACGTACGCGGCTGCGCCGCCGGCGTCGACATGACCCTGGGGCGGCTGGCGCGGCTCGGCGGCGACTGACGGACTCCGCGGGCGCGATGCTGTGGCTCCAGGAAATGACCGGCGACGAGAGCGGCTGGCAGGCCTGGGACCTTCGGTACCTGGGGTTCGCGACGTGGCGTCCCACGCGTGCGGGGGTCTTGAGCAGCGCTCCTGAGCGACTCGCGAGTCATAGGGCTTGGTTGGTCGGTCATGGCCTCGACGTTCCGCCTGGGTCCGCGGCTGGTGGTGGGCTCGGTGCACGTGGTGAGCCCACCACCCAGCCGGACGTCGTGGAGCCAGCGGCCCCCGCGCCATCGGTGGTCGAGAGCGTGCGGGGCAACGAGGTCCTCTTCCAGCGCGACCGTGAGCCTGCCGAGCTGGGCGAGGTGGAACTCTGCATGAACTTGCTGAGGTGCACGCGCGCGGACCTGCTGAACGTCGTGACCGGCCTGCCAGACGAGCTGCTCGACTGGGACCCGCCCTACGCGTCGTTCGCCGCCTGGGCGCGCTGGCGTACCGTCCGCGAGGTCCTGACGCACGTCGCGCTGACAGAGGTGGGTTACTACCTGCCGGCAATCGGCTACGCCGGGCCAGGCGCTAGAGAACTCGCCCCTCTCCACTGGACGGAGCAGCTACGGCTCAGCCGCGAGAGCACCCTCGCCTTCCTCGCCGAACTCGCCGACGCCGACGACCGGCTCAGGCTCGCTGAGGGCGACGAGAGCTGGTCGGTGCGCAAGGTGTTACGGCGGCTCGTCTGGCATGAGCTGCTTCACCTGAAGAGCGTCCGGCGGGTGATGGGAGCCCTCCTGGAGCGCTAGGCGAACGCGGTCCTGTACGCCCTCGACCGCCCAGGCCGCCGCACCGACGAGCCCGGCCGCCGCACCGAGTTCCGCGGCCAGCACGAGGACGCGCTCGTCCTCGCCCAGCCCCTGGAGCGCCTTCTCGAGCGCGCGCCTGAACACGGGGTTCAGGCCAACGCCGCCGCCGAGGACGACGACCTCGGGGTCGAGGAGGTACTTGATGTCGACCAGGGCGGTGGCCAGCGCCGCCGCGGCGTCCGCCACGAGGCCGCTCGCCCACGGCTGCAGCTCCTCGGCGGCGGCGACCAGCTCGCGGGCGGTCGTGGCATGCCCGAACTCGGCCGCCCTGCGGGCCAACGCCGGGCCCGAAGCCACTCTCTCCAGTACGCCGCCGCCTACATGGCCCAGATGGCCGGCGAGGCCCGTCGCACCCTGCCAGAGCCGGTCGCCGATCACGAAGCCCCCGCCGACGCCGGTCGACACGGTGACGAAGAAGGACGAGCCGCGCTCACGGCCCGCGCCGTGCAGCGCCTCCCCGTAGGCGGCGGCCTGAGCGTCGTTGAGAGCGGCGACCGGCAAGCCGAACGCGCTCTCCAACCTCTCCACGAGCGGGAAGTCGTCCCACCCCGGGAGCAGGTCGCGGCTCACGGCCCGTACCTTGCCGGCGCGAACGAGACCGGCGCAGGCCACGCCCAACGCCACCGGGGTCTCGGGCGCTCGCCCCACAAGCGCTTCCACGGCGGTTCGCAGCTCTGCGAGGACCGCTTCAGGACCCTCCTTCGCCGGCGTCGCTACCAACTCCTGGTCGAGGACCTCGGCTCCCCGCACGAGCGCCGCCGCCAGCTTGGTGCCGCCGACGTCGACGGCGAGTACGGGCGCTCGCGCCACGGTTCACATGCTCCTGTCCGCGACTACCTGGGCCGTGCGCCGCACGCCCTCCTTGAACTCCGCGTCCGCCTCGCCCATGATCCGCACGAGGCCTTCCAGCACGAGGAGCTGTCCGATCTTCGCGAAGACGTCGCCGCCAGTCAACGGCGACTCGGGCGGCGAGGCGAAGAGGCTGCGGTCCGCGACCTTGGCCAGGGGGCTCTTCAGTCGGTTGGTGACCGCGACGGTGAAGGCGCCGGCCGCTTTGGCCACCTTGACGGCCCGGAGCGTGTCGATGGTCGAACCCGAGCTGGAGATGCCGATGGCCACGGCCGCGTGCGACAGGTTGGAGGCGCTCATCGAACCGAGGTGCAGGTCCGTGTACGCCTGGGCGGTCAGGCCGAAACGCAGGAGCTTGTAGGCGAAATACTGCGCGACGACCCCTGAAGCGCCGACCCCATAGATATCGATCCTGTCGGCCACGGCGATGCGCGCCGCGACGACCTCGAAGACTTCCTGCTCGAAGAGCGTCGCGGTCTCGGCAAGGGTGCCGGCAGCATGGTCCGCGAGCTTGGCCAGGAGGTTCGCCTCGCCGTTCGCCTCGTCGACGCGGCTCGGGGTGCCGGACTCCACGGCGAGCGTCAGCTTGAACTCCTGGAACCCGGAGAAGCCGAGGTCTTGGCAGAAGCGGATGATGCTCCCCTCGCTGCTGCGCGCCGCCTCGGCAAGCTCGGTGACGCTGTGGTAGATGACCGCCTCCGGGTGCTCGAGCACGTACTCGGCCACGCGCCGCAGCACGGGACTGAGGTCGGGGAGCGAAGCGCGGAGCTTGGTCAACAGTCGCGACATGAGGTAGTCGGTAGTTGCAGCCCTGGTCGGGAGGTCCGACCCTTGACAGAGCTACCCTCCACCCCTAGCATGCCATAACGAGCGTGGCTCAATATCGGGTTCAGAGATTTTGAGCCTCACTCAATCCGGGATGCGGCGTCCGACCACCTACGGCGGGCGGGCGGCACCCACCAGGAGGACCGCATGCAACTCAAGCTGATCAGGACCCTCACCGCGGCGCTGGCTCTCTCCGCGGCACTCGCCTACGCGCAATCCGCGGACTTCAACATCGCAGCCGGCAAGCTGGTCACCTCCAGCCGCCCCGCCGCCGAGGCGTACCCCGACGGCGACGGGCTCAAGCTCACGGACGGCGCCTACGCCTTCTCTTGGGCCGACATGGTCGGCTTCGAGGGCACCGAACCCGTTGCCTTGACCGTCGACCTCGGTGCCGTCTACGACGCCATCAGTTACGTCGCCCTCAAGGTCATGCGCTCCGACGGCTCGGCCGTGGGCCTGCCTACCGCCATCGTCTCCGTCTCCGAGGACGGTCTCCTCTGGGAGGATCTCGGTCTGGCCAACATCGCGTTCGAGGGCGATATCGCCAACGACACCATAGGCACGCTCGTCTGGGCCGACGAGGCGTGGGCGGGCTACGGCCAGTTCGTGCGCGTCGAGCTGCTCCCCACGGGCGGCTGGGCGATGGTGGCCGAGCTCGAGGTGGGCAACGGCTCGATCCCGCTCGACCGGTTCCCCGTCGACTCCGTGAACGCGCCCGCGACCGCGACCCCCGTGAACGTGGCCCTCGGCAAAACCTACTCGCTCCAGCCCGCGGCCTCCGAGGCCTACCCCGACCCCGACGGCACCAAGCTGACTGACGGCTCGTACGCCTACGCGTGGGGTGACATGGTCGGCATCGCGGACGCGACCTTCAACCCCGTCGTCGTCGTCGACCTCGGCGAGCACGTGGACGGCATCACCCGCGTCGCCGGCCTCTTCATGCGCTCGTTCGCCTCGGCCGTGAACCTGCCTTACAGCATCCTCGTGTCCGTCTCCGACGACGGCGAGAACTACGAGATCGTGGGCCTGGCCGCCAAGACCGCCCCCTCCCCCGCCATGAACGAGCTCATCAACTCCGTCTACTGGCAAGACCTGCAGGAGCCGGTCGGCGGGCGCTACGTCAAGCTTCAGATCCGTCACCGCACGGGCTGGCTCATGCTCGCAGAGGTCGTCGTGCAGACCGGGGCGGCGGAGCCGGAGGTCCAGGAAGCAGCTGAGTAGATGGCGCTGCGTAGACAGCTGCGCAACGCCGTGCTCGCTGGGGCGGTGGCCCTGGCGAGCACGGCGCTCGCCCAGACGGAACCCGTCCTGACCGGCACTTTCGTGCAGTTCGACAACCAGCTCGCCATGCTGGGCGAGGACGGTTGGCGCGCCGAACTGACCGACATGCACTCTGTCGGTCTCGACACCTTGATAGTGCAGTACTCGCGCTACGGCGAGGTGAGCTACTTCCCGACCGCCACGACCATCCCGGGAGCCCCGCCGCCAGCATCGACGCTGCCGCCCAACGAGTCGATCGCCACCCTCGCCTGGCAGGCCGACGCGCCGGCCAAGGCCACGCGCCTACGCATCGTCGTCACGCCGAACAGTAAGGAGTGGACGATGATCCCCGAGGTGAGCGTGCTCTACCAAGGGCGGAACATCGTGGCGGGGCGCGGCTACGCGCTCACGCCCGGCCCCTCCGGCACCTACCTCGACCCCGACGCGGCGGCGGGCGGGAAGCTCACGGACGGCAGCGCCAACTTCGCCTGGTCGGACATGGTCGGCTGGCAACTGCCGGGCGGCGAGATCGCCATAGACTTCGACCTGGGCGAACCGACGGCGTTCGACCGCGTCGAGGTCCAGTTCATGCGCTCCGACGTCTCGGCCGTCGAGCTGCCCTCCGCTATCGCCATCTCCGTCTCGAGCGACGGCTCGCACTACCTGAGCCTCGGCAAGCCCGTCGGCTGGAACGACGGCCCCACCGCCGGCGCGGACATGCTGACGTGGGACCCCATCGGCGACCTGCTCGCCGCCGCCGAGGCCACCGGCTTCAAGGTGTGGCTGGGCCTCGCCCTCGACCCGGCGTACTGGGAAGGCAAGTTCGACCCGACCGCCTCCGCCGCCAGCAACACGGCGCTGCTGCAGCAGCTCGAGGGCCTCTACGGCGCCTCGCCCGCCCTCGTGGGCTACTACCTGCCGGAGGAGATCGACGACAGGAGCTTCGTGACGCCCGCCGCGCACGAGGCCATGACCACGTACCTCGCGGCCATGGCGGACGCCGCCCACTCTCAGGCCGGGCGGCCCGTGATGGTCGCCCCGTACTTCGGCATGCGACCGAACGGCGAGGCCTACGCGGCGTGGTGGGACGCCACCCTGGCCAGGGCCAAGCTCGACGTCATAGCCATGCAGGACGGCGTCGGCACGCGCCGCACGACCGTGGAGGAGGGCGTGCCCGTCTACCGGGCGCTCAAGACCGTCACCGACGCCCACGGCGTGGCGCTCTGGTCGGACCTCGAGGTCTTCGAGCAGACCCACGGCTGGCCGGTCGACGACCTCGCCTGGCAGGCCACGAGCGCGAAGATCGCGACCGTGCGGAGCCAACTCGAACTCGAGGCGCCTTACGTAGCCAAGTTCGTCGCGTTCGCCTTCCCGAACCATATGAGCCCGCGCGCCGGCGGCGCGGCCGCCCAGCTCTACCTGGACTACCAGGAGTACCTGAAGGAGCTCGGTCGATGAGGCCCAGCCTCGGCGACCGGACCGCACGCGTAACGACCCTGCCCGCCGGGAGTCAAGCCAGTGAGGAGCGTGAACCGTGACCCTTTTGCCATCCGCCCGCCCCACCGCCCGGAACCTGCGTCGCCGCGCAGTCCGCGCGTGGCTCGCGTCGTTCGCCACCCTCACCCTCTTCTGCACGGCCGTCGCCCAGACGGAGATCACTTTCTGGTACGCCTGGGGCGGTTCGGAGGGCCAGGCGATGCAGGCCCTCGTCGACGAGTTCAACGCGAGCCAACCGGACGTCAGGGTGCGCTCGTCGTTCGTGCCCATCGGCGACGGCGAGCGCATCCTCGCCTCCCTGGCCGGCGGCGCGCCGGCCGACCTCGTGACGGTCTGGGACTGGATGGTCGTCCCCCTCGGCTACGGCGGGGCGCTCGCCGACCTCACCGCCGACCTGACGGCCGCCGGCGTCGGCCCTGACGACTACCTGCCCGGCATCTGGGAGTACGGCGCCTACGGGGGCGCCAAGTACGGCGTTCCGACCACCCTCAACGTCTACGCCTTCATGTGGAACAAGGACGTCTTCGCCGCGGCCGGCCTCGACCCCGAGGCGCCTCCGCGCACCATCGAGGAGCTCGACGCCCTCACCGAGCAGCTCACCACGGTGGACGCGCGCGGCAACATGCGCCGCCTGGGGTTCTACCCGAACGTCACGGCCATCTACTGCTACGCGTTCGGCGGGCAGCTCTTCGACCCGACTACGCTCGAGGTCACGCTCGACCACCCCGGCAACGTGGCGGCCTTCGAATGGCTCGCGGCGTTCTACAAGAAGTACGACATCGCGAAGATCCGCCGCTTCCAGGCCGGCTGGGGCGACATGGCCAGCCCGTTCAACCCCTTCTACCGCGGGCAGATCGCCATGCAGGAGGGCGGCCAGTGGGAGGTCGCGTTCACGCGCGAGTACGCCCCCGACCTGAGCTGGGGCGTCACGAACTTCCCGGCCCCGGAGGGCGGCCGGACCGACGTGACGCCGGTGCAGAGCTCCTTCTGGGTGGTGCCGGCCCAGGCGGCGCATAAGGCGGAGGCGACGCGCTTCCTCCTCTGGCTGAGCGCCCCGGAGCAGTCCGCGCGCTTCGCGGCCGCCCTCGCCAACATCCCGCCGCGCCGCGACGCCCTCGCCCTGCCGGCCTTCGCCGACACCATCACGCCCCACATGCAGACGTACATCGACATGCTGCTGACCGGCTACGTGTACACGCCGCCGGGCCTCCCCGTCGGCCTGTACCTGAGCGACCAGCTCAACCAGGCGCTCGCCGCCGTCCAGGACGGCACGGCGACGGCCCAGGAAGCGCTGGAGACGGCCCAGCGCAACGTGCAGCGCGAACTGGAGAAGTACCGCTGATGAACCGTTCCCCAGTCGGTGGCGGCGGCGCGAGCCGGGTGGCCCCGCACACGCAGGAGCCGGCGCCGCGCCGGACGACCGAGCGTGCTTAGGTCCATGACCCGTCGGCAGCGCCGCGACCTCTGGCTGGGGTTGGCCTTCGTGTCGCCCTGGCTGGTCGGGTTCCTGATCTTCACCGTCTACCCGGTGTTGGCCTCGCTCTACTTCTCGTTCACCGACTACAACGTGGTGTCCGCCCCCCGCTGGATCGGCATGCGCAACTACACCGACCTGATCAACGACCCGCTCTTCGGGAAGACGCTCTACAACACCGTCTACCTGGCCGCCATCGGCATCCCGTTCTCGCTCGGCCTTAGCCTCGTCATCGCCCTCCTCCTCAACAACAAGGTGCGCTTCCAGGGACTCTTTCGAACCGTCTACTTCCTGCCGAGCGTAGTGCCCGCCGTGGCGGCCGCCCTCCTGTGGCGCTGGTTCCTCAACCCGGACTACGGGCCAGTCAACGAGTTCCTCTGGCAGCTCGGCGTCAACGGCCCGGGCTGGCTGGCCGACCCCGGCTGGTCCAAGCCGGCGCTGATCCTCGCGAGCCTGTGGGGCGTCGGCGGCTCGATGGTCATCTACCTCGCCGGGCTGCAGAACGTGCCGGTCGCCCTCTACGAGGCGGCGGACCTGGACGGCGCCAGCCGCTGGCAGCGCTTCCGCTTCGTGACGCTCCCGATGCTGTCCCCCGTCATCCTCTTCAACCTGATCATGGGCATCATCACGTCGTTCCAGGCGTTCACGAACATCTACATCATGACGGGCGGCGGACCGTCCAACTCCACGCTCGTCTACGCCCTCTACCTGTACCAGAACGCCTTCCAGTTCTTCCGGATGGGCTACGCCTCGGCCATGGCGTGGGTGCTGCTGGCGATCACGGCGGTCGCGCTCGTCGGCGTGTTCCGCACGTCCGGCTGGGTCTACTACGAGGCGCGCAGCTGATGGCCCGGCGCCGCGGCCTCTGGAACCTCGTCGTCTACGTCGTGCTGGTAGCCGGCGCCGTCTTCTTCCTCACGCCGTTCGTGTGGATGATCTCGACCTCGCTGAAGACGGACGGTCAGGTCTTCGCCATCCCGCCCGAGTGGGTGCCGGCGCCCGTCATGTGGTCCAACTACCGGCGCCTCATGAGCGAGATCCCGTTCCTGCGCTACCTCGCCAACACGGTGTTCGTGACGGTGACGAGCGTCGCGTTCTACGTCGCCTCGTCGGCCGTCGTGGCCTACGGCTTCTCGCGCATCCGGTGGCCGGGCCGCGAGGCGCTCTTCTACTGTCTGCTCGCTACCATGGTCCTGCCGCCCCAGGTCACGCTCATCCCGCAGTTCGTCATGTTCCAGAAGCTCGGCTGGGTCGGCACCTTCCTGCCGCTCATCGTGCCGGCGCTCACGGGCAGCGCCTTCGCGGTGTTCCTGCTGCGCCAGTTCTACTCGGCCATCCCGAACGACATCTCCGACTCGGCGCGGATCGACGGGGCGAGCGAGTGGCAGATCTTCGCGCGCATCATCCTCCCCCTCGCCAAGCCCGCGCTGGCAACGGCGTCGCTGTTCATATTCATCTGGACCTGGACGGATTTCCTCAACCCGCTCATCTATCTGACCGACGACCGCCTCTACACGCTCGCCATCGGCCTGCAGCAGCTCGCGAGCACCCGCGCCGCCGCCTGGCCGCTCCTGATGGCCGGCTCGCTCCTCATGAGCGTGCCCATCATTCTCCTCTTCTTCTTCGCCCAGAAGACGTTCATAGCGGGCGTCTCGACAGCGGCCGTGAAGGGTTGACCGCCCAGGCGCCAACGCCCATGAAGGGACCTACGACCATCGACACGCTCCTACTCATCCCGCTCGACGAGCGCCCCATAAACGCCGCCTACCCGCGCCTGCTTACGGACGCTCTCGGTTGGAACCTTGCGTGCCCGACGGCCTTGCTGGGCGGGCGTAAGACGCCCGCCGACGTGGCCGGACTGGCCGACTGGCTGCTCGCCGCCGCCGGGGGCGCCGACCCCTCCGGACGGCCCCTAGGCGCCGTCATCGCGCTCGACACCCTCGCATGGGGCGGCCTCATCCCCTCGCGGCAGTCCGGCAACGACCTCGGCGCCGCCCTCGAGCGCCTCGCCGCGTTGCGGCGCGTGCGGGAACTCGCCCCGAGCCTGCCCATCCTCGCTTTCAGCAGCATCCAGCGCGTCAGCCGCGAGGACGACGACGCGGAGGAGCCGAGCTACTACCGCTCGCATGGGCGCGCCATCTTCCGGCGCTCCGTGCTGGAGCACCGCGCCGTCGCCGTGGAGTTGACCAACGACGAGGAGCGCGAACTGGCCGGACTACGCGTGGGCGTGCCGGCCGACGTCTGGCAGGACCAGCTTGACATCAGGCGGCGCACGCTGGCGGTCAACCTGGCGGCGCTCGACCTCGTGGCGGACGGCGTCATCGACACGCTCGTGCTCAACCAGGACGACACGGCGGAGTGGGGCCTCAACGTCATGAACCGGCGGCGGCTCGAGGCTGAGGTGCGCCGCCGCGACTTGGAGGACCGCGTGCTCGTCTACCCCGGCGCCGACGAGGTCGCCCAGGCGCTCATCGCGCGCCTCGCCTCCATCGTCCTCGGGCGCCGGGCACGCGTGAGCGCGTTCTACGCGTCGCGCCTTGGCGCTGGCGTGCGGACGGCGTACGAGGACCGACCCCTCGGCGATCTCGTCACGGTTCACCTCCGCGCCGCGGGCGCCGTGCAGGCGCCGCCCGGCACGCCCGTCGACCTCTGGCTGGGCGTCAACAGCCCCTCGCGGTCGCAAGGCCAGGGGGGCGTGTCGCACGCCTTGGCCCACGCGGCGGAGCACCCCGGGGCTCTGAGCGACGAGGAGCTGGCCTGGCTCGCCGCCTCGGAAGAGTCCGTCGACGGGCTCGACCGGTCGCTGCCGGCCTTCCGCGACAGCATCCGGTCGCTGCTTGACGGCTCGAGGCTCGTGAGCGTGGCCGACGTCGCGCACGTCAACGGCGCCGACGACCGCCTCATGCTGGGGCTGGCCGCTGACGGCGCCCTGCGGCGGCTGGCCGGCTACGGGGGCTGGAACACGGCGGGCAACGCCCTCGGCTCCGCCGTGACGCTGGGCTGCCTCGCCGCCCTCGGCGTCGACCGAACCGGGCTGGAGCTGGCCGTCGCGGCCCGGCTCCTCGACGACTGGCTCTATCAGGCGCGGGTACGTACGCGCCTCCTCTTGCAACCCGGGCTCAAGCCCCTTGGGCTGGGCGGCTTCGTGCCGGAGGCGCGACGCGACGCGGTGGCGGCCGAGGCGCGAATAGAGCTGGACCTGGAGCTGCAGCGGTTCGGCCTACCTTACCGGGTCACGCACCTAGCGTTCCCATGGCAGCGCGTCTTCGAGATCGATTACGCCATCGAGAGCGTAGGAGGCGCCGCGTGAGCGCCGTCCCGACCGCGCCGACCGCCCGTGCGCGCGGCCGTGCCGTCATCGAGGCCCTACGCGGCGGTCTCGTCATCTCGTGCCAGGCGCCAGAAGGTTCGCCACTGCGCCACCCGAGCCACATGGCGGCCATGGCCGAGGCGGCCGAACTGGCCGGCGCCGTCGGCATCCGGGCCGACGGACCGAGCTTCGTGGCGGCGATCCGGGAGCGTGTCGGCATCCCGATCATCGGTATCGACAAGCGCCCGGACATCGATCCCGTCGCCTATATCACGCCGAGCTTCGACTCCGTCGCGGCGCTGGTGGCCGCAGGCGCCGACCTGGTCGCGCTCGACGCGACGCTGCGGCCCCGCACGGGGGTGGGCGCGCCGAGCGCCGCGGAGCTCATCCGGCGCGTCCGGGCGGCCTTCCCCGACCTGCCGATAATGGCGGACGTCGCCGGCGTGGAGGAAGGTGTGGCCGCCGCCGCCGCAGGCGCCGACATCGTGGCCACCACGCTCTCGGGGTACACGAACGGCGCGCCGCCGCCCAACGGCCCCGACGTGGAGCTCGTCGCCCGCCTGGTGGCTGCTCAGGACCGGCCGGTGGTGGCCGAGGGGCGCTACGGCACACCCGAGCAGGTCAGGGCGGCCCTCGCCGCCGGAGCCCACGCCGTGGTGGTCGGTACGGCGATCACCGACACGCTGGCGCTGGCCAAGAGGTTCGTAGTCGGCATCGGGTGACGCCGTCGCCCGCTCAGTCGTGCCGCTCCAGGCTGGCGATGGGTATGACCATCGGCGTCGATGACACGGGGTCGGTGACGATGCGCGCCTCGAGCCGGAACGTGTGGGCGAGCAGCTCGACCGTGAGCACGTCGGCCGGAGCGCCGGTGGCCACGACCGCCCCCTCCTTCATGACGACGAGGTGGTCGGCGTAGCGCGCGGCCTGGTTCAGGTCGTGGAGCACCATCACGAGCGTGCGCCCCTCCTCGCGGTTGAGCTTGCGGCAGAGTTCCAGCACGTCGAGCTGGTGGGCGATGTCGAGGTAGGTGGTCGGCTCGTCCAGGAGCATGAGCGGGGTCTCCTGCGCCAGCACCATGGCCAGCCACACGCGCTGGCGCTGACCACCCGACAGCTCGTCGACCTCGCGGTCGGCCAGCCCGGCGACGCGCGTGAGCCGCATGGCCGCGCGCACGGCCTCCTCGTCCTCCACCGACCACTGCCTGAACAGCTCCTGGTGCGGGAAGCGTCCCCGCGCCACCAGGTCGCCGACCGTGATGCCGAACGGCGCCGTCATCGCCTGAGGCAGCAACCCCAGGCGCCTGGCCACCTCCTTGGTGCCGTACTTCCGGATGTCCTTGCCGTCTAGCACGACGTTGCCGCTCTTGGGTGCGAGCAGGCGCGCGAGCGCCCTAAGCAAGGTGGTCTTGCCGCAGGCGTTCGGGCCGATGATGACGGTGACGCGACCCGTGGGCACGGCGATGCTGACGTCGCGCGCGACCGTGACCCCGTCGTACGCCAGCGTCACGCCTTGAGCCGCCAGCAGCTCGCTCACAGGTTCCTGCCGCGCGTGAGAAGCCAGATGAGGTACAGGCCGCCGACGATGCCCGTCATGCGTCCGATAGGGAGGTTGGCACCCAACGGGGCGAGTTGGGTGATGAGGTCGGCCGCCACGAGCAGGCACGCACCCATGGCCGCCGCGCCCACCACCGGCAGGTCGGAGCGGCCGCCGAGGCGGACGACCAGCTGCGGCGCGGCCAGTGCGACGAAGGCGATGGGGCCCGTGGCGGCGGTGGCGAGGGCGGCGAGGAGCACGGCCCCGAACACGCTGAGCAGCCTCGTGCGCTCGACTGCGACGCCGAGTTGCCTAGCCAGGTCGTCGCCCATCTCCATGAGCGAGAGGCGCCTGGCGGCTAGGGCTAGCAGCGGCAAGACGACCACGGTGCCTAGCATCACTGGGTACACATGCGTCCATTTGCGCGCGTTGAGCGAGCCGGCGAGCCATAGGTTGGCGTTCACGGCGTCGTCGAGGGCGCCCCTGACGAGCAGCAGGCCGTTGAGGGCCCCGAGCACGGCGCCGACCCCGATGCCCGTGAGCAGCAGGCGATAGCCGCCCACCATGCCGCCCTTGAGCGACAGGAGGTATACGACCGCGGCCGTGAGCACGCCGCCGATCACGGCAGCCGCGGCCACCTGGTTGGGGCCGCCGCCGAAGAGGACTATCTGGGAGATGGCGCCGGTGGCGGCGCCCGTCGTGAAGCCGATGACGTCGGGCGATCCGAGGGCGTTGCGCGACACGGACTGGAACACGGCACCGGACGCCCCGAGCGCGGCCCCGGCGAAGACGCCGGCGAGCACGCGCGGCAGGCGGATGTTCATGACGATGCGCTCCCCGACGCCGCCGTCCCCCCTGCCCAGGAGGATGGCGAAGACGTCGGCAAGCTCCACCCGGAAGGTACCGACCGTCATCGCCAGGGCGGCGACGCTGACCGTAACGGCGAGCAGCGCGACCACGACTGCCGCCTGCCTGGGTCGCCACGCGACAGACAGGCCACGCCGACGCCAGACGGTCCAGCCCGCCGGCGCCCAGACCCCGCCGCCGGCAGGATCCGTGCGCCGAGGTCGTGCCGCCGGCGCGCTCACAGTTGCACCAACTTGCGGCTGCGGACCAAGTAGACGAAGAACGGGCCGCCGATGAGGGCGACCATGATCCCGACCCCGACCTCGCCGGGCGGGGCGACGACGCGGCCGAGCACATCGGCGCCGAGGACGAGCACGGCCGAGAACAGCATCGAGACGGGCAGTACCCAGCGGTGGTCGGGACCGGTCACGAAGCGCGCCAAGTGCGGCGCCGTGAGGCCGACGAAGCCGACGGGGCCAGCGGCGGCCGTGGCCGCGCCGCTCGTGAGGATCACGGCGAGGGCGGCGAGGCTCCAGACCCTGACCGGGTTGGCGCCGAGCGACCGCGCGACCTCCTCGCCGAGAACGGCGGCGTTGAGCGCCCGCGCCAGGACGAACGACGTCGCGACCCCGACGAGCGCCAACAGGGTCACGGGCAGCACGACGCTGGTTCCCCGTCCTTGCAGCGAGCCTACCGTCCAATGCCTGAATTGGTCGAACACCGTCTCCTCGCTGTTGACGATGACGACCTGCGTCAGCGCCAGCAGGACGATCGAGAGTGCGGCGCCCGCCAGCACTAGCCTCACGGGGCTCGACCCCCGCCGCATGCCGCCGAGGAAGTACACGGCCACCCCGGCCACGGCAGCGCCGAGAAGGCCGAACCACATGTAACTCGTGACGCTCGTGACGCCGAAGAACGCGATGGCCGCCGCGATCGCGGCGGCCGCGCCGGCGTTGACGCCCAGGATGCCTGGGTCGGCCAACGCGTTGCGCGTGAGCGCTTGCATGACGGTTCCAGCCACCCCGAGGCAGCAGCCCACCACCACGGCGAGCGCCGTGCGCGGCAGGCGCAGGTACCTGACGAGGAGGTGGTCCGAGTTGGCGGGGTCGAAGGCGAAGATGGCGTCCCAGGTGGTGCTCGGCGCGAGCGGCTTGGTGCCCACCCCGAAGCTGAGCAGGGCGAGCACCACCAGGACTGCCACGCTGGCGACCACCACGAGCGGGCGGCGCGCCACGGCGCTGTTCAGTTACCGAACTCGGCGACGATGCTGTCGACGATCTCGATGGCGCTGTAGTAGTCGATGCGGAACGAGTTCACGCCAAGACCGTACACCTGGCCGGCCTTCACGGACGGCATGTTGGCGAGCACCGGCTCGGACACGAACGAGGCGACGCCGTCGGGTCCGAAGCGCAGGAGGAACGTCGTCTCCGAGGTGAGGTCCGTCAGGCGTTCGAACTCGGCCCACACGAAGTCGTTGCGGAGCGAGGCTTGGGTGTGCCAGGCAACGTCCGGGTCCTCGATGACGAAGCCGAGGCTGCTGAGGAGCTGGGCGTGGGGGCCGACGGCGCGGCCGATGGGGTTGGTGGTGCCGGCGCCGTTGAAGCTGATGATGTTGGCGGTACCGGCTGGCACGTGGATCTGGATCTTGGCGGCCGCGACGTAGGCGTCGAAGTCCGCGATGATCTCGGCGGCGTGTGCCTCGATGCCGACGGCCGAGGCGAGCTGCGTGGCTAGTTCCTGCCACGTCTGGCCACCGTAGTCGACGACGATCGTGGGAGCGATCGCCTGCAGTTCGGCGAGCTGGTCGAGAGTGGAGTCGGCGCCGCTCGTCGATACGACGATGAGGTCAGGCTCGACCGCGTAGGCGGCTTCCAGGTCGACGGCGCCGGCCGGCCAGACGTTGACCACGCCGCGCGCGTCGGCCACGCCCGCCCATTGGGCGAAGTAGGTGCCGTTGCCGGCGGAGCCGCTGGCCACCACGGGCGCGTCGATGGCGAGCAGGCTGCCCGTGACGCTCACCGACGTGGAGAGGATGCGCTGCGGCTGGCTCGGGATGACGGTGGTGCTGCCGTCCGCGTTCGTGAAGGTGCGGGGCCAGCCGGCGCCCTGGGCGGAGCCGAGGGCCATGAGAGCGAGCGCCAGAGCGAGGACGAGGCTGCGAAGGGTAAAACGACCTACGGAAGTCGTCATGGTGCGGTGATCCTTTCCTGTTCCTCGCGCGACCGGCACGCGCATCGCGACGCGGTCGAGAGGGACACCGAACGGTGAGACGCTACCGTATCCTGAGTAAATCGGTCAAGATTAGAAGATGGAAGATCCGCTGCCTCGCCCTGCCACGGGCATCACCGTTCCACCGAAGCCTCGAAGGCCGGGGCCAACACTCGCCACCAGCCCCATCATCGAAGCGCTGAGAGCCGCCCTCCAGGGCGGTGACGATGCCGTCTCCGGCGTGGACGCCCTCGCCGTCCGTGACGGCACCGGTGCCGGCGGTGACGCCGCCGGCGGCGACGGAGCCCTCGCCGCCTTCTGGCACCACGCCGATGAGGTCGGCACCCCGCTCGTCGAGCCGGCCCCCGACTCTGCCGACGAGCGTCTGGTCACCTTCGTGGCGCGCGAGGCCGATCCGGGAAAGGACGTGGTGCTGCTGGCCAACCGCGTCACGGAGCCGGACGCGTACCAGGACAGTGTCCTGAGGGCCCTGCCGGGCACTGACCTGCGCCACCTGACGCTGCGCGTGCGCTCCGACTGGCGTGCCAGTTATGCCCTCGGTAGCCCACCCGACGAGCTGCCGGAGCGCGCGGCCACCTTCGTCGAACGCTCGCTGGCCGCAGGCAGCGCCACACCCCGCGCGGACCTGGAGCGGTGGTTCGGCGCCCAGGCGTGCGCCCTCCCCGACCCGCTGCATAAACGCGCGCAGGCATGGCAGGCGCTCGTGACCGACGGCTCGTGGGTCGAGCTGCCCGACGCCCCGCCGACGACCGTGAGCGCCTTACCAAGCGCCACCCCCGGTCGGCTCGATGAGTCGCGCTTCAGGAGCGAGTCGCTCGACAACGAACGCTCCGTCTGGACCTACACATCGGCCGCCGGGCGCGGTGACTGGCTGCTCGTCCTGACGGACGGCGAGGACTGGGTGCGGAACGGGCTGATGAACGCGGTCCTGGACGCGCCCATCGCCACCGGCATGCTCCCGCCCCTGACGGCCGTGCTGATCGACTCTATCGACGTGCCGACCCGCATCCGGGAACTCGCCTGCTCGCCGGCGTTCGTGGACGCCCTGGACGAGGAGCTGCTGCCGCGGCTGGCCGCGGAGGGTCTGGACTTCGCGCCCGAGCGGACCATCATCGCGGGCACCAGCCTCGGCGGGCTGACGGCCGCCTACGCGGCCCTGCGAGCGCCGCACCGGTTCGGCAACGCCTACAGCCAGTCCGGCTCGTTCTGGTGGCCGACCACGCAAGCTCTCGGCGAGGAGCCGGCGTGGCTCAACCGCTGCTTCGCCCACACCGAGCGGCTGCCCGTCAAGTTCAGACTCGAGGTCGGCCTACATGAACGCGGGATGCTGCAGCACACCCGCCACCTCCGCGACGTGCTGGTGGCCAAGGGTTACGACCTCAGTTACCTAGAGTTCAACGGCGGGCACGACCGGCTCTGGTGGGCCGCGTCGTTGGCCGAGGGCTTGGCTGCGCTGATCGGCTAATCCAGCTCGACCTCGTAGATGGTGACGGCGGACTCGTTGCCGGCGACGGCGTACAGCTTGCCGCCCGCGGAAGCGATCCCGCGCGCCATGAGCGCGCCCAAGCCGTCCAACTTGTAGGTCTGTTCGGCCTTGCCGTCGTCGCCGATCGTTACGATGGAGTTGTCGACGAGCGCGTAGACCGTACCGGCGTGGAGCGTGACGGCGGTGACGCTGGCCCCCCACAAGACCTGGCGGTCCTCGACGACGGCGAGCGTGCTGGCGTTGACGGTGATGAGCCTGGGCATCTGTTCGTCCCCTACCCACTCCCGACCCCCGATGACCGCGTTGGTGCCGTCGAAGTACCCGAACCGCACACCGAAACTGTTATGCAGCGGGTAGAAGTCCGTCCAGGCGAGTGACGTGTCGGTGGAGAGGTCGAAGTAGTCGAGCGTGTTGGAACCGCCGCAGTAGCACTGACCGTAGAACAGGTCGTCGCTGCGCGCCGCCACCACCCAGAAATGGTAGCCGCCGGAGACGTAATCCGTGTACGAGCGCTGCGCGCCGAGAGTATCGGTGGCGGTGTCGTAACCGACGATCGCCTCGTCGCCCTGGTTGAAGTACAGGACCGTGCCGACCCCGCTCAGGGTGCTGGCGCCGCCCAGACCGGCGTCTGACGAGAAGGTCGCGGTGGCACGCGCCTCCCGGCAGGGGGTCACCGGCGACCCGTCCGTGACGCGGTCGAGGGTGATGGTGTCGGTAGCGGTCTTGAGCACGACCTGGTCCGTGCGCGCCACGGCGCTGTAGTACGTGCCGTCGAGGAGCACGACGTTGCCAGGCAGGATGGAGTAGACGTCCTGGTCGCAGACCGTCACGCCGCTCGAGTCCTTGAGGCTCAGGAAGGTAGCCATGCCGCCTGAGCCCGCTCCGAACTCGAGCGTCGTGGTGCCCCCGCTGCCGTAGGCAGTGCCGGTGCCTGGCGTTACCCGCCATAGCCCCTCTAGGCTCAGCCCCTTGGGCGTAGGCGAGGTGGGCGTGCTGCAGCTCGCCAACACTGTGCAGGCAATCAGGACGATGGCGACGAAACCGAACGTTCGACGACTAGAACGCATGCGTTCCTCCGAGGCCCGCTTGTGGGCTGTTATGATCCGGCTCCACCCTGTTGGCCGGTCCTGCGATGAACCCAGGAGAGTATGTGGCGCCGGGCGTGGCTGGGGCGTGAGGAGGCCCACAGCGACCGGACGAACGTCGTTGACACCCCGAAGAAGGCGCACATATACTTGTCCACGCTGGCCGGACGGACGGTCCCGGACGCGGTTCTCGCGAGGGTTCTCTCGAGGAGCGCGGCGGGTCTCGGACGGGCATAGGGAGCTGCCGCAGGGTTATGTTGTGCTTCAGCGGTTGACCGGAGGGTTGGCCGAGCGGTTGAAGGCGGCGGTCTTGAAAACCGTAGACGGGGTGACCCGTCCGGGGGTTCGAATCCCTCACCCTCCGCCAAGGTATGGTCAGCAGGGCAACGTGGAGAGGTGGCCGAGCGGCTGAAGGCGCTCCCCTGCTAAGGGAGTATGGGGGCCAAAACCTCCATCGAGGGTTCAAATCCCTCCCTCTCCGCCAAAACTCGTCGCCGCATGGCGCACTTGAAGCCGGTCTCGTGTAGGCCGGCTCTTATGTTGGACCGGCACCCGAAGCCCCGAGCTCGACGTCCTGCCGCTGGTCCGCCCTCTCGCCCTTGACGTGCTTGAGCTGCACCACCGCCATCAGGCTCACGATCACGAGCAGCGCCCAGGAGGAGAGCTTGTGGATGCTAACGATCCGCCAGCCGTCCTGCTGGTGCGGGTACTGCCAGGCGCCGAAGTAGGTCGCGATGTTCTCCGCGAACCACACGAAGACCCCTATCAGGAGGAAGGCGAGCGGCAGCGGGATGCGCCGCTCCTTGGTGAGCGGCGTGAAGGCCACCCACGTGCGGCCGAAGACCGCCAGCACCGCCACGACGAGCCAAAAGCGCAGGTCGGGGAGGAAGTGGTTGGTGAAGAAGTTCAGGTAGATGAGCGCGCCGAGGGGTACCACCAGCACGGCGCGCGGCCAGCGCAGGAACCGCAGCCGGAGCAACCGCCACGCCTGGATCATGTAGCTCGCGACGCTGGCGTACATGAAACCGCTGTAGAGCGGCACGCCCCACACCTTCGCCAGCGCCGCCTCCGGGTAGGACCATGAGCCGGCGTGCGTTTTGAACAGTTCGAGGCCAAGGCCGAGCAGATGGAAGAGGGTGATGACCTTCAGCTCGTCGCGCGTCTCCAGCCCCGTGGCGAGCATGACCGCTTGCATGGCGAGGCAGGCGCACAGCATGAAGTCGTAGCGGGCCAGCGGCAGCGGCACCAACTTGGAGAGCGCCAACATCACGAACACGAAGACGGGGAAGATGCAGGCCCGGGCGTTCTTGAGGGCGAAATGGAGCAGCTCGAAGGTGTAGCCCGCGAGGCGGGCGCGGGTGGCCAGGGTCGGGCTGCCGAGCGCTCGCATCATCGCCTCCATCGCTGAGTGTGTTACACATCTTACACATATGAAGCGTTACGAGCGCGCACGCCACCGATGGCGCTCCCGTGGCGATGGCCGGCCGCACGTGGCCCCTGCCGGGTTGGCCGGAGCTCGAGGGCTGGACCGAGTCTCTGGTCGCCGAGGGCCTCTTCCGCTTCCTGACCGACGTCTTCGACGGCTTCGAGCATGAGGCAGCTCGCACGTACGACGATGACGGCCTGCTGCTGCACTCCGAGCCCCAGATCGGCGGCTCGACCATCGTCCTGGCGGAGCGCAAGCCGAACTGGCCGTACCTCCCTTCCCTGCTACATGTCTGGGTCGACGACGCCGACATCACCTTAGAGCGCGCCGGCCGCTGGGAGGCACTGCCGTTCACCGCCACGTACTCGAGTCCGCCCCCAGGCTTCCGGCTGGACGGTCGCTACTTGTCGCTCGGCGGCGGCGACATCGCGTTCGGCGGGAGGACATCAGTGACCAGCTGGAGAGAGTTCCTGTTCTTCCCGGACGGCGTGGTCGTGCGCGGCGCCGGTGTGTGTGGCACGAGCGAGTTCGGCGACACCAGGGTGGTGGTGACCGACCTGCCTCCCGACCGGCGCGGACGGTACGCCATAGACGGCGTCATACCGACCACGCGGTTCGATGACGGCTCGACCTACGACTACGTGCTTGTCACCGATTTACGTGCTTGTCACCGATTCGACCGACTCCAAGGACGTCATCTGGCTCGACGGGGTCGCCTACACGCGAAGATGAGGGGCTCGGTGCCCAACACACTGGTCGCCCAAGCCTGATGTGCTACATTGTAGCACATGGCGAAGGTAGGGATAAGGGAACTCAGGCAGAACGCCTCGACGGTCGTCGCTAAGGCTACCAAGGGGGAAACCGTGACCATCACGGACCGCGGCCGGCCGGTGGCGGAGATGAGGCCGGTCTCCACCTCCATACTGGACCGGTTGGTCGAATCCGGGCACGCTCGCCCGCCACGGCGCGATATCAGGAAGCTGCCAGCGCCCGAGCCGGGGCCGAACCTCTCCGCCGCACTGGCCGCCATGCGGGACGCCGAGCGCTACTGAAGTTGGTCTATTACATCGACACTTCTGCGTTAGTGAAGCTGGTCGTCGCCGAACACGAGACGGGGGCCTTGTTGGCCTGGATCGACGGCCTAGGACCAGAACTGGTCGCCTGCGATCTCGCGCGAACCGAGCTCCTACGAGCAGTGCGGAGAACGGCCCTCGACAGGCTGGTGCAAGCCCGCACGGTATTGGATTCGATAGCCATCGTGTCCGTGCGTACGACGACGTTCGAGACGGCCGGAAGGCTGGAACCGGCGGAGTTGCGAACGCTCGACGCGCTTCACGTGGCCGCGGCGCTCGAGTTCGGCGACGAGCTTGCCGGTATCGTCACGTACGACGACCGCTTCGCCGAGGCGGCGCGTCGACAGGGCCTGACGGTGATCGCGCCCGCTTGAGCGGGTCTCCGCCGCCTCACACCGGTCGGTGAGACCGCGCAGGTAGGTGAAAGGTGCGCGCCCGAAACCTTGCCCCCTTGCACCGAGCGCGCTGCCCCGTGATATCCTTTCGTGCCCGGGCCGCCTAGGCTCGCAAGCACGCGCCCGTAGCTCAGTTGGATAGAGCGTCTGACTACGGATCAGAAGGTCAGGAGTTCGAATCTTCTCGGGCGCACCACGAAAAGCACGACGGGAACGGCGCTTCTTCGGAGGCGCCGTTCGTCTTTCTCTCCAAAGCGACCCTTCGGGTACAGGTCGGGTGCAGAACAACCCCAAGATGAGCCGCGACGACCCTCAGTGAGGCATGCCATACGTGTACGGCATGAGGTGGCCGCATAGTGCGAACGCTGCCCGAGGACCTCAAGACTGCCCTGACGGCGCGTGCCGAAGCGGACGGCCGCACCGAGTCCGACCTCATTCGCGGGGCTCTGGTCGAAAGGCTACGCGGTACGGGAAGGACCGCTCGGATGCCCACCATGCTGCGGCCAAAGCGTTCCTCGATCATGTCGACGAGAAACTATGGGTGCCGGCCCTCGTGTTGGCCGAGCTCGATCACCTAGTCGGCGTCCGTCTAGGGCCTGTTCATACTATGATGTGTGGTGCTGTTTGCAGCTTTCAGTGGGGCGGTTCGTGCAGCTCGAGCGCATGCTACAGGCTTAGCGGGGTAATGTGGTGATTAGTAATCCCATCGTTTTGAACAGTATCTCGTGCGCGGCGGTGAACGGTTGCACCTGGCGTGGGTTGCCGCGCAAGTACGGTCGTTAGCAC
>JBDZVI010000121.1:0-6472 GCA_040255585.1 Deinococcaceae bacterium
GTATGCCTACGCGGACAACAACCCGGTCAACGCCACCGACCCGACCGGGCTGAGCATCAGGAGTTTCCTGGAAAGCCACTGGCGCCCGGTGGCCAGCGTCGGTCTCGACGCGTTGACTGTGACGGGTTGCTTGGTCCCGGTTGCTGATGCGGGCTGTGGTGCCTACATTGGCATCAATGCGGCCGCGCAGTCGGCGCTCGTGGTCACTGACCCAGAGCTGTCGACAGGGCAGAAGGGCGCAGGCGTCGCGGTCAACGTCCTGCTGGCTGGGGGCGCGACATTGTCGCGCGGGGCAGCCCGGACCCTTGACTCGATGCCGGATGGCCTGCGTCCGCCAGGATGGCTCCGTGGCGGGGTCGCCGCCGGGGAGGCAGGGCTGTCGTACGGACTGGATGCGGCCATCTTCAGCGGCGCTCTGTGCTGAGTATGGCGTACCGCTACTACCAGCGACGTAATCTCCGATGGATCATTCGACTTGGCGTGTATCCGGTCCTTGCGCTCTTCTCGGCGATGTTCATCGCTGGAAATGCGCTTGACCACCATGGGCTAACGGTGCTCCCGGTCGCCGTGTGTCTCGCTTTGGCTCTTGCTGCCGTGACCTGGTGCGAAACACTCGTGATGAGGACTGGCCTTCAGGAATCTTCGGAGGGGTTCATCAACCACAGCAACCTTGGGACTACGGTCCTGCCGTTGAGCCGTATCGAGCAGTTTCAGAGCAGGCGAATCGGATTGGTCGATCGCGTGTACGCAGTTAGCGCCGACGGCGTGGGGACACCGATCCAAGGACTTAGCCAAGGTCAGACGGTTGTCTGGGACGACGGCGAGTCGCACGACATCGTGGGGGTCCTCAACGCACGCTTGGCAGTCCTCAAGGGCGACGGGACGAGTCGCTAGGCTTGTTGCGTAAGCGTCGAGCAGGGGGCGGCGCCCTCGCCTCTCGTAGGCCAGGGGCGGACCCGGGCACCGTCCCTCACGATCGCCGCTCAACGCTCAAGGCGCGCATTGACGCCGCGTCCGGCGAGGTCCACGCTGCGGGTGGGCATCCCCGCAAGGTCCTCCAGTGGCGCCACCACCACCCACCGTCCTGGGTCTCATCGGCGGCTTCGAGCTTCACGCCGGCGACGTTGCCGTCGCGCTGCCGCTCAGCGCCCAGCGGCTCGTTGCGTTCGTCGCCCTGCAGCCGCGCGCGGTTCAGCGCCTGTACGTCTCGGGCGCGCTGTGGCTGGACTCCGGCGAGGAGCAGGCCAAGGCCAGCCTGCGCTCGGCGCTGTGGCGCGTGCACCGCCTCGCCGGCGGCGTGCTGGCCACCCGCGGCAGCCACCTCGCGCTCGCCCCGCACGTCGCCGTCGACGTCACCGCCCTCACGACGCTCGCCCATCGGGCGCTCGACGCGCCCCAGACGCTCGATCAGCACGCGGCGCGCGCCCTGCTGGCCTCCGGCGACCTGCTGCCCGACTGGTACGGCGACTGGCTGGCCATCGAACGCGAACGCGTCCGCCAGCTGCGGCTCCACGCGCTGGAAGCGATCTGCGCCGACCTCGTGCGCCGCGAGCGCTACTGCGCAGCCGTCGAGGCCGGGCTGGCCGCCGTCGCCGCCGAGCCGCTGCGCGAGAGCGCCCACCGCGCCCTCATCCGCGCCCATGTCGCCGAGGGCAACCGCGGCGAGGCGCTGCGTCAGTTCGAGTCCTACAGGTCGATGCTGCGCCGCCACGTCGGCGTGGAGCCGTCGGCCGAGCTGCGCGACCTCGCCTACGCGGACGCCGCGCCCCGTGACGCCGCGGTGACGCGACCGTGACGGACCGCTGGGACGCTCGCGCGCGAATCCACCACTCAACGTCCCGGAGGGACACATGGCTCAGGAGAAGGCCCTCGACCTCAGTGCGCTGCGCGTCGAGCTCGACCGGCAGGGGGCGACGTGGCGCTCGACCGACACCACGATCGCGATGCTCGAGGAGGACGACCGGCGCGTGCGCCTCGGCGTTCCGCTCCCCGAGGGCACCGAGCGCCAGGCGCTGCTCGACCGCTCCAAGGTGCTCGCCGAGCTCCCGGCAGCCGCCGTCGGCATCAGCGCCGACGGCGGCGAGATCGGCGCGATCGGCGCCTCGTTCGACGCCCGCAACGTGGGCGGCAACAGCTACGTGACGCCGATCAAGGACCAGGGCAGCTGCGGCTCCTGCGTCGCGTTCGGCACGGTCGCCACCACCGAGACGACCGCCGCCTTCCAGCGCGGCCAGCCGGCGCTGAAGATCGACCTGTCCGAGCAGCAGCTGTTCTTCGTCGAGGGGCCGGCGTCAGGCGCCTCGTGCGGCAGCGGCTGGTGGCCGGAGCTCGCGTTCGGCTGCCTGCGCGACACGGGCGTGACGTTCGAGGACTACATGCCCTACAACGCGGGCGGCGGTGGCACGCTCAACCCGGACTGGCCGAACCGGCTGGCGAAGATCACCGGGTTCCAGACGCTGACCGGCAACGTACCGGCCATGAAGCAGCACCTGCAGAGCCACGGGGCGATCAGCGCCTGCTTCATCGTCTACCAGGACTTCTTCAGCTACGGCAGCGGCGTCTACCACCATGTGTCGGGCGCCGAGGCGGGCGGTCACTGCATCTCGATCATCGGCTACGACGACGCCCAGGGCTGCTGGATCTGCAAGAACCAGTGGGGCACCGGCTGGGGCGACGGCGGCTTCTTCCGCATCGCCTACGGCCAATGCGGCATCGAGACCTGGCGGGTCCACGGGGTCGACTACGTCAACCTGCGCATGTGGGTCGACGCGCTCGTCCGGGGCCTGTGGAGCAACGAGAGCGCCGACAACGCGTGGGCGTACCTCGACAAGCTCGGCTGGGCCCGGCTGGCCCACGCGGCGCCGAACGTCAACCTCTCGATGCTCACCGAGCTGACCTCCTCGCGGCTGCGAAACCAGCCCGTACACGCCTTCCACGACAACGGCCAGGTCACCGAGACCTACGTCTTCTAGGAGCAGACACGACATGAGTCCCACCAAGGTCAAGGACAGCTCGGCCGCCCCCCGCCGGACGGTGACGCCGGCCGACGGCGGCGGCGCCCCGTCGCCGACGATCACCCCGGGCCAGACGGCGATCAAGCCGCCCGGCAGCAACGGCGCCACGGGCCCGGGCGCGCCGGACATGGCCCCGCCCGGCATCGAGGCGTCGGGCGTCGCGGCGGTGCAGGCGCCCGGCGCGGTGTCCACGACGTCGGTGAAGATCGGCGGCCTGTGGACCTCCGACAACGCCAACAACGCCTGGTGCTATCTCAACGGCATCGGCTGGCGGAAGCTGTCGCCGGCCAACGCATCGGCGCACGAGGCCCTGCTCCAGCTGGCGCGGCTCGCCAGGGACGCGAACGCGACCGTGCAGAGCGAGGAGGACGGCAGCGTCATCCACCAAATGTACGTGTGGTGAGCGGGCGGCCGTGACGGACCACCGTCTCGGCCCGCAGGACGCCGGCCGCCGCCTGACGGTGGCGGGCGGCGACCGCGTCATCCTGGCGCTGCCCGAGACGCCCGGCACCGGCCACACGTGGACCGTCGAGGCGCTGCCGCCGGGCGCCGAGGTGCTCGAGGAGCGCTACGACCGACCCGAGGGCGCGGGGGTCGGCGGCGCCGCCCAGCACGTCTTCGTGCTGGGCGCGCCGTCGGCGGACGGCAGCCTGCGGCTGCGCCACGGGCGCGCCTGGGAGGGCGACGCCGGCGTGGTGGAGCGCTACGCGGTGGACCTGGCGGCGGGCGGTCAGTAGACGTCGGCGGGCGAGACCAGCCTGTAGCGGTCGGGATCGGCGTCGGCGAGCCGCCGCAGCTCGTCGTCGAAGCCTTCGCGGGAGCAGAAGTAATGACGCGCGACCCCGTTGCTCTTCGGGATGAACGGCTCCGTGGCTGTCAGCAGCGCCTCCTCGGAGGCCGGGAGCGCGCCGTTGGTCCACTTGCATGTGCCGGTGGCCATCACCGCTGTGCCGTGGTCGACGGCGACGATGTCGATCTCCTGCGAACGTGTCCGGCGGCCCTCGCCGGTCGGCACCTGTCCCCACCACGCGCCCACGGCTGCGGCGCCCTCGACCTCCATCACGTGGTCCTGGCAGACGCGGTCCCAGGCGCCCTTGGAGACGAAATGGTCGAGTTGCGCCATAACGACCTCGTCGAGGTAGGCCTCGGCTTGGGCGCGCGTGCGAAGGCGGGATCGGGCCGGATCGACGAACCGGAAGTAGTAGTTCAAGAACCCGTCGCAGATCTCGTAGCTGGTCTTCTTGGATCGCTCGGAGGCGGTGACGGGCCGCAGGGTTCGTACGAGCTGCATGCGCTCGAGTGTCGCGATGATCTGGCTCACCTGGGACTCGCTGAGCTGCGTGCGTCCGGCGATCCGGTTGTTCTGGGTCTGGCCTTGGGCGATCGCCCGCAGGACTGACATGTGGTTGCGCGGATCGGGCAGCTCCTGGCGCAGGAGGAGGTCGGCTTCCTGAAAGAGGAAGCCGTCGCGATAGAGGGTGTGGCGCAGGATGTGATCGCGGAGGGGCAGATCGTCCGTGAAGCGCTCGAGGTAATAGGGCATGCCGCCACAGACCGCGAAGGCGCGGATGCGGTCCTCGGGCGAATAGCGCGGATGGAACAGGGCTGCGTCGCGATTGGGGAAGGGCAGGAGGTGGAGTTGACCCGTGCGGCGGCCATACATCTCGCCGCCGAGGACTTCACGCTCGAAGAACCCGACCTCGCTGCCGGCGATGATCAGCACCAAGGGCAGCTTGCGTCCCACCGACCGCCACCACCGGTTGATCAGGCTGCCCAGGCCCGCTTCCTGGCCAGCGAGAAACTGGAACTCGTCGAGCACGACGATCGTGCGCTGCGACCCAACGAACTGCTCGACGGCGGTGAGAGCGGCGTCCCACGTCGTCAGCGGGTGCTGCGCGTGCAGCATGTTGCCCGAGACCCGGGCCAACTCGCTAGAGAAGTCGAGCAGCTGCTCGGAGCGTGTGACGTTGGTGGCTTCGAAGTGCAGCGCGCGTCGTCCCTCGGCGAACGTGCTCAGCAGCTCGGTCTTGCCGACGCGCCGCCGTCCCCAGAGGACGAAGAACTCGGCCGCTTGGGAGCCCCAGAGGTCGTTGAGCGCGGCGAGGTCATCGGCGCGGTTGAGGAACGCCATGGACAGACCGTACCGCAAGACATTTTACGACGCAATAATTTATCTACGCATGAAATGAATGGTCGGATGCTCCTCCGCTCGCCGGGAGGGTGCTTCGACTTCGCTCCTCCGGCGGGCAGGGGTAGCGACGTCCCGGCGCCGTGTCTCGCGTGTGGCTCCGCTCCGGCCTGCCCATCACCAACCGGCGCAACGTCGTGCTGGTTGAGGGCGATCGGCGGCGGCGCGTCAGACCGCCGCGCCCGCGGCGGCCTTGACCGCCTCGGCGAGTCGGGCGACGCCCTCGTCGATCTGGTCCTCGGTGACGCCCGAGTAGGCCAGGCGCAGCGTGTTCTCGCCGCCTTCCAGCAGGAAGTCGGTGCCCTTCACGATCGCGACGCCGCGCTGGTTGGCCTCGTCGAAGACGCGGTGGATGTCGGTGCCCTCGGGCAGCTCGAGCCACATGAAGTAGCCGCCCTCCGGCGCCTGGAACGACGCCTCGGGCAGGTCGCGCTCGAGCGCCGCCGTCAGGCGCTTCACACGCGCCGCCAGCGCCGCCTTGACCGTGGCGATCGACCCGTCGATCGCGCCCGAGGAGCAGAACTCGAACACGAGCGACTGCGCCACCATGTTCGGCGAGATGTAGGTGTTGGTCGCCAGGCGCTGGATCTCGGCGATCCGCTCGGCCGGCCCGACGAGGTAGCCGACCCGGATGCCGGGGCAGACCGTCTTGGAGAACGACGACGCGTAGACGACCGCGCCGTGCTCGTCCATCGACAGCATCGTCGGCAGCGACTCGCCGCTGAAGCGGATGTCGACATACGGGTCGTCCTCGAAGATGACGAAGCCGAACTCGCGCGCCAGGTCGAGCAGCTTCTCGCGCTTGGGCTGCGAGATCGTGTAGCCGGCCGGGTTCTGGAAGTTCGGGATGATGTGCGCGAGCGTCGGGCGCACGGCCTCGTCGCGCAGCAGCGACTCGAGTTCGGCCACGTCGATGCCGTCGCGCTCCAGCGACACCGGCCGCACGTCGGCGCCCCGCCCGCGCAGGTTCAGCAGCGTGCGGTCGTAGGTCGGCTTCTCGACGACGACCGGGTCGCCGGCCTGCACGAGCGTCTCGAACAGGAACGCGTCGGCCTGCATCGAGCCGTTGGTGACGATGACCTGGGAGGTGTCGACGCCGTGCTTGTTGGCGATCCACTCGCGCAGCGGCGCGTAGCCGACCGCGGTCCCGTAGGCCGTCGTGCCGGCCGGGTCGCGTTCGAACGCGCGCGTGGCGGCGGCCTTCAGGCCGTCGACGTCGACGATGTCGAGCGATGGGGCTCCGCGGGCGAACGAGATCGTGTCGGGCATC
>JBDZVI010000029.1:0-32591 GCA_040255585.1 Deinococcaceae bacterium
CGCATCGACCTGCAGGAGTACTTCCGCTGGTTCGTCGTCCACTACTGGGTTGAGGGCGTCTGGGAAGTCATCCACATCAGCCTCATCGGCATATTGCTCGTGCTCATGTTCAAGGCCGACATCAAGGCCGTCGGCTACGCGGTCTTCTGGGGCGTCACCCTGGTGTGGCTCTCCGGTCTTCTCGGCAACGCCCACCACTACTTCTGGGTCGGAACGCCGGAGTTCTGGCAGTTCTGGGGCTCGCTCTTCAGCGCGCTGGAGCCGTTGCCCCTCATCCTGTGCTTCTGGCACATGTACCTCGACGCCCACCACGACAGGAAACCCATCGAGAACAAGCCCGCCTTCTACTTCCTACTCGGCTCGGCGGTGCTCGAGATGGTCGGCGCCGGCATCCTCGGCTTCACGATGACGTTCGCCCTCACCAACGTCTGGTCGCACGGCACGTGGGTGACGCCCAGCCACGCGCACCTCTCCATGTTCGGCACCTTCGGCATGCTCGGCTTGGGCGCCGCGTACTTCATCGTGCCCAAGGTGCGCAAGGTCGTCGACTTCGACCAGCGCTTCGGCCAGCTCGCCTTCTGGCTCGTTTTCCTCGGCATGCTCGGGATCGGGTTCGCCTTCGCCATCGGCGGGACGATCCAGGTCTTCACCTACCGCACGTTGGGGCTCGACTGGTTCGGTGGCGACATCTACCCCGCCATGGGCACCTACAAGGTCCTGCTCGTCCTCTTCGGCATCGTGTTCTTCGCGGGCGTCCTGCTGCTCGTCTTCGACCTCATCACCCTCGGCCACCGGGTCCAGGCGCCGGCATCGCAGGCGACCGACTACGCGCCCCCGACCACGGGCTGGGCCCGCCCACTGCGCGGCTTCGAGGCGGGGATCTGGCTGCTCGGCATGTGGGTGTTCGGCCTCATCATCACGTTCGGGCTGTTGAGCTACAACCTCCCACGCGTGCAGGGCGGCGATCCGACCATCCCCTACACGGCGGCGGCCGTAGGGTACCCGGGCCTGCTGCTCACGACCTTGCTCTTCGTCTGGCGCTTCCTCGCGTCCCTGGAGGCCAGGGAACGCGCTTCCAGCGTCGCCATGCAAAGGCGGACCGCCTTGGCGGGCGACTAGCGCCGAGCCGCGCGGCGCCTTCGCCAGGCGCCACCCACCGCCGTCGGCGCCGTCTCTCCTGGCCGGCGCCGACGACCCTCCCCTCGTTCGACCGGCGCCGTGGGGCCTGCGCCTGGTCGGACAGGCCCCGCGACCGTTCGGTCGCGGGGCCTGTCATGCGTTCACTAGCGGCACGGGGCAGCGGCGTCAACCGCCCCCTACCTCACCCCAAGGCCATGGCGGCCCGAACCCAGGCGCGCACCGCGTCAGGCGCGTGCCTGACGCGCCGACTCCCTGCGGTCGTTCGCGCCCTTGAGGCGGAACGCCAGCACGATCAGCGACACGCCCGCCACGAGCGCGAACGCGGCTAGCAAGGCGACGAACGTGACCAGGCCGGCGCCCGGCCAGACGGCCAGCACGACGCCGAAGACGATCGACACCAACCCGGCGAGGATCAACGACCACTCGTTCGTGATCTCCTTGCGCAGGGCCACCGCGACCACGATGTCCATGAAACCGCGCAGCACGGCCCAAGCTGCGATCAGGTAGATGAAGGTGATGACCGTCAGCCCCGGCATGACCAGCGCGACGATGCCTGCCGCGATGCTGAGCAGGCCGCCGAAGAGCTGGGCCCACCAGGGGCCGACGCCGGTGCGGGCGACGAGCGAGGCGAGCGAGAAGGCGCCATCCACCAAAGCGAACACCGCGTACGTGTAGACGAGGGCCACCAACGTCAGCCCCGGCCACAGGAGCGCGATGGCGCCGAAGATCACCAGCGCGATCCCCCTCAGCAACGTGGTCCACCATGTCCTAGCGAGCATGTCGAGCATCCGGCAGCCTCCCTGAGCGAACTCGGCCGCGGACCCGGGTCCGGTCCGGCCTAGGCCCCGATTATGTACGTTCCCGCGCACCCGGTAGCATGCGCCATGGCCAAGCCGCGCTGGGCGGAGCAGTTGACGAGCCTTGACAGGGAGTCATGGCCCGCCTTCCTGGACCGGCAATCCGGTCTGCCCGGTCCGCGCGCGAACCTCGAGTTGGCGACCGCCTTCGCGACCCTGGCGGACGAGGCGCTCGTCGAAGAGCTCGCGAACGACACCGACGAGTACCGCGCCATGTGCGGCGCGGCGGCGCTCGGCCGCCGGGCGGCCGACCCCGCCGCCGAGGCGCGGGCGCGGGAGCTGGCGGGCGATGAGCGCTGGCGGGTCCGCATGGGCGTCGAGCTGGGCCTGCAGCTCCTCGGCGACGAGGCGCCGAGCGCGCTACGGTCGGTCGTGGTCGACTGGGTGGAGGACGCCGACCCATTGGTGAAGCGCGCCGCCGTCGCCGCGATCTGCGAGCCGCGGCTCCTGCGCGACCCCGAGTGCGCGGCGGTCGCGATCGCCGTCTGCCGCCGCGCGACGGACGCCATCGCCGCCATGCCACCCGAACTGCGGCGGGAGCCGGACACGCGCGTGCTGCGCCAGGCGCTCGGCTACTGCTGGAGCGTCGCGGTCGCGGCCGACCCGGCCCCCGGCCTGGCCGCGTTCGCCAGGCTCGACACCTCCGATCCGGACGTCGCCTGGATCGCTAAGGAGAACCGGGGCAAGAGGCGGCTGGCGACCCTACTGTGACGTAGCGGTGACGAGGCGCGCGGCCTAGCTACGCCCCGTGATCGCCGAGCCTGCACGGGCGCGAGCGGCGGCGACCCATGCGCCTCACAGCCAGCCTCTGCTCCTTGCCAAGCGCGCGGCCTCGACGCGGTTGCCGACCCCCAGCTTGCTGATCGCCTCCGACAGGTAGTTGCGCACCGTGCCCTCCGAGAGCCCCAGCGTGGACGCGATGGCCGCCGTCGAGGCGCCCTCGCCGGCCAACCTGAGCACCTGGCGCTCGCGGTCCGTCAGCGGGTCGACCTCGCCGAGCGCCTCCACCGCCAGCTCCGGATCCACCGCCCGCCCGCCCGCGTGCACGCGCCGGATGGCGTCGGCCAACTTCTCCGCCGGCGAGTCCTTCAGCAGGTACCCGACCGCGCCGGCCTCCAGCGCCCTGCGGAGGTAGCCTGCGCGCGCGAAGGTGGTGAGGATGACGACCCGCGTCGTCAGGCCGGCGCGGTCGCGCTCGTCCCTCACGGCGCTCGCGAGTTCGATGCCGGTGAGGCGCGGCATCTCGATGTCCGTCAGGAGCACATCTGGCCGCGACTCCCTGACCCTGGCGAGAGCCTCGGCGCCGTCGCGGGCCTCGGCGACGATCTCGATGTCGTCCTCCAGCCCGAGGAGGGCCGCCAGGGCGCCCAGCACCATGGCCTGGTCCTCGGCGATGACGACGCGGATCATGCCTTGGCCGGTCTCGCCGGCGCGGCAGCCGCAGCGTCGGCCGTAGCGTCGGCCGCGGCGTTGGCCGCGGCGACGGCGGTCAAGGCGGCATCGGCCGCGGCGCCGGCGTCACGGGCGGCGACGCCAGGGGCGGCGATGGCGGCCTGGCGCGGGAGGCTGACCTCCAGACGCGTGCCCTGCTTCGCGCCGGACGTTTGCGGGTTCACCGTCACCGTGCCGCCCAACGCGCGCACCCGCTCGCGCATGGCGACGAGCCCCGTACCGCCCGAAGCGCCGCCCTCACGCTCGGCGCGCGGGCCGACCCCGTCGTCCGTCACCGTGAGGAACACGAGGGCCCCGTCGTCCACCAGGGTCACTTGGCAGCGCCTGGCGCCGGCGTGCCTGATGACGTTCGTGACACCCTCGCGCAGGGCCGTGGCCAACACCGCCTCGACATCGGGGCGCAGGTGCAGGGGCTGGGTGAAGTAGTCGAACTCCACGCCGGCCGCCTCGAGCGCCAGCTTGGCGTTCGCCAGCTCACCCTCCAACCCGCCCTTCCGGTAGCCACTCACGGCCGCGCGCACCTCGCTCAGCGTCTCGCGCGAGAGCCGCTCGACGTCGCGGATCTCGCGCTCCGCCCTAGCCGGATCGCGCGAAACGAGGCGGGCCGCCAGCTCGGACTTGAGCGTGATCGTCGAGAGGGTGTGACCCAACAGGTCGTGCAGGTCGCGAGCTATACGCTCGCGTTCGGCGATGGTCGCCAGCCGCTCGACCTGGTCCTGGACCATGCGCAGCCGGGCGTTCGACTCACGCCGCTCGCGCGCGTACAGGATCGACAAGCCAAGGATGGGCGAGATGACGGCCGCGGGCGTGAACGCGGCGAAGCGATAGGCGAGCGGCACGGGCGAGGCGAGGAAGGCGACGACGAGGACGACGAACACCGCCCCGAGCCACCTGAGCGCCAGGTCGCGCGGCCGCAGCTTCCCGGCCGCGGCGGCGGCGTAGATGATGAACACGTTGCCGGCGCTGTTGAAGAGCGTTGTGAGCACGCCGAGCGCCAGCATGGCGACTATCCCGATCAGGGCCCCCGGCACACCGGCGCGGCGGAAGAACTGGCGCCGGCCGATGACACGGTGGGTGAAGCCGTAGACCGGCAGGAAGACCGCCACCGAGGCCGCTATCACGAGCCAGTCACCGATCCCCGAGTCCGGGTCGAAGAGGGGCTGGAAGGCCAGGAAACAGAGGTAGAGGAGCCACGGGGCCTCGACCCTCGGGATGCCGAGTACCGTCTTGGGGGCGGTGCTCATGGCTGCCAGGATAAGGCCGGAGCCTTAGCCGTACGTCTTCCCCTCGTCGCGGAAGTACGCCCACACGGCCAGACCGAGGCAGACGACCGTGGTGATCGCCAGCACGAGCACGTGCGTCAGACCCGACCCGACCGGCTCGGCGCCGGCCTGGGAGAGGGCGAACTGGGCGAAATGGTAGGTCGGCAGGAACTCCGCGATCTTCTGCAGCAGGGGCGGCATGACCGTGAGCGGGATCCAGAGGCCCGAGGCGAACGCGGCCGGAGTGTAGATCAGGTTGAGGACCATCGGCGCGCTGTTAGGGCCGAAGAGGTAGCCGAACGCCAGGCCGAGCGAGGCGAACGGCAGGACGCCGAGCATGAGGGCGCCGTACATCCGGAGCCATGTCCCCGCCTCGAAGCGCACGCCTTGCAGCACGGCGCCGAGGAGCGTGAGCACCAGGACGACGAGCGTGCTGAAGAGCAGGGCCATGACGACCTTCGCGAAGAAGTACGCGAGCGGAGGCATGGGCGAGACGCGCTTGAGGCGCAGCCACCCCTGCCCGCGCTCGGAGGCCACGCCAACGCCGAAGCCGAACAGCGAGGCCGCCAGCACGCCCGCCGCGCTGTAGCCGACGACCATGTACTTGGCGGTGCTGATCCCCTGCACGGCGTAGCCGCCGAACAGCGCGCCGAAGAGCGCGTAGAACATGACGGGGAAGGCGAGGACCGAGACTGAGTACCCGGGCAGTCGCAGGAGCTTCAGGAACTCGAAGCGCGCCTCGGTCAGGTAGAGCCGGGGCAGGTTGCGGCGAGGCGCCTGAACGGCGTCGGAAGCGGCGTTCGTCACTCCGGCCGGCGTGGAGGTGGTCATGGTTCGGTCCTTCCCGTGGCAGCGTAGCTATCCCGGCCGCCGCCCCGACCTCTCGGTCCGGCGGCGGCGTTCCCTTCGCCGTCATCGCCGCCGGTGCCGCTCGTCAGGCTGAGGAACGCCTCCTCGAGCCCGGCGCCGGTCACCTCCAGTCCGCTCATCCGCGGGTCGGCGGCGAGGAGCGCGCGCACGGTGGCGTCGGAGTCGGTGGAGAGCATGGTGGTCACCGCGCCGGAGCGCTCGACGCTCCTAACCCCGGCGAGCGCCGACGCCTCGGCGGTGGACAGGCGCGTCACGGCCCTAACCTTGCGGCCGGCGGCTCGCGCCTTGACCTCCGTCGGCGTGCCGTACGCCACGACCTTGCCCTGATCGAGAACGACGACCTTGTCGGCGAGCGCGTCGGCCTCCTCGAGGTAATGGGTGGTCAGGATCACGCTGCGGCGGCCGCCGAGGTACTCCCTGACGTGGTTCCAGAACGCGCGGCGCGAGGCGGCGTCCAACCCGGTGGTCGGTTCGTCGAGGAAGAGCGCGTCCGGATCGCCGACGATGGCGAGCGCGAAGTGCAGGCGCTGCTGCTGGCCGCCGGAGAGCTTACCGTAGAGCCGGTTCGCGACGCCCTCGAGACCTGCGATGGCGATGGCCCCGTCGACGCCAAGCGGCGCTGGGTAGTAAGTCGCGAACGCGGTCAGGTGCTCGCGCACGGTGAGCGTCGCGGGAACCCCGGACACTTGGAGCATCGTGCCTATGCGCATGCGGCTACCGGCCGAGCGCGGGTCGGCCCCGAAGAGGCGCGCCCGTCCGGACGTCGGCCTCGCCAGGCCGAGCATCAGGGAGACGGCCGTGGTCTTCCCCGCCCCGTTCGGTCCGAGGACGGCGAGCACCTCGCCCGGCATGGCACGCAGGCTCACGCGGTCGAGCGCCGTCACGGCGCCGTAACGTTTCGTCGCTTCCACCAGTTCGGCGACCGGCTCCGCCGGGTCGGTCGCGGGGGAGCGGTCCATGGTGGCTGCCCGTGTGTCTGTCATGCCTCAAGGGTGCTCCCGTCGGCGCGCCGGCGGCAGTGTCGGTGGTCAGGGCCGAGAGATGACAGGTGTCACAAGCCGAGGACGGTCCACGCCTAGGTACACCCTGGTAAAACCCTGGTACACCCCTGGTAAACCCCTATAACCGTCATATAACCGCGCGGCCTCTAACGTTCGGCCAATCACCCGGAAGTCGGGCGTCTCATGCGCGCCTGCACGCCGAACGCGTTGCGCCCCGCACACGCCACCGTCGGCCCTCCGAGACCCGAGTCAGTTAGGAGCGGTCATGAAGCTACGAGCGTTTGCCCAAGCACTCTTCCCGGCGGTGGTTACCTTCCTGGTCGCCTGCGGTGGCACGCCCGGACCGAGCAACCTCTTCGTCGAGGAGAACGCGTGGACCGATGCCGTCCCGACGGGAGCGATCGTCATCTCGTCAGACGAGTTCCGGCGCATGGTCGGCCGCGGCGAACTGGTGCTCAGAAGCACCATGGACGTGGAGGATCAGGGGAGGGAGCTCGTGGAGCGGTTCAACGCCGACCGCGACTACCTCGCCGCGCTGCCGGACCCGAGCGACAACGTCGCCGACCTGTTGCGGGCCGTCTCCGAGGGCGCGGACTACCTGGGCGACATCGGCCTGGAGCTGAACAGCGGCGAGGCGGTAAGGCTCGAGGGCCTCGCCTCCCAGCTCCGCAGGGCCGTGGAGGACAACGAACTGTCCAACAGCGTCGCGAACGCGCGCGCCGCGTACACCCTCAACTACGACCTGCTGCCAGACGGGCTGAAGGGCTCCGCGCCGACACCGGCGAGTCTCTCCGGTAAGCCGCTGAGTGAGGTACAGGCAGCCCTGGCGGCGTTGAACGCGTTACTCGCCGGCCTCGAAGACCTCGACCACACGAGCATCGACCCGGACTTCATGGCGCCGGGCGGCGGCGGCGACCTCCAAACGCAGGCGGCCGGCAACGGCGTCGACGCGGACGCCTCGTGCAAGGCCCCGACGGGCTTCGTGACGCGCCTGTGGTTCCCGCTGAAGCAGTTCATCTCGCCCGTGAAGGCGCAGGCGAACCGCGGCACGTGCTGGGCGTTCGCCGCCGTCGGCGCACTCGAGAGCCGCGAGCGCGTGCAGAACGACAACCCCGTGAACCTCTCCGAGCAGTTCCTCATCAACAAGGTGAAGAACGACTGGGCCAGGAGCGACTACACCGAGGGCTACTTCGCGACGCGCGCGCTGGACGTCGCGGCGGCGGTCGGCCAGACGATCCCCCCGGAGAGCCTCTGGACTTACAACCCCGCGATGAAACGCGCCTCGGACGACGAAGGCAAGGCGGAGGACTTCGCCGGCACCTGCGACCCGTACGGAACCGCCGGCGGCGGGTGGTGCTCCGAGACGGCCCACCAGAGCCCCGTCTACTGCACCACCCTCATCGTCTTCACGTTCTGCGGTTACCAGGTCATGACCTCCAGCTCGGGGGTGGCATCGAGCAAGACCGTCCAGGTCTGGGCGTCCGGTCAGACCTGGAACCTCAACACCTACCGCAACCTCCTCGCGCAAGGACACGTGCTCCTCGCGGGCCTCAAGCTCTACGAGGGCTTCTGGTCGCCCGTCGGCGGCGTGGTGTCCAACTACGACAAGAAGTACTACGACGCCAAAGGCGACTACGTGGACGGGAACTACGGCGGCCACGACGTGCAGATCGTCGCCTTCCTCAGCAACGCCGACCTGTCGACGCCGTCCTACACGTACGACATCGGTGGCGGAGGCTACTTCGTGATCAAGAACTCCTGGGGTTGCGGGGCGGGCGACGGCGGCTACTACTACGTGCCGGCCGACTACGTAGAGTCGCACTTCGACGACCTCTATACGCTGGACTTCGACTCCAGGCGCAGCGCTGCCTGGAAGAAGGAGCAAGCCACGCCGGGCAGCATGGAGGCTCCCGCCGTCACCATCACCGACCCGCGGCCGACCATCGACCTGCGCGTCGGGACCGACCTCACGAGCTTCTTCGGCGTGACCCACTCGGTGGCCGGTTCGGTCAGCCTGTACGTGAGGTCCGACAAAGACGGCGTCCTCTTCGACGGCGCCTGGAACACGAGCAAGTACAGCTTCCCGTCGTCGCTCGTCCGCACCTTCACCTCGATCGGCCAGCGCACCATCTCGGTCCGCGCCAGCTTCGCGGGCAACGTCGACGAGAAGTCGTTCGTCGCGAACGTCGTGAACACGGCGCCGACGCTCGGCGTCGACTACTCCGGCACGGCCTACATCAGCGAGTTCTTCCCCATGGCCGCGCTCGTTTGGGACACCAACGAGGCCGGCATCGCGGGGCTCTGCAGCCGCACCACGTGGAGCGTCAGCTCCCCCGACACCGTCTCGCCCGCCTCCGGCTGCCAGGTAGCTGTGAACTTCGGAACTACCGGCAGTAGGACCGTGACCGTGACCACGCGCGACGCGGACGGGCTCAGCACCACCAGGTCTAGGACCCTGAACGTGCAGCCGCCCCGCGCCAACCCCTACCCCAGGATCACGAGCTACGGCGTCCAGGCGCGCGGCTTGGCCGCCGGCAACGTCTGCCAGAACTTCGGGGTGGCGTCGGGTACGACGATCGATATCCGGGAGAACGGCTGCAACCTCGTCGGCGAGACGGGTACGCACAAGCGCTTCTCGGCCTTCGTTACGGTCGAGAACCCCGACAACGAGGCTCTCACTTACGACTGGCTCGTCTACGTCACCTACAACGACTCCGAGCACATCCTCAACAACCGCACCGGCCTGCCCGACAGCACCTACGTGCCGGTGTCGCCCGGCAACTCCGGCGCGGAGACGAACCCCTGCAGGATCGCCGTTCACATCAACGCCCCGGAAGCGTCGCGCAGCAAGTATCTGACGGTGTGGTCGGGCAGTTGCACCTACGACACGACCATCGTCAACTGACCGTCGAGCCGGCGGACGCGCGCTTTGCGCCCCAAGCACCCCTATAACCGGTATATAACCGCCACGCGACTAGGCTCCTGTCAGTGACCCAGGGGTCGGAGCGCCATGCCCGCGCTCACGTCCGGACGGGTCGCGGTCCGGCGGTTGCGCCTACGACACGTCGACACTCGACTGGGGAACGGGGGAAGAAGGAGCATTCATGCGGCGTAGAACCTTGGCCTCGAGGCTCACCCTGGCGCTGATCGCCATGCTGGCGACCCTGCTAGTGTCCTGCGGCGGTACGCCCGGACCGAGCAACCTGTTCGTGGAGGAGAACGCCTGGACTGGCGAGATCCCTGACGGAGCGACCATCATCACTTCGGACGAGTTCAGGCGCATGGTCGGCTCGGGCGAGCTGGTATTGAGGAGCTCGGCGGACGTCGACGCCCAGGCCGAGGAGCTCATCAGGCAGTTCGGCGAGAACCGTGACTTCCTTGCTGGTCTCACCGACGCCGGCGAGAACGTGGCCGACCTCCTTGCCGCCGTGGCGGCCGGCGCCGACTACGTCGGCGACGTGGGGGTGGAGCTCGACAGCGGCGAGGGAGTGATCCTCGAAGGTCTCGCCACCAGGCTGAGCAATGCCGCGCAGGACGCCAAACTGGCCGCCAGCGCCAGCAACGCCCTCAGCGTGTACGCCATGACCTACGACCTCCTGCCCGACGACCTCAAGCCGTCGGCGCCGACGCCCGGCAGCCTCGCCGGCAAGCCGGTGGCCGACGTGCAGGCGGCCATGGCGCTCATCGACTCGCTTCTGGCCACCGTCGTCGACCTCGACCATACGAGCCTCGACCCCGACTTCCTGGCCCCGGGCAGCGGCGAGCTGGAAACTCAGAGCGCCGGCAACGGGCTTGACTCGGGCGCCGCCTGCTCCGCGCCGACGAGCTTCGTGGCGCGCCTCTGGTTCCCCCTCAAATCGTTCATCTCGCCCATCAAGGACCAGGCCAACCGCGGCACGTGCTGGGCGTTCACTGCGATAGGCGCCATCGAGAGTCGGGAGCGCGTCCAGAACGGCAACGCGGTCAACCTCTCCGAGCAGTTCCTGGTCAACAAGGTCAAGAACGACTGGGACGAGAACGACTACTCCGACGGCTACTCCTCCCTCAAGGCCATCAACACGGCGAGCTCGAAGGGCCAAGCGATGGCGCCGGAGAGCAGCTGGACGTACAACACGGCGCCCAACCGGGCCGACTCGAGGAGCGGCAAGGCGGAGTACTACCAGGGCACTTGCGACCCGTACGGCACGACGGGCGGCGGCTGGTGCTCCGAGACGGCGCACGAGAGCCCTGCTTACTGCACCACGGTCCTGATATTCACGTACTGCGGCTACAAGACCATGACGTTCAGCGGCGGCGGGGTGGCGGCTGGCAAGGCCGTGCAGGTGTGGTCGTCCGGCGAGACCTTCAACTTGAACAACTACCGCAACCTCCTGGCGCAAGGGCACGTCCTGATGGCGAGCTTCCCCGTCTACGAGGGGTTCATGTCGGCGCCCGGCGGGGTGGTATCCGATTACGCCAAGAAATACATCGACGACAAGGGTGACCTGGTCGACGGCTCCTACGGCGGCCACGCGGTCCAGATCGTGGCGTTCTTCAGCAACGCCGACCTCTCGACCCCGTCTTACACGTACGACATCGGCGGCGGCGGGTACTTCGTCGTCAAGAACTCGTGGGGCTGCGCAGCGGGCGACGGCGGCTACTACTACGTGCCGGCCGACTACGTTCAGACGCGCTTCAATTCCCTCGCCACGCTGGAGTTCGATTCGCGCCGGAGCGCCGCCTGGACGAAGGAGCAGACGAACCCGGGCAGCACGGAGGCGCCGGCCATCAACATCCGGAGCGCCCGACCGAACGTCGACCTGCGGGTCGCGACCGACATCTCGAGCTTCTTCTCCGTCACGCACTCCGTGGCGAGCAGCGTCAGCCTCGTCGTTCGCTCCGACAAGGACGGGGTGCTCTTCGACGGCGCGTGGAACACGGCGCAGTACACCTTCCCGCCGGTCCTGACACGCACGTTCACCACCGTCGGGCAACGCACGATCACCCTGCGCGCCAACTACGCAGGCAACGTCACGGAGAAGTCCTTCGTGGCGAACGTGGTGAACACGGCCCCGTCCCTCAGCCTCTCTGGATCGGGCACCGCCTACATCGGCGAGCCTTACTCGGTCTCCGCGACGGTGTCGGACATCAACGACGCCGGCACGGCCGCGCTGTGCAGCAACACCACGTGGAGCATCGCGGCGCCCGACACGCTCTCGACCACGACGGGCTGTCAGGTGACGGTCACGTACGGAGCCACCGGCACCAGGACCGTCAGCGCCACGACCCGCGACGCCGACGGCTTGAGCACGACGAGGAGCCTCACGCTCGACGTGCAGCCGCCGCCCGTCAACCCCTACCCGCGCGTCACCGGGTACGGCGTCTACTCGCGCACGTTGACCTCCGGCCCGCTCTACTTGTGCCTCAACGCCAACGTGCCAGCCGGCAACACCATCGACTTCACGGAGAACGGCTGCAACTTCGTAGGCGAGACAGGAACGCATAGGCGCTACTCCGCCTTCGTCCAGGTGGAGAACCCCGACAACGAGGCGCTCACGTACGACTGGCGCGTATACGTCACCTACGGCGGATCCGAGCACCTCATCAACGGCGTCTCGGGTTCGACCGACAACACGTTCGTTCCGTACTCGCCAGGCAACGCGCTGTTGGGAACAGAGGCCTGCCGGATCGCCGTGACCGTCCACGCTCCCGATCCGACGCGCAGCAAGTCCCTGACAGTGTGGACGGGCAGCTGCACCTACTACTCCACCTACATCGGTTGAGTAGAGCTTAGGCGGGGCCGCCGGCAACGAGGTTCCGGGCGGGTGGACAGCGCGAGACTACGCTGTCCACCCGCTCATCGGTGCTAAGCTCCACGTGCCGCGCGAGGAGTTGGCCCGCGCGGACCCCTGACGTCTAGCGGAAGGTCATACCAGGTAGATGCGCGGCTTGCACTGACGACGAGTACTTGAACCCAAGTAGTTCCTCGACTCCGATCAGGAGGTCAGTGTGAGTCTTTCGTTACGCGCCGTGGCCAAGAGCTACGGCGGCACCACCGTCTTCACGGACGTTTCCATCACAGTCGGGCGCGGCGAGAAGGTCGCGCTCATCGGTCCCAACGGCGGCGGCAAGTCGACGCTGCTGAGGGTGGCGGCGGGTCTGGAGCAGCCCGACGCCGGCAGCGTACTGGCGCAGGGCCGCCTCGCCTACCTCGAGCAGGCGCCGGGCGCACCGAGCGAACTCTCCGGCGGCCAGGCGCGGAAGGCGGAGATCGCCGAGCGCCTCTTGGAAGAGGCCGACGTCTACCTGCTCGACGAGCCCACCAACCACCTCGACGCTGCCGGGCTCGCGTGGCTCGAGCGGTGGGTGCGCTCCAGCCCGGCCACCATGCTCATCGTCTCGCACGACCGGGCCTTCCTCGACGCGACGGTGACGGCGGTGGCGGAGCTCGAGCGGGGCGAGCTGACGACGTGGCCAGGCACCTACACGGAGGCCATGGCCGAGAAGGCCACCGTGCGGTCCGCGCGGTTCAGGCAGCACGAGGCGCAGGTGCGCACGAAGCGGAGGTTGGAGCAGGAGGCCGCCAAACTCGCCTCGAAGGGCAAGAGCGCGGACAAGTTCAACAAGAGGCGGGCAGGCAACCAGGCGCTAATCCTCGCGAAGGCGAAGGCAGAGAACGTGTCGCGGACGCTCGCCCGGCGCGCCAAGGCGCTCCAGGAGCGCGCCGAGAAGCTCGAGCCCGTGCAGAAGCCGTTCGAGGCCGCTGGCCTGCCCGAGATCCCGCTGCCTGACGTTGCGCTGGGTCCGACGGACGTCGTGCGCTTCAAAGGAGTCGACCTGGCGCGCGGCGGCAAGACGTTGATACGCGACCTCGACCTGGTGGTCCGCCGCGGCGAGAAGCTCGCGCTCGTCGGTCCGAACGGCAGCGGCAAGAGCAGCCTGCTGGCGCTCGTTACCGGCGAGCTACTGCCGACGGCCGGCACCGTCGTCGCCAACGTGCGACCGTTCGCCCTCAGCCAGCATGGCACCGAGCTGGACGCCTTCGCCACGCTCGAGGAGGCGCTCCTGGACGCCCAAGGGGCGCTGCGGCGCCAGGACCTCCACTACCTGCTGGCGCGCATGGGCCTGCCGCCGAACCCGGCGGCGCCCGTCGCCACGCTCTCCGGCGGCCAACGGACCCGCCTCGCGCTCGCACGCCTGAGCGTCACCCGGTCGCCGTTGCTCGTACTCGACGAACCGACGAACCACCTCGACGTCGGCATGGTCGAGGCGTTGGAGCGGCTGCTCGCGGCGTACCCTGGCGCGATCCTGCTGGCGTCGCACGACCGTCGCCTCGTCGCGGCGGTGGCGGGCCGCACGCTGCGGCCGGGCGGCGACGGCGCCTGGACCGTCTCCGAAGGCGACGGCTAGGCCGCTCGTCCTAGGAGCCCATCTCCGGGCGCGCCTCGAGGCGCGCCTTGATACGCGCCATTTCGCCGGTGTCCAGCGCCTCGCCGACCTCCGCCAGGCGCCGCCGCGCCCTTTCCAGCGCCGCGGCTGCGCCGGCCTGGTCGCCGAGGCGCTCGCGCGCCGCGACCTCGAGGGCGGCCAGGTGAGCCTCGAAAGGAGCCACGTCTTGCAAGTACTGCGCCACGCGCACGACGTCTGCGGGGCTAGATCCAACGGCCCGGCTCGCCAGTCGGGCCGCCGCCGTCGTAAGGCGAGCGGTCACGCCGTCCTCTCGAGCCTCGGGAACGTCCTTCAGGAACGGGCCGCGCCACACGGCCAACGGCGCGGCGGGGTCGTCGGCCGCCTGGTCACGCCTGTGCTCCGAGGTGACACCGGCGTCGGCGCCGACTGTTCCGCCCGACCCGGCGCCGGCGAGGAACCCCTCGGCGTCCGAGCCAACGGCCGCGCCGAGCGCGTAACCCGCGTGAGTGCGGGTGAGGACTCGCGTACCGTACTTGCGTCGCACCTGGTGCACGAGCTGCTTCAGCGCCCTCACGGCGTCCGGCTCCGGCATGCCCGGATAGAGGGCCTCGATGAGCTCCAGGTCCGTCACCTCGGCGCCGCCGTCCATGCGTGTCTGCAGGAGGCGCGCCAATAGGAGGCGACGTCGCTCGCCCTTGACCGCCTCCGTCCCGCCGACGGGTCCGAGCCGCATGTCGCCAAGCACCTCAAGCCGCAGTCCCGAGTCGCCTCCGGGCGCGGCCGCTGTCCCCATCCCCTGGCCGGCGGTAGGCCGCGCCGGGCCGGGCAGTTCGCTTGGGGAGGAGTCGGCGTCGACCAGACCGGGGAAGGCGCGCCCGACGAGCACGCGCCCGATGGCAAGGCCGTTGGCGTCGAACCACGCCAAGGCCTCCCTCGCGGCCGTGTCGTCGACTTCCGTGGTGGCAAGGTCGATAGCGACCTTGCTTGCCTCGAGCGCCAGCCCGCCGGCCCGCGCCACTTCCAGCGCGGCGCGGAGCTCAAGGGCGGCGGTCGCGACGTCGCCGGCGGCGGCCAGCGCCAGGCCCCTGGCCCACCGACTGCGGCATTCGTTCAGGGGCGAGGCGCCGGTCTCGGGACCAAGGGCGACCATCTCCTCCGCCAGCGCCAGCGCCTTGGAGCCTTCGCCCATGCGGGCTCTGGCCGCGGCGGCGTCGAACAGGATCTCGAGCACCACGCGCGGCCCGCCCGTCTCGCGAGCAAGCTGGAGCGACCGCTCGGCGTAGTGCCAGGCGAGGAGCGGCTCGCCGCGCGCCAAGTGCAGCACGGACCGCATGGAGAGCGTGTTCACTAGGAAGCGCGATGGGCCGTACAGTTCCTGCGTCTCCAGCGCTTCGTCGAGGAGGTCCTCCGCCTCCGCGAAGCGTGCCTGGTCGATGCGCAGCTCCGCCAGCGCCGCCTGCGCGAACGCGTATGAGCGACCGTCGAGCGTCTCGCTCCGGAGGCGCAGGCACTCCTCCAGAGAGTCGTTCATCTCCGTGAAGCGGCAGAGCTGCTTGAGGAACGCGGCGCGGTTCAGGAGGGCGGTGCTGAGGATCCGGGGCCTGTCCAAGCCCCTTAGCAACCCGATCGCCCCGCTGATTAGCTCCTCGCTGGCGACGTAATCGCCCCGGTGGTAGGCCGCCAGCGCCCGCAACGAGATGAACTCGCAGCGCAGGACGGCGTCGACGTCGCCGCTGGTGCCACGGTCGAGCAGCTCCTCCGCGAGACCCATGTCGCCGCTGGCCAAGGCCGATGCGGCGGCCGCGCGTAGAAGCCCGAAGTCGGCATCGGCATGCAGGCCGGCGTTGGCCTTCCATACCTCCAGCGCGGAGCGGTGATCGCCGGCGGCGTTGAAGCTGGTGACGAGCAGGTCGGCGAGCTCCCGCTCCGGCACCCCGTCGGCCGCCAACCTGGCTACCAGCTCGCGGACCGCGTCTAGCCTGCCCTGACGCGCGAGCGCGTGGGCGTAGGCCCGCACCATGCGCGGCTCGGCTCCGGGGTCGGCGGCTGCCTGCTCGAGCAGCTCGAACGCGGCCGGCAGGTCGAAGTCGATGAGCTGCATGGCGGCCTCGTAAGCGAGACGCGCTCGCTCGCCCCCTTGCGCATGCCGCGAGGCTCGCGCCAAGAACCTGGCCTTGTCGACCTTGTACGGGGCCGCGGCCGCGGCCGCGAGGAGCAGGTCGCGCGCCGCGGTGGCAGGCAGGCCGGCCCCGTCGACGAAGTGCGCCGCGGCGACGGGGTCGGAGTCGAGGCTGGCGACGGCGCGTGCCGCCATGGACTTGCGTCTGTCGGCCGGCAGAGTCGCAAGCGTGAGCTCTCGATAGAGCCCGTGCGAGAAGTCGCCACCCCTCAGGAGCCCGAGCCTATGCAACCGAGCCGCTTGCGCGGCAAGCTCGCCATGCGGCAGGCCGGCGACCTCGCCCCAGACGCGCAGGTTCGGCTCGCCGGCCGGCAGTAGCGCCCGCGCCTCCACGGCCGCGGCGGCCGCGGCCGAACCGCCCTTCGCGTGCGCCACCACGTGCTCGATGACGGCCTCGACGCGAGCAGGTCGCACTCCCGACTGCGGCTCGCGCCAGTTCCAGCGTTGCCCGTCGCTCCAGAGGAAGCCGCCGCGTGCCAGCTGCCGTTGGTACTCGAGTGTGAAGAGCGGGTTGCCTCGGGCACGGGCGTAGACCCACTCGGCGGCGGCCGGTGGTACCGGACCACCTATGACGGATTCCAGGAGCGCGATCGAGTCCGCCTGTTCAAAGGGCTCGAGCCAGAGTTCCTCGAACGGCTGGGGATGGTGCTGCCGGCTGGCTACGAGGAGGCCGACGCCAGGGGTCCGCCGACACGCGCCGGCCAGGGCCTCGAGCATGACAACCAGCTCCGGCTGCGCCTCGTGGAGGTCGTCGACGTGCAGGACGAAGGGGGCGCTGCGCTGCAGCGCGGCCGAGACGGCCCCGACCAGGGCGGTCTGCTCGACGACCTCGCCAGCCGCGGCCCGCTCCAAGCCGAGCCGAGCCCATGCCGGCAGGGTGGCCGGGCTAGGCACCTCTCGTACCAGACGCGCGAGACCGACGTTGGCCGGCAGGCTCAGGCACCTGCAGCCGAGCGCGGTCAGCGCCTGGGCCGCCAGGGTCGTCTTCCCTATCCCGGGCGGTCCGACCAGAACGATGGCCACACCCTTGCGACGCGAGACGATGGGCCGCAGGCGCGCCAAGAGCTGCTCCAGGCGCTCACCTGTGTGACTGCCTCGATGGTCATCCGTGCGACGGTCTGGCAACGGGTCGTCCTTAAGCGGTCTGGGCCAACCCCAGGCTCATCGCAATGATAGGCCGGCGGCGGTGGCGAGTCAGTGCGACCTCGCGGGCGCCCCGCCGCTCCCGCTGCCTGAGGAACCCCAGCTCTACTCGTCGAACAACCGGCCACCGCACGTCGAGCAGAACTCGCCGAACGGCGAGCCGATCGGCGCCCCGCAGCTCGGGCAAGCCTTCAGCAACTCGGCGCCGTCGTTCGGGCAGTAGTTCTCACCGGCCGAACTCGGAGTGGCTCGCGAGCAGACGGGGCAGACGCGGTACGAAACGACCTGCCCCGCCGAGCCCGGCGGTGTCGGCGGGACCGACGGTTCCGAGGAACCGCCAGTCCCGACCGAGGCGGCCGACACGCGGGCGTCGGGTGCGTCCTCGGTGCGGCGCGCGCTTGGCGCGCGGGTCTTCTCTGACATGCCTAGATGGTCGCCCCCCGTCGGTTATGCGCCGGTTATAGCCGGGTGGACCTGCCGTCAGAACGGGCACCTGGTCACGACGGACCAGATCGCCGAACCGGCAGCCGCCCGCCTTGACAGCGGCCGCGCAGGCATGCGATCGTCCGATCAATCCATAGTAATATGCTATGGATTGGTTCTGCCATCCGCGCGGGGCTAGAAGATCATCACACGCGAACGCTTCCACCCGACCGGGGAAGCCGCGCCAGGAGGAAAACATGCGCAACATCAGCAGGCGGCTCCGCGCCGCCACCTTCGCTGCCGTCCTGACCGTGCTCACGGCGGCCTCGGCGCAGACCGTCACCGTGGCGACCGCCCGCGGCGACGTCACCGTCCCCACCAACCCCGATGTCGTGTTCTCTTACGACTACGACGCCATCGACACCCTCACCGTTCTCGGTATCGCGGTCGACGGCGCGCCGTCCCTCGCCGGGGTGGTGCCCGCATGGGCGCAGCTCGACGTCATCAACATCGGCTCCCTATTCGAGCCCGACTACGAGGTAGTCAACGCGGAGCAGCCCGGCCTGATCATCGTGGGCGGCCGCTCGGCCGCCGTGCATGACGAGCTCGCCAAGCTCGCTCCGACCATCGACCTCTCCGGTTCCGGCGACCTGCTTGCCGACATCCACCGTAACGTGCGGACCTTGAGCGCCATCTTCGACAAGCAGGCCGACGGCGAGGCCGCGCTCGCAGCCCTAGACGCGAAGATCGCGTCGGTGCGCGCCCAGGTGGCCACCGCCGACAACGGCATGCTGATCATGGTCAACGGCGGCAGCCTCTCGGCCATCGCCCCCGACAACCTCCGTGGCCGTTTCCTCCACGAGGTGCTCGGCCTCACGCCGACCATCGCGGACGTGCAGTCGGCCACGCACGGCGAGCCCATCAGCTTCGAGTTCCTCCTCGAGCACGACCCGCAGTGGCTCTTCGTGATCGACCGCGACGCCGCCATCGGTACGGAAGGCGCCCAGCCGGCCGCCGCCGTCCTCGACAACGAGCTCATGCACAACACGACGGCCTGGAAGGATGGGAACGTCGTCTACCTCAACCCGTTCAACTGGTACATCGTGCTCGGCACCGGCCTCAGCACGGCCAACGCGATGCTCGACGAGGTCGCGGCCGCGTTCCAGTAAGCAGTAGTAAGCTGTAGCGCATCATCGTGAAGTTGGGAGAGTCGAAGCGTCACGGTCTGCTGCTGGTGGCCGCCACCGTCTTGGTGCTCGTGCTCGCCGTGGTCAGCGTCGCCGTAGGCGTCTTCGACCTCTCCTGGCAAGGCCTGCTGAAAGGCGGCGAAGAGCGCCTGAACGCGCTGGTGCTCATCGCCAGCCGTATCCCGCGCACCCTCGCCGTGCTCCTCGTCGGCACGTCCATGGGCGTGGCGGGGCTGCTGATGCAGCTCCTGTCGCGCAACCGCTTCGTGTCGCCGTCGACGGCCGGCACGGTCGAGTCGGCCAGCCTCGGCATCCTCGTGACCATGCTGGTCACGCCGAACGCGCCGGTGATGGTCAAGATGCTCATCGCGGCCGCCTTCGCGCTGGGCGGCACGGCGCTCCTGATGCTCATCATCCGGCGCACGCCGCTGCGCTCGCCCCTCGTGGTGCCCCTCATCGGGTTGATGCTCGGGGGTGTCATCGGAGCCGCCACCACCTTCATCGCCTACCGCTACAACCTCCTGCAGAGCCTCGCGAGCTGGACGACCGGGGACTTCTCCCGCGTGCTGCGCGGGCGTTACGAGCTCCTGTGGGTATCGGGCGGCCTGACCATCGTCGCGTACTTCGCCGCCGACCGCTTCACCGTGGCCGGCATGGGCGAGTCGTTCACCAAGAACCTCGGCATCGACTACCGCAAGGTCATGGTCCTTGGCCTGGTCATCGTCTCCCTCGTTACAGCCGTCAACGTCGTGACGGTCGGCGCGGTGCCGTTCATCGGGCTGGTGGTGCCCAACGTGGTCAGCCTCCTCGTCGGCGACAACGTCAGGCGCGCCATCCCCTGGATCGCGGTCTTCGGGGCGGGCTTCGTGCTCGCCTGCGACCTGCTCGGGCGGACCCTGCGCTACCCGTACGAGGTGCCCGTCGGCACGGTCATCGGGGTGGTCGGGGCCGCGCTCTTCCTGTTCCTGTTGCTTAGGCGTTCGTCTCGTGTCGGCTGACGCCCGGACCCTCGCGAGGCGGCCCGCCGCCCGCCAACTCGACCGGCGCCGCTGGGGCCGCTTCCCGCCCGCCGTCGTCATCATCGTCCTCTGCGTCATCGTGGCTATCTCTATCTACCTGTTCATGACCTTGGGCGCGCGCGGCTCGTGGAGCTTCATCATCCCGTTCCGCGGCCGCAAGGTCCTCGGCATGCTCCTCGTCGGCACTGCCATATCCGTATCCACCGTCCTCTTCCAGACGGTCACGACGAACCGCATCCTCACCCCGTCGATCATGGGCTTCGACGCCCTCTACATGCTCCTCCAGACGTGCCTGGCGTTCTTCCTAGGCGCCACCGGCCTCACCCAGCTGGACGGGCGGATGATGTTCGCGATCGAGACCCTCGGCCTCATGTTCTTCGCCGGCGCGCTCTACTACTGGCTGTTCGTGGTAGGTCATCGCAGCCTGCATCTGCTCGTGCTGGCGGGCATCGTGCTCGGCGTGATGCTGCGCAGCGTCACCAACCTGCTGCAACGGGTCATGGACCCGCTCACGTTCGCCGTCTTGCAGGACACGTTCTTCGCCAGCTTCAACACGTTCGACGCCACCCTGCTCCTTCCCGCTGGGATCGTGGTGGGGGCGGCCCTCTACGGCGCCTGGCGCATGCGCCACACGCTCGACATCCTCGCGCTCGGTCGCGAGATGGCCCTGGGCCTTGGCGTCGACTACCGCCGCACGGTCACGCAAGCGCTCGCCATCATCACGGCGCTCGTGTCCGTTTCCACTGCTCTGGTGGGGCCGGTGACGTTCTTCGGTCTCATCGTCACCAACCTCGCCTACGCCCTACTGCGTTCCTACCGTCACCGGGTGATAATGCCGGCTGCAGCGCTCCTCGCGGCCGTGGTGCTCATCCTCGGGCAGACGGTGCTGGAGCGCGTCCTGGGCCTGGGCACGAGCCTGTCCGTCATCGTCGAGTTCGCTGGCGGGCTACTCTTCATCTACCTCGTGTTGAGGGGAGTCGTCAGATGATCACCGCCCGCAACTTGACGAAGCGCTACGGCCAGACGGTCGTCCTCGACGACGTCAGCGTCGAGATCCCGCGCGGCGGCGTCACCGCCCTCATCGGCCCGAACGGCGCCGGCAAGTCGACGCTCCTCTCCCTGGTCGGCCGCCTGCTCAAGGCAGACGGCGGGACCGTCGAGATCGACGGCGTGCCAACGCACGGCATGAAGCAGTCGGAGTTCGCCAAGAAGGTGGCCATCCTGCGGCAGGACAACCACCTGGCCGTGCGGCTCACTGTCGAGGACCTCGTCACGTTCGGCCGCTACCCGCACTCACAGGGCCGCCCCACCCTGGAGGACCGCGGCCACGTCGAGGCCGCCCTCGACTACCTTGAGCTCCAGGACCTGCGCCACCGCTTCCTCGACGAGCTCTCCGGCGGTCAGCGTCAGCGCGCCTTCGTGGCCATGGTCCTCTGCCAGGACACGGACTACGTGCTCCTCGACGAGCCGCTCGCTAGCCTCGACATGCGCCACGCCGTCGCCATGATGAAGCGTATGCGGGGCGTCACGGAGGACCTCGGCAAGACCGTCGTCATCGTGTTGCACGACATCAACTTCGCCGCGTCTTACGCCGACACCATCGTGGCCATGCGCGACGGGCGCATCCTGCAGCACGCCGTCGTCGACGAGGTCATGACCCCCGGCGCGCTTCGCGCGATCTACGACGTCGACGTGCACGTCGAGCAGATCGGCGGCAAGCCCATCGGGGTGTACTACAGCTGAGAAGGCAGCGTCTGCCGCGTCCAAGACGGTAATCGCACACAGGTCGGACGCCCCGGTCCCCTATATTGCCTCCGAAACCTGCAACGGAGGCACCAAGGCATGGATACGCAGTCGTTCTTCTCCAAGCTCTTTGATATGTCGTTCTCGCAGTACGTGACGCCGAGCATCATCCGGATCGTCTTCGTGCTCAGCATCGTCCTCTCCGGCATCGTGGCCATCGGCATCTTCACGACGGCTTCCTCCACGTTCGGAGCCGGCGGCGCCATCCTCGGTCTCGTCCTCGCGGTGCTCGGCTTCATCCTCTATATCGTGCTCGCCCGCATGGGCCTCGAGGTAGTGATCGCCCTCTTCCGCATCGCCGAGAACACGCGGGTCATCGCCGACAACGCGCGGCGGTCGAACGGCAGCGGCGACTGAGAGCCCGGTCCCACCCAACCGAACCAAGAAGCCGCCGGCCCATCTCGAGGGCCGGCGGCTTCTCTTCTACAAGCCTCTACGAGGCTTTAGTGCTGCGTCACTCCTGCGCGGGCGGGGTGAGCAGGTTGGCGTAGATGCGGTAGGCGCCCGGCACGTTGTTCTCGATCTCGGTGTGCAGGACGAGGCTCGTGTACGTGTAACGGCCCTTGCCGTAGTCCGTCGTGAGCATGGAGCCGAGGAAGGGCAGCTCGTCCCACGTGTCGGGCCACTGCCGGTCGGTGACGCTGAAGAGCGGGGTGTAGTGCTCGTCCCACTCCTGCGCGAAGTACAGACCGCGCTCCTTCACCCAGTTGTCGAAGTCGGCCTGAGTGAGGACGTTCGGGGTGGTCATGATCGGGTTCTCGGGCTCGAGGAACTCGACCTCGCCGTCGGCGGCGGTGACGCGCGAGAGGAGCGACACGCGGCCGAGCTCGATCTCGTAAGGCGGCACGGACTCAGGGTCCCACGCGTCGGCGGGGCGGTGGTACTGGACGAGCAGGTTGCCGCCGTCCTCGACCCACTTCATGAGGCGCTGGTTGGCCGCGAACAGGTCGGGGCGGGCGCGGTACGAGTAGATGCCCACCGCGATGGAGTCGTACTTGCTCAGGTCGCCGGTCGTGAGGTCGTCCTCGGTGAGGAGGTCGACGTTCATGCCGATCTGACGGAGGCCTTCGTAAACGCGGTCGGAGCCGCCGTCGACGTAACCGATGCGCAGGTTCGGGTCGAAGGCGACCTCGAGGGCCTGGACGTTGGCGGAGGCGGAGCTCACGAGGTACGTCTTGCCGATGTGGTCGTAGCTGATGACGCGGGTGTAGTCGGTGCTGGAGGCGTCGCCTTCGGCGCGGACGGCGAAGTCGTAAGCGCCCTCCACCACGCCTTCACCCGGGGTGAGGGTGAAGCTGGCGCCGCGCGCGTCGCCCTTGCGGTCGAAGCTCAGGGTCACGGAGGCGGGCTCGACGGTCCAACCTTCAGGGGCGTCGACGGTGAGGACCGTCTCGGCCGGGCCGTTGACGTAGTTCGTGGCGGCCACGCTCATGACGAGGTCGGCGGGGCTGAGGAAGTTGTAGACGAGGTTCTCCGGGGTGACGCGGAGCGAGATGTCGGGCAGCACGCCGATGATCTCGCGGGAGTCGACGGTGACCTGGACGGGCACGCCGTCGACCTCGTACGAGACGACACCGTAGACGTCGCCGGAGGCGCGGAACGGGTTCACGTTGCGGCGGTAGGGGTTGTAGTAGGGGGCGTCGGCCGGAACGGTGACGACGAAGGTCTGCTTGGCGGTCTGGCCGTTGGTGAGGTTGGCGGGCTCGACGGCTTCCTTCGGCTCGACGGTCCAGCCTTCCGGGGCGACGACGGCGAACGTGACGTTGTCGGCGTTGACGTTACCGCCGAGGTAGGCGCTGACCGTCACTTCGGTCGTGCCGCCGCGGGTGAGCTCGGGGTTGGCGGCCACTACGCGCGTGACGAGCGAGAGGGCGCGGCGGCTCGCCACTTGGAGCTCCAGCTCCTTCTGGGCGAGGCGGAAGTCGATGTCGTAAGCCGTGGCGGCGTCGACGTCGCTCGCGGCGAGCGTCGCGCGGGCGGCGCGCACGGTGGCGAGGGCGACGGTCAGCTCGCCCTGCACGGCGTCGAAGTTCGGGAACGCGGCGAGGGCGCGGTCGATGGCGGCCTGCGCGTCGGTAAGGAGACCGGCGAGGGTGGCGTCATCGACCTTGGCGGCCAGGTCGGCCACGGTGTACGGGACGCCCGCGAAGAGCGAGGTGTCGGTCTCGGCGTCCGTAACGAACGACTGGACGAGGTGGAGGTTGGAGTTGGTCGAGCGCTCGTCGGCCCAGCTGCCCATGTCCTGGCTGCGGTGGTAGGCGCGCGACTGCTGGCCGAGCTGCTCGTACGTGGCGCCGTAGACCTGGTCGTAACCGCCGGTCGGGATGGAGAGGGTCGTCTCCAGCTCGAAGTCGGCCTGGCCGGAGCCGCGGCCGCTGGGCAGGTAGAACTTGGCGGCCTGCCAAGGCTCGAGGCCCATCTCGAAGTGCTCGGGGTAGGCGTTCGGGTCGGCGGCGAGGGTGAACGCCTGCTCGGCCGCGTAGGCCATGGCGCGGTGGTTACCGTGCTGGCCGAAGACGTTCTGGAAGTTGGTGAAGATGACGTCCGGGCGGCTCTGGCGGATGGCGCGGACGAGCTTCTCCATCATGACGTCCTCGCCCCAGATCTCGAGGGTCTCGACAGCGGACTTGGAGAAGCGGAAGTCGAAGATGGGGTCGTCGAAGCTCTCGCTGAGGAAGAACAGCTCGACGTTGAAGGCCGCGCTGGCCTGCTCCATCTCCCGGCTGCGCAACACGCCGAGGGCCTGCAGGTACTCGGTGCCGATCGAGTTCTGACCACCTTCGCCGCGGTTGGCCGTGACGGTGATGCTGCGCACGCCGAGGCCCTTCGAGAGGAGCGCGATCTGGCTGGAGCGCTCGTCGTCAGGGTGGGCGCCGACGGTCATGAAGCTGGCGACGGACTTGAGGGGCGTGAGCGCCTCGTAGAGGTCGAGGATGCCGATCTGCGTCTCTTGCTCGAGCACTCGGGCGTCCGTGCGGCTCTGGGCCGACGCGAACGCGACGAGGAGCGCCATGAGCGAGACTGCCGCCGCGCGAAGAAGGTTCGTGGTCTTCACTTGCATCAGGTTGTGCCTCCGTGGGTGTTCGAGGTTGGTCCAGGGCCCGGTCTCGTTCCCTGTCCAGCGGCGGCCGGCGCTAGCCGACCTGACCTGGAGTGGCGTGCGGCCTGTCCTGCGCTCTTGGGAACCTTCACCTCCGCGGCCCTGAAGTGTGGTCGAAGGCGGTCGGGCGCGATTTCGCCGACGACGCGTTCTCGGACTATGAAACACCTTTAGCAATGGGGTTTCTAAATGTCCCTACGAAAGCCTACGGGGGTGCCGCGGGGATGTCAACCGAGCGGTGCGGCGAAGTGGTACACACGCGCTTCATGAGCGCCGCTAAGGCTCCCCTGGCGAGCGGCGGACGCGAGAACGCGCTTGCCGCTTCCGATGTGGCGTGCGCGCCATGCCGAAGCGAACTGCATGGTAAACTGCTACCATGATTGTTACCATGGATTCTGCCGGAAGGCTGGTCATCCCTAAGGGGCTGCGCGAGGCAGCTGGCCTACGGGCCGGCGTTCCGTTGGAGGTGGTAGCGCGCGACGGTCGCATCGAGATCGAGCCCGCGCCCGCCGCGGTGGAGCTGTTCCTTAAAGCAGGCATCGGCGTGGCGCGCATCGGCGCCGGGCCGGAGGGCGCGGAACCGGAGTTGACGGCCGCAGACGTGGAAGCAGTAAGGGATGATCTGCGAGCCGAGCGTGGGCGCTAGGGAGCGAAGCGGGGCAGACTCGGGCGGTCCGATCGCGCTGGATACGAGCGTCATCATCGCCGCGCTCCTGGAGAACCACGAACACCATGAGCGCGCCTTCGACGTCGTGCGCACGGCGCTCGCGACCGGGGCCATCCTGCCGTTGCCCGCATTGCTAGAGGCGTACGCGGTCATGACCAGACTGCCACCTCCGCTACGCTTGCCACCGCAGGCCGCCGTGTGGCTGCTTCGAACGACGTTCGAGGCCACGGCCGAACTCGTGGCCGCGGCCAGGACGGACGCATGGCCGCTCATCGACGGTCTGGCCTCGAGCGGTATCTCCGGCGGTGCCACTTTCGATGCCCATATCGTCCTATGCGCGCGTCTCGGTGGTGCGAGCAAACTGGCCACCTTCAACGCGCGCCACTTCCGGCGCCTCGACCTTGGCGGCATCGAACTGCTCGAACCCTGACCGGCGCCGCGCCGCTAACGGATCAGCCCGAACCGCGCCCAGTCCTTCAGCACGAGCGCCTCCAGATCGTCGTCCGAGCGCGCCCGCAGCCACGTTCCGCCCTGGCGTAGGAAGAGTCGTTCGAGGCCCTCCCGCCACCGCCTCACGTTCTCCGCGTAGATCGCCAGCGCCGCGGGCGTGAGCGCGACGTTCAACTCCGCCCCGGTCTCCGCGTCCGCCAGGGTCACGGTGCCGACCGCCAGCGCGGTCGGATCCAACTCCTCGGGCGCGCAGACCTGTACGCCCACCACTTCCTGCCTGGCGGCGCGGAGGACGCCCAGCCCCGCCTCCGGAGCCGCGAAGAGCCAGTCGCTGATCACGAGGCACAGCCCGGGCCGAGGGAGGCGCGCCGCCAGGGCCGCGGCGGCATGGTCGAACTCGACCGCGCCCTCCGCCCGCAGTCCTCCCAGCCATTCGAAGAGCTGCCCGGCGGCCCGCACGCTCGCCCCCCTCGGGCCCCAGCGCAGGCCGCGGCCCGTGACGGCCACCAGCCTCACCCGATCGGTGCCGGCCAACGCGACGTACGCGAGCGCTCCCGCCACCCGCCGCGCCAACAACGACTTCTCCGGCGCGCCGAACGCCATGGAGGCGCTCATGTCGACCACGACCGTCACGGCCAGCTGCTCCAGCAGGTCGCCCTCGCGCACGAACATCTCGCCTGAGCGCGCCTCGAGGTGGGGGTCGACGCGCTTGAGGTCGTCGCCCGGCTGGTAGGCGCGGTACTCGGCGAACTCCATGCCTGGACCGAGCGTGCTCGAGTGGTGTTCGCCCACCCCGCCGAACGTCCCCGCCCTCGGCACGTTGAGGCGGCGGCGCGCCAAGCGCTGCAGAAGCCTCGGCGGCGGCGCGACGTCGACCAGGGCCATCAGGCTCCCGCGTTGGACTCGAAGACCTGCTGAAGCAAGCGCTCGGCGCTCACGCCCGGGTCCGCCTCGCCTTCGAAGTTGAGCTGGAAGCGGTGCCGCAGGGTGGGCGCGAGCACGGCCCTGAGGTCGTCGAAAGCCACGTTGTAACGCCCACGTAACAGCGCGTTCGCCTTGGCCGCGAGCAGCAGAGATTGCCCGCCGCGCGGGCTTACCCCGAACCGCACGTACCGCCTCACCTCAGGGCTCGACCCTTCGCGCTCCGGGTGGGTGGCGAGCAGGAAGCGCGCGACGCCGCGCCGCACGTGAGCGGCCACCGGCACCTCGCGCACGAGGCGCTGCAGGTCGAGGATGGCGTCGGGCGTCACGACCTGCTCGGGCGTGGCGAGGCCGGTCCCGGTCGTCTGCTCGAGGATCGCGTCCAGCACGTCCTCCCCGGGCAGCGGCAGGACGATCTTGAGGAGGAAACGGTCGAGCTGCGCCTCGGGCAGTATGTAGGTGCCCTCGAGCTCGATGGGGTTCTGCGTCGCCAGCACGAAGAACGGTCGCGGGAGCGGCCAGGTGCGCCCGGCGGCCGTCACCGTGTGCTCCTGCATGGCCTCGAGGAGCGCGGACTGGGTCTTCGGCGTGGCGCGGTTGATCTCGTCCGCCAGGAGTAGCTGCGTGAAGATGGGACCCTGCTGGAACTCCAGCCGCCCACCCCCCTGCTCGTCGCGCACCAGGATCATCGTCCCCGTCACGTCGGCGGGCATGAGGTCCGGCGTGAACTGCACGCGGGCGAACTGGAGCCCCGCCGCGACGGAGACCGTGCGCACGAGCAGCGTCTTGCCGAGTCCCGGGGCGCCTTCCAGCAGCACGTGCCCGCCGGACACGAGGCCTATCAGGAGCTGGTCGACGACCTCGTCCTGCCCGAGCACGACACGGCCGATCTCGTGGCGCAGGCGTTGCAGTCCGCCCAGGGCGTCTTCGAGCTGGGTCCGGGGCGTTGGTTCACCTTCTGGCATCGGCATCAGTCCTTCCGGGGCTTGACCCGCCAGTTGAGCAGGTCGGGCGCGTAGCGCCGGGTGAGATCGAGGAGGAGAGCGAGCAGGGCGGCGCACACGGCGGTGGGCCATGCTGGCGAGCGCGGCCAGTACCAACCGACCGGCGCGGCGGCCTCCGCCAAGTCGGCCACGACGCCGCCCCCGGTGGCCAGAGCCGCGGCGGCGAGCCTGTCGGGGTCCGCGCGCGCGGAGTCGAGCAGCGCCAGGTACGGTACTTCCAGCCCGACCGTCACACCGCCGGACGCCACGAGGTAGACGCCCGTCTGGTCCAGGAACGCTTCGGTCGCGTAGCCGGCCGCGGCCGGTCTGGTCCGTAGGGGCACGACCGTGCCGTCTGGCTTGGTCAGGACCGCGTCCGGAGCCGGGGTCGCTATCTCGAGCAGGTCCCCGTCGCGCGTCAGGCGCACGGAGGTCGCCGCGCCGCTGGGAACCTTGGCGAGCTGCCTGACGAGGTGCGCCCACATGACGGGGTAACTCGCGTCGTCCAGCCACTCGCGGGTCCACGGTCCAGCGGCGTGGGCCGTGAAGGCCACGACCTCGCCCGCGCCGTAGTGCCAGCTGGCGAGCAGGGGTTGCGCCTCGCCCTTGTCATCGGTGACGGAGAGGTGGAGCTTGGCCTCCGGTTTCACGCTCGTCGGAACGTACCCGGCCACCGCGGGGAACTCGTCGGGCCAGGCGCGCAAGTAGGGCGGGCGCTGGCCCTGCCAGGTCGGCCTGACGTCGCGCTCCTCGGTGAGCTCGCCCGACTGCAGAAGGACCTCATGGGCCATGATGCCGGGCAGCGCCGAGAAGTCCGTGCTCGCGTGGAACGTGCCGCCGCCGAGGCGGGCGACCTCGCGGAGCTGCTCCGCGTCCGCCTCGGGACCGATGGCGATGGTGGACACGGTCACGTTCGCCTCCCGCAGGAGCCCGAGGATGCCAGGGAAGTCGCCCGGCTGCGACAGGCCGTCGCTCATCACGATCACGTGCGCCGCCGCGGCGCCCGCGCCGGCCAACTGCTCGTAGGCGGCCACCAGCGCCGGGTAGAGGTTGGTGCCGCCCCGCGGGTCTAGCTCGAGTACCGCGGCGCGAAACGGCTCCGCCTCGGCCGCCGGCCCAAGCGGCACCAGGGTGCGAGCGGTGGAGTCGAAGGCGATGAGCGTGCTCCTGGCCCCCTCCGGGAGGAGTTCGTGGGCCTTAAGGGTGGCGACCTTCGCGATGTCGAGCCGCACGGAGTCGCCCGCGTACTGGCGCATGCTGTTGGAGCGATCGAGCACGAACGCGATCGCCAGTTCGGGCGCTTCGCGGGGCACTAGGCTCGACGTCGGCGAGAGCCGCTCGAGGGGCGTCTCGTAGTAGCCGCCCGGTCCGAACGCGCTCTCGCCGCCAAGCAGTAGGAGGGGCAGGCCGAGGTCGAACACGGCCGTCTCCAGCGCGAGCTGCCGGTCTACGGTGATCGCGGCCGCTGGCACGTTCATGAGCGCCGCGGCACCGTACTCGGCGAGGGCGGCGGGGTCGATCGGCAGCGCCCCCGGCGGCGTGAGCGCGACCTCGACCCCTTGCGCCTCGATGGCGGACGCGAGGACGCGCGCCCAGGCGGCATCCTCGCTCACGAGGAGCAGCCGCGGGGCGGGGGCCACCCTCACGGTCGCCGCGCCCGAGTCGTTGCGGACCTCCGCATCGCCAGGCAACCCGACGACCATCTCGTAACGGACGGCGCCGGGCGCGCCCAGCGCGGGCTCGTTAGCCGCCGGCTCGGGGACCACGGCCTCGACCCCCGCGGGCACGGGCGCCAGAGGCTCGACCGCGACGACCTCGACAGTCACCAGGTTGTCGCCTGCTTCGAGGAAGACGTCGCGCTCGTCCACGGTCTCGCCGGTCCGGTAAGTGACCAGGTGGGCGGGGCCGGCGGCGTTCGAGTGAACCACAGCGTGTAGCTCGAAGCGGTCGCCGGCCAGCACGGCCGCGGGGGCCGCGACGCGCCGCAGGACGGCGTCCGGCGCGGAGGACGCGGCGGGCGCCAGCGCGTCGAGCGTCATGCCGCGCGCCTGCGCGCGCGCCGCGGCGCGCGCCAGGTCGCCGCGCGTCTCGAGACCGTCGCCCCCGACCAGGAGGCGGGCGCTCACGCCGGGCGGCACCGACGCGGTGCCGAGGTCGAGGCTCAGCTCCAGATCGACCCTTGGTTCCGGGTCGGGCGGGACGAGCTCGGCGTGCGCCGTTCCGGGAAGCGCGCCGGAGACCGGTGCGGGGGCTATCACCACGAGCCGGCCGTCGCGCGCGGGTTGCGGGACGCGCACGTCGGACAGGGCGAAAGCCACCAGCGCGATGACGACGGCGCGGGGCGCCGATGCGAGCAGGCGGGTCGGCGACGCGGAGCCGGCCAGCGTGGCGGAGCGGCCCGGCGCATGCCCTAGTGGCACCCCGGCGCGCGCCCGCGACCTCCCCCAGACGGCCGCCTCGGCCACCAAGACCAGGAGCAGCGCTCCCAGGATGATCCACCGCGGCGAGACACGGTCGCGCCCGCCTTCCCCATCCGCGCTCGCCAGGGCCGGCAGCCGGTCGGCGAAGGCGGAGACGGCCAGCGACCGCGTCCCGCCGCGCGCGTCCGTCAGCCGGTAGAGGCCCGGGGCGTCTGGCACGAAGCTCGCGCTCACGAGTCGCTCCGAGCCGTGGAGGGCGCTGCCGAGAGGCACGTCATCGCCTCGCGGACCGAGCGCTCTCACCGTGCCCGCCGGCAGGGGGCAGCCGACGTCTATGAGGCATGACGGCTCAACCAGACGCCCGGCGCTCGGCTCGATGAGGTCGAGCAGGTCGCGCACGAAGAGCGGGAAGCCGTCGGCATCGGGCCAATCGCTCCCGACCAGGTCGAAGGCGGTGCGGAGCTCAAGCCCTCTAGCGAGGCGGCGCAGCTGCATCAGGGGCCCGTAAGGACCGTCGACGAGGACGACGGCGCCCGGCAGGCGCTCCGAGCTCCACGCCGCGCCGAAGGACGTGGCGCGCCAGTCCGTCGCCGTCACCAGTGGGTCGTCCGCCCACGGCCCTATGCCCGTCACGCCATCGTTGCGCTCACGCGCCGGCTCCGACTCGGTCCGCGCGGAAGCGAGCCACCAAGTGCTCGTCCGAGGCGCCTCTGGCACGACGACGCGGTCCAGGATGACGAGAGCGTAAGCGGCGGCGTCCGCCGGTAGGCCGGCCGTGACGGGCAGCTCCTCGAGTTCCACGTAGGGCAGCGCGCGCAGGGCGCGCGCCAGGGGGGCGTTGCCGGGTCCGAGGTAGAGGACCCGCACCGTGACCGGCTCCGCATGCACCACGAAGACGGCGGAGCTCGAGCCGAGGGAGAGCTCCAGCGTGCCGGTACGGGCGCCGTGGTCATGCTCTTCGCCGCTCACTTCGCCCTGCGCCTGGCCTCGGTCCAACGCCTGATCCGGGCCTTCGCCAGGGCCCTGGTCAAGGCTCAGTTCGAGTAGGAGGTCGAACGCGCCGCGCGACCCGCCGACGGCGGTCGGCTCCAGTCGTACGTCAACGTCGCCGCTTCGCGCCGGCGCCCCGCGCCCGACCGACCAGGTGAGCCCGAGGGTGGCCGACGGCCCTGCGGCAGACCCGCTCTCCTCCGCCGCGGCGGACACGTTCTCCTCCGCCGCGCCGACGACCTCGCCGCCGACCCGCCACTGACCGGACGCGGGGCCGGGCGTCAGGTAGGCGCTGGCAAGGGCCGCGACCGGTCCGCCCGGAACGGCGACGACCTCGGCATCCTGCACCACCGCCAGCGCCTCCGCTGCGCCTTCGACCGTCGGCCCGAGCAGCACCACGCGTACGGTCTCGGCCTCGCCCCGGGCGTCCCGGCCCGCTTCCGCCGGCTCGAGCTCGGTGCCGGTAGCTATGCGGCGAGCGAGCAGGGCGGCCTCGCGCCAGTCGGCCGCGCCCCCTCCGAAGGTGAGGCGAGGACCGATATCGGCCAATGCCGCGCGCGCGACCGGCCAGCGCACCGCGAGCGGCGTCGGCCGTCCGTTCACCAGCACCAGCGACCAGACGGCGGCCTCGTCGACCCCGGTCGCCGCGATGAGCCGGCGCGCCTCGGCGAGCGCTGCCGCGAAGCGCGCCTCGTCCTGGGTGGAACCGGCGTCCAGCAGGATTATCAGGTGGTCGGCGCCCCTGGCGCCGACCACCGGCCTGGCGAGGGCGACGACCGCCAGGGCGAGCGCGATGAGCTGTAGGACGAGCGCCGCGCTGAGCGGCGGCCTGCGCAGCGCGTGGCTGGGCCGCGGCAAACCGGCGACGCCTTGCCACAAGAGCAGGCTGGAGACGACCAGCCGTTTCCTGCGCCGCATGTGCAAGAACAGGATGGGCGCGGCGAGCAGCAGGAGGGCGAACCAAGCCGGGGCGAGGAAGGTCACTGGTTCGCCCCTCCCGCGGCCGACCGGTAGCGGCGGAGCAGGTCAAGGTCGGCGAGGGCGGGCGGGACGCGCGACACGCTTGGCTCGTCGCGACCGATGAACTCGACCAACGTGACGGTCTGGTCGCCGCCCGTCTGGTCGGGGGCGTCGGGCAGCCGCTCGACACGCACGCGTCTCCCGGACGGGTCCGTAACGTCCGGCATGTCCAAGTCGCTGGAAGGCTCGGGGGGAACGGGCAGCGCTCCTCCCCCGCCGTCCTCGTAGCCGGCCGTGGCGTCACCCGCCACGCCCGCGTCGGCGAGCGCCACCGGCTCGCCGCCACCGCCCGGCGGCGCGGCCGCCGACTCGCGC
>JBDZVI010000030.1:0-31456 GCA_040255585.1 Deinococcaceae bacterium
ACACGTCGAAACGGTCCTCCGAGCGGGCCCGCGCCCAGGCGACGCGCGCGCTGGCCGTGCGCTGCGCCAGCTCCTCGACGAGGCGCCGCGGCAGCCGGCCCGCCCGCCGCGCGGTGCGGCGCGCCTCTCGCACCATGGCGTGGTCGCTTCCGGCCGGGTCGAGACCGCTCCCCTCGAGCTCCTCGAGGAGGTCGCCGTAGGCCGGGTCGGTCAGCCGCGCATGGCGTATGGCATGCAGGGTGGCCTCCTGCTCGCCTCGGCCCTCCGAGGCACCCGGCGGCATGTAGGTGTCCTGATCCCAGGACAGAAGGTCAGCCGCGGCGGCCAGATCGCTCAGGATGGCGACCTCGCCGCGAAAGGCACGTAGTGCTTCAGACACGTCTCGCATGCCAGACAATACCAGCGCCGGGGGCAGGAAAGCCGATGCCAGCGTGGTATCTTCGCCTCGATGCTCGAGTTGCCCACCAGGACGCGGGACCTCATCACCAAGGAGCGGGGGGCGATCACCGACCTCCTCGTGCTGCTGGCCAAGCTCGAGGCCGAGCCGGACCATGTCGCCGACGTCCGCACGGCCGTCGACGATCTGGACGGCATCTTCTTGCTGGTGGTCGCCGGCGAGTTCAACGCCGGCAAGTCGAGCTTGGTCAACGCGCTCCTGGGCGAGCGCGTGATGCCGGAAGGCGTCACGCCCACGACGGACCGCGTGACCGTCATCACGCATGGCGACGAGATCGGCGAGGTGATGGACGGGCGCGACGTCGTCCGCCGCACCTACCCGAGCGAGCTGCTCGACACGGTAGCCTTCGTCGACACGCCCGGTACGAACGCCATCGTGGCCTCCCACCAGGCGTTGACGGAGCGGTTCGTGCCGAGAGCCGATCTCGTGCTCTTCGTCACTAGCGCCGACCGCCCCTTCACCCAGAGCGAACGGGAGTTCCTAGAACTCATCGCCTCTTGGGGCAAGAAGGTCGTGATGGTCGTCAACAAGGTGGACATCCTCGCCTCGGACTCCGAGCGGGAGACGGTCCTCGAGTACGTCGCGCACCATGCGCGCGACACGCTCGGCTCGACGCCGGAGGTGTTCGGGGTCAGCGCCCGCCAGGCGTTCCAGGCCCGGCAGGTAGGCGATCCGGCCGGCCTCGCCGCGAGCGGCTTGCCCGAGTTGGAGGCGTCCATCAGGGCGCGCCTCGGTGCCGATCGTCTCAAGCTGAAGCTGCTCACGCCGCTCGGCGTCGCCAAGCGCACGTCGGAGCATTACAAGGAGGTCCTTGACAACCGGCTCGGCCTCCTCACCGACGACAGCACGACGCTCGAGGTGATCGACAGACAGCGCAAGCGCTTCGAGTCGGAGATGCGGCGCGACCTTGGCCTGCACGTCGGCGCCATAGCGCGCGTGCTCGAGGACGTCGCCAGGCGCGGCGAGGAGTTCTTCGACGACACCATCCGCTGGCGCCGCTTCGTCAAGCTCATGAACACGGAGCGCGTCAAGGAGGAGTTCCAGGCCAAGGTCATCAAGGGCGCAGAGGGCGAGATCGACGCGCGCCTCGGTGAGCTCGTCGACTGGTTCATCCAGCGCAACCTCCAGTTCTGGGAGGACGTCATGCGCTTCCTCAACGAGAAGCGCGCCGCGGAGCAGGAGCGGGTCATCGGCGAGGTCGGCGGGCGTTTCCAGTACGACAGGCAGGCGCTGCTCCGTGGCCTGCGTGAGCGCGCCGAGGGCGCGCTGGAGGAGTACGACGCGCCGGGCGAGGCCAAGGCGATCGCCGACCGCCTCCAAGCGTCGGTTCTCAGGACCGGGCTCCTCGAGGTCGGGGGCATCGGGTTGAGCGCGGCCATGCTCGCGCTCCTTACCGGAGCGGCCTTCGACATCACCGGCATCGCGATCGGTCTCACCGCCATCGGCCTCGGACTGTTGGTGTTCCCGCGCCAACGAGCCCGCTCGAAGCGCGAGCTGAGGACCAAGCTCGACGAGCTGAGGACCGCCCTCGAGGAGGGCGTCGGCAAGCAGTTCGCCCTCGAGCTCGAACGCTCGCAAGAGAAGCTGGCCGGCGCCATCAGCCCGTACACGCGCTTCGTCGGCGCCGAGCTGGAGCGGCTGCACGAGCTGCAAGCCGAGCTCGGGGAGCTGACCGGACGCCTCGCGGCGCTGAAGCACGAGGTCGAAACGACCGCCTGAGCGACCGACGCCCCCCGAACGCGCCTCCAGTCGGCACGCGCGGCGTAGGGTTACACTCCTCCGCATGAGCGCACACCGGCCCGTTCGCATCGCCTACCAAGGAGTCTCCGGAGCTTTCAGCGAGGAAGCCGCCCTAGGGTTCGCCCCCGGCGGCACCGCCGTCGGGTTCCCCTCCTTCGAGGAGGCGTTCGCCGCGGCCGCCGACGGAACGTGCGACTACGCCTGCCTACCCGTCGAGAACAGCATCGCCGGCTCGATCAACCAGACGTACGACCTGCTCACCGACTCGGCCCTCAACGTCGTAGGCGAGCGCATCGTGCGCGTTCACCACAACCTGCTCGCCAAGCCCGGCGTCAAGCTCGAGGACGTGAAACGCGTCTACAGCCACCCGCAGGCGCTCGCCCAATGCGCCGGGTTCATCCGGCGATACAAGCTGGAGGCGGTCACGGACTTCGACACGGCGGGCGCCGCGATGCTCCTGGCGCAGAACGGCGGCGATGGTAGGGCGGCCATCGCCAGCGTTCGTGCCGCGCAGGAGTACGGGCTCGAGGTACTGGCCGAGAAGATCGAGGACCTCCCCTTCAACTTCACGCGCTTCTTCGTCCTCTCCTACGGCGAGGGCAACGGCCCCAGATCGGTCAAGGACGGCGAGGGCACGCGCTTCAAGTCGAGCATGGTGCTGGCCACCCGCCACCGCCCTGGCGACCTCGTCACGTGCCTGGAGGTCTTCCCGAAGCACGACATCAACATGACCAAGCTGGAGTCGCGGCCCAGGCGCGACAAGCCGTGGAGCTACCTCTTCTACATCGACATCGACGGCCACATCGAGGAGCCGCACGTGGCGGCCGCCATGACGGACCTCATGCGCCGGGCGGCGTTCGTCAAGTTCCTCGGCAGCTACCCGGCCGCGGAGCCTATCGAGGTCAGGTGACCGTGAGCCGCGCTTCCGACGAGGGCGGCCCGGCGGGCGAGGCGCCCGCGGGTCAGCTGCGCGTTGACGAGACCCGTGAGGAGGCGCCGGCCATGCGCCTCGACGACCTACTCAAGTTCTTCGGGGTCGCCGGGACAGGCGGTCATGCCAAGCACCTCATCCAGTCGGGCGCCGTGGCGGTCAACGGCGTGACCGAGACCCGCCGCAAGCACTTGATCAGGGCGGGTGACACGGTCGCGGTCGGCGGGGAGGCGTTCGTGGTCGAGTTCGAGCGGACACCGGAGCCCGACGCCCCCACCTAGCCGCCGGCCCGGCGTCCCGCCGGCGCGGCGTCCGCGAACGTCTCCACCGCCACGTTGTTGAGACCGGTGACCGGCACCGCCTCGCCCGGGTACCAGAGCGTGCGCGAGCGGTAGGCGCCACCCCACGGCGAGCGGTACGCCACCGTCCACGTCCTGTCGACGTCAAGCGACCACACCTCGCGTACGCCCGCGACGGCGTACGCGCTCAGGCGTCCCTCCAACGAAGCCGACCTCTGGCCCGGACCACCGCGTTCAGGGCGCCGGGCCTCGCTCTGACCATGGGCCCCAAGCTCGACGACGAGGACAACCCCTTCCGCCGCGAGTCCCGCGCCGGCGCTCACCAACTCGCCTGGCGCCGGCCCCGGGCCCCACCGGCGGTGACGCGCGAGCAGCGCCAGCTCGGGTCTGAGCACGAGTTCCGGTCCGAGCCTCAGCAGCGGCAGCGCAGCCACTTCGACGCGACCGATGTACGGGGTGCCTTCGACCGGCCCGTTCTCACTGCCGGCCGCCGTACACGTCAGCAGGGCGTCCTCCAGGCCCTCCCGCAAGGCCGCAAGGAGGGAGGCCTCCGCGGACCGGCGCGGCGGCCTCGCCACCACGGCGCCGAACCAGAGCTCGGACCTGGCGGCGTCGGCTACGCCGCCCTCCCGCAGATGGGAGAGGAACCCGGCCGCGGCGAGCTTCGGTTCCGGCGCCCCGGCGTGCCAACGGCCCCGTCCGGCCCGACCATAAGCGGGCGGGTGACCGGAACCGGGCGCGCCGCTTTCTGGTGGCGCTCCACTTTGTGGTGGCGCTCCAACGGGAGCGGGCGCGCCACCGGGAGGTGACGGCAACGACCGGTCGGTCCGGGCGCCGTGCCCCCGCCCGCCGGCGAGCGGCGACGCTGCATCACCTTCGGTTCGTCCTCGTGCCATGCGGCCAAGAATCGCAACGTACGCAACTTCATGCAGCGGGGGCGCGGGCAGTCGCCGCAGGGTGCTAGGCGCGCACCCTGGTCCAGGGTGCGCGTCGCCTCCGGCATGGTGGTACACTCCGCCTTTGGTGATTGCGAGGCCCCCACTCCATGCCTAGACGCGAAGATATACATAAGATCCTCATCCTCGGCTCGGGCCCGATAGTGATCGGCCAGGCGGCCGAGTTCGACTACTCCGGCACCCAGGCATGCAAGGCGCTGCGCGGGGCCGGCTTCGAGGTCGTGCTCGTCAACTCCAACCCGGCCACGATCATGACGGACCCCGAGGTGGCCGACCGTACCTACATCGAGCCGCTCACGCCCGAGTTCGTGACGGAGGTCATCAAGACCGAGCGCCCCGACGCCCTCCTCCCCACGCTCGGGGGCCAGACGGCGCTCAACCTGGCGTCCAAGCTGCACGAGCTGGGTGTGTTGGACGAGTACGGCGTCAAGCTCATCGGCGCCAACTACGCGGCTATCCAGAAGGGCGAGGACCGCCAACTGTTCCAAGAGGCGATGGCCAAGATCGGCATCAAGACGCCGGCAGGCAAGATGGTCACCTCGCTGGAGCAAGGCCTCGAGTTCGTGACCACCATCGGTTATCCGGCCATCATCCGCCCGAGCTTCACCCTGGGCGGCACGGGAGGCGGCATCGCGTACGACGAGGCGCAGTTCCGCGCGATCGTCCATCAGGGCCTCCACGACTCGCCCGTGCATAGCGTGCTCGTCGAACAGTCCGTCCTCGGCTGGAAGGAGTACGAGCTGGAGGTGATGCGCGACAAGAACGACACCGTCGTCATCATCTGCTCGATCGAGAACTTCGACCCCATGGGCGTGCATACGGGCGACAGCATCACGGTGGCGCCCGCCCAGACACTGTCAGACAAGGAGTACCAGCGCCTGCGCGACTACTCCATCGCCATCATCCGCGAGATCGGCGTCGAGACGGGCGGCTCCAACATCCAGTTCGCCGTCAACCCCGTCGACGGCGACGTCATCGTCATCGAGATGAACCCGCGCGTGTCGCGCTCCTCGGCCCTGGCCAGCAAGGCGACCGGCTACCCCATCGCCAAGATCGCGGCCCTGCTCGCCGTGGGCTACTACCTCGACGAGCTCCCGAACGACATCACGAAGGAGACGAAGGCGGCCTTCGAACCGACCATCGACTACGTCGTCACGAAGGTCCCGCGCTTCGCCTTCGAGAAGTTCCCGACGTCGCCGACGGAGCTCGGCACGCAGATGCGCTCGGTCGGCGAGGTGATGGCCATCGGGCGCACCTTCAAGGAATCGCTCCTGAAGGCCATGCGCTCGCAGGAGCTGGACGTGCGGGGGGCTACGGCCACCGCCGCCGACGGCGACCTCGAGGCGCTGCTCCACCCCAACCCGCGCCGCCTCCCGGCGGTGCTGGAGCTGTTGCGCCGCGGCCGCTCGGTGCAGTCGCTCCACGCGGCCACCGGCATCGACCCGTGGTTCCTCACCCAGCTCAAGGAGATCGTCCAGGCGGAGCGCGAGGTGCGCGAAGGCCCGCCCATCGAGGCCTGGACCTGGGAGCGGTGGCGCGAAGTCAAGCGCATTGGCCTATCGGATCGCGAGGTGGCCGAACTAACGGGCGCCGACCCTGGCGCCGTGAGGGCCGCGCGCATCGCCAACGACGGCGCTCCCGTCTACAAGACGGTCGACACGTGCGCGGCGGAGTTCGAGGCGTACACCCCTTACCTCTACTCCACCTACGAATGGGAGGACGAGGCGCCGCCCTCCCCCCGCCGGAAGGTGGTCATCCTCGGCTCCGGTCCCAACCGTATCGGGCAGGGTGTCGAGTTCGACTACGCCACCGTCCACGCCGTGTGGGCGCTCAAGGACGCCGGCTTCGAGACGGTGATGGTCAACTCGAACCCCGAGACCGTCTCCACGGACTACGACACGGCCGATCGCCTCTACTTCGAGCCGCTAACGTTCGAGGACGTCAGCAACATCGTCGACCACGAGCGTCCGGACGGCGTGATCGTCCAGCTCGGAGGCCAGACGCCTCTCAAGCTCGCCCGTCCGCTCACGCACGCCGGCGTGCCCATCTGGGGCACACCCGCCGCGGCCATCCACGCAGCAGAGGACCGCGACGCCTTTCATGCGCTGTGCCGGACGCTTGGCGTACCTCAGCCCCGCGGCGCCGTCGCCACCCACCCAGACCAGGCGGCGCAGCTGGCGGAGAGCATCGGCTACCCGCTGATGGTGCGCCCGAGCTACGTGCTCGGCGGGCGCGCCATGCGGGTGGTGCACGGCCCTGACGAGCTCGTCACCTACCTGGCCGAGGTGTACGCGGAGTTGCCGGACAACCCGTCGATACTGCTCGACGAGTTCATCGCGGGAGCCACGGAGCTGGACGTCGACGCCATCTCGGACGGCACGTCGACCGTCGTAGCCGGCATCATGGAGCACGTCGAGCTGGCCGGCATCCACTCGGGCGACAGCGCATGCATCACCCCGCCGGTCACCATCTCCCCCGCGGCGCTCGCCAAGGTCGAGGAGCATACGGTGGCGCTCGCCGAGGCCATCGGCGTGCGCGGGCTCATCAACGTGCAGTACGTCGTGCGCGGCGACGACGTTATGGTGGTGGAGGCCAACCCGCGCGCCAGCCGCACGATCCCGTACCTCTCGAAGGCGATAGGCGTTCCCTTGGCCAAGCTGGCGGCGCTCGTGGCGGCCGGCAAGACGCTCGATGAGCTCGGCTTCACGGCCACGCCGCGGCCGAAACATTACAGCGTCAAGGAGGTCGTGCTCCCGTTCCTAAAGTTCAGGGGGGTGGCGCCGTTCCTGGGGCCCGAGATGCGCTCGACGGGCGAGAGCATGGGGATCGACGACGACCCCTACCTCGCTTATTACCGCGCCGCCCTCGGCGCCGGCGCCGCCTTGCCGCGCTCGGGCAGGGCGCGTCTCATCGGCGACGGCGTGGAAGCGCAGGCGGCGAAGCTGGCCGAACTCGGGTTCGATGTCGTTCGTGGACCGCTCCCGAGCGGCTCGGAGCCGGACTACGCTCTGCTCATCGACACCGAACACACGCCGGAGGCGCGCCGGGCGCTGGAGAACGGCGTGCCGTACGTGACGACGGCCGAGGCGGCGAACTGGACCGTCAACGCCATGGCGGCCGCGGCGGGCGCCTTGGCCGGCGCGAACGGCGCTCTCCCCGTCAGGGCCCTGCAAGACCTGGGCTGAGCCGAACGCGCTTGACATGACGGCGCCCGAGTTGCCCCGATGGGGGCGGGCGGGCGCCATCGTGTCAAGCGTCGCGTTCTCGAGACTTCAGGCCTGCAGGCCTCTGCCCTCTCCCAGATCGGCGCCGACCAGCCCGTCGGCCTCGGGCGTCAGAACGGCGTCTTGGCCGTCCTCGTCGTCCAGCCCGATGACGCGCTCGCGGCCCCTGGTCGGGAGGCGTTCCCGCAGCGAATCGGCGTAGGCGGCCAGGCTGCTTAGGGCCGTGGCCACGGGCAGGCGCAGCAGGAACTCGCCCTGCTCCACGCGCGCCACCAACTGGAACGGGGCCTCCGACAGACGCTCGAGGATGCGCAGCACGGCTTCTCTGCCTATGCCGACGTCGGTAGCGAGCTCCTCGAGGAGGAAGACGCTCGGGGCCTTGAGCTGCGCGAGGCGGGTCAGCACCTGCGAGGTGGCGCCGCGCTCCGCGACTCGCTCGGTGACGCCGCGCTCGAACCGCGCGAGCCCTGCCTCGAAGAGGCCGTCGCGCTCGAAGTGCGACTCGAGGTCGACGGGTGTGAGTGGGACCGTCCCATGCAGCACCCGCAGGCGCTCGAGGGCGGCCCAACTCCAGAGCGTGGCACGCGCGAGTTCGGCCGGGCTGACGAGCCGGACGAGGTCACGATGGTCGCCGATGACGGCGAGGTAACGGGCGTTGGATGACCGGCGCCGCGAGAGAAGGGCCGCCCAGTCGAGGCGCTCGCCCTCCGGCAGCAGCATGGCGTGCACCTGGTAGTTGCGGCGCCCCATGTCGGTGGCGATGGTGAGCTGGCCGCCGCCCAACGGCGTCAGCTTGAAGCCGAGCGGCTCCAGCACGCCGCGCAGGCGCTTCGAGAGGTCTAGGGCGACCAGGTCGGTGTCGTCAAGCGCCCCCCGCGGCTCAGCAGGCTCGCCGGAACTCCCCGGAACTCGGCGCTCGTGGACGCGCCTGGCGGGCGCCTCGGCATGCCGCGACGCGTCGGCGCGACCTTCTCCGCCCCAGAGGCCGGGTTGCGCAGGGTCCGGCGCGCCCATGCCGGCGACGGCTCCGGCGAGCGGCTCGCCCCCGCGCGGCTGGTGGTGACCGCCGGCAACGGCCTGCATGATCTGGCCGGCGGGCGCGGTCTCGACGAGCTCGGCCACCTCCTCGCTGACCGTGGCGACCATGCGGGGCGTTTCCGACACATGGGCTTCCGCCGCATCGCGCTGCGCCTGCTCTTCGTCCGGCGACCCGACCGCGGCGCTCTGCCACCGCCCGTTGCGGAACTCGAAGCGCGGGTCGGCAGAGAGGTAGGGGGTGAGATCGAACCCTTCCGGCAAAGCGGGGTACAACGCGTGAAGCTCGGCCTCGGTGGCCGCCACGCCGGCTTCGGCCAGTTCGTCGAGGATCGCCGTGAGAGCGGTGGTGGCGTCTTGCGCGGCCCTCTTGGCCTTGCTGACAGCCTCGAAGCTGAACCGGCCCTCGCCTACGGGGGTGACGTGAAGCTCGTCGTTGACGTCTAGACCGTGCTCGCGGTAGAGGGACCCCAGCCCGGCGAGTTGCCGCCGCGAGACCAGTTCGAGCGGGTACTCCTTGCCCGTCTCGAGGTCTATCGCGACGATGGCTTCGCTCCCTGAGAACAACTCCAACATGGCGAGTGGCAGGGTCATGGTGCCGCCGCGGAGGCAGACGCGGGTGAGCGGGTACCGATATGCCTGTGCCATGTCGTGTCTCCTAAATCGTCCAGCTGGGCGAGCCCCGGGGCGGAACCGACGTCGGGCAGCCGTCTTCCTTGATCCGAAGGTCCTGGCGCCAGCCGGTCGGTTGGCGAAGTCTACCAGACCCAAGTGAGTTCCTTCACTCAGCGCCCCCACGCCCGACCTTCACTCCCGACCCGCCGCTTCTTCAGCCGAAGCGCAGGACCTTGCGCTTCTTCACCTTGCGTTGCGCCTCGGGCGACGGTCCCGGCGCGGGCGCCGCTGCGGCCGGTTCTGGCGCAGGCGTGGCGGCAGGCTCGGCCGCTGGTGCCTGCGAGGAGGTACGCGACGCGGCCCCGCCGCCCTTCCTGCCGGCTGGCGCGCCCCGTCCGTCCGAACGAGCACCCTTTGCGGGCCCGCTCCCGGCCGACCCGCCGTCGGCCGACCCGCCCTTGGCGGACCCGTTCTTCGCTGGCGCACCCTTGGCGGAAGCGCTCTTGGTAGACCCGGACGTGGCGACCACCCCTTCGGCCGCGCCCTGCTGCGGCGTCTTGAGCTTGCCGGGCGGGCGGGTGTCGGCCTGCTTCTCCTCCTCGACCTCCGGCATCGGCAGGTCGGCAGGCAGCAGGTCTATCTGGCGTTGCGTCGGGTTGGCCGCGAGGATCTTGACCTCCACCCTGTCGCCCATGCGGTAGCGCTTGCGCGTGTGCTTGCCCATGAGCATGAGCTGGTCCTCGATGTAGAGGTAGTAGTCGTCCACCAGGTGGCTGACGTGCATGAGGCCCTCGACGGCGTTGGGAAGCTCGACGAAGACGCCGAAGTTCGTGACCCCGACGACGAAGCCCGTGAACTTCTCGCCAACGTGCTCCTTCGCCCAGCGCGAGTGGAAGTAGCGGGTGAGGTCGCGTTCCGCCTCCTCGGCCACGCGCTCGCGCTCGCTGGCGTGCTCCGCCAAGGCCGGGAAGTCCGTCTTCATGCGCTCCTTGAGCGTGGGCGAGAGCCGGTGCTGCAACAGGGCGCGCACGACGCGGTGCACGACCAGGTCGGGATAGCGCCGGATAGGACTGGTGAAGTGGAGGTAGCTCTCGAACGCCAACCCGAAGTGACCCAGGTCCTCGCTCGAGTAGCGGGCCTGCTTGAGGCTGCGCAGGAGGAGCGTGTTGACGAGCTGCGCCTCGGGCTTGCCCGCCGCCTGCCTGAGGATGGCCTGCAGGTCCTGCGGCTCGGCGTGGTGCAGGTCGAGGACGTAACCGAGCTTGGCCAGCGCCTTCTGGAGGGCCTGGATCTTGTCCGTGCTCGGGTCCTCGTGCACCCTGAAGAGCGCCGGGACGTCGCGGCGGCTCAGTTCGCTGGCGACGAGACGGTTGGCGAGCAGCATCATCTCCTCGACTAGCTGCCTGGCCGAGTTGCTGCGCACGGGCGTGACGTGCAGGGCGCCCTGGTCGTCGACCTCCACGCGCGCCTCGGTGAAGTTGAAGTCGAGCGCCCCCGCGCCGATGCGAGCCTTGCGGAGCTCCTGGGTCAGGTTGAGCAGGACCTTGAGGTCGCGCTCCAACCTGCGGCGCCCCTCCGGCATGCGCCCGCCGTCGGCGAACTCCTGCACCTGCCTATAGGTCAGGCGCGCGTCGGAGCGGATGACCGTCTCCTTGAACTCGAACGACAGCACCTCGCCCGTTCTGGACACGTCGACGAACAGGGAGAGGGCGAGGCGGGCCTTGGCCTCGTCGAGCGAGCAGATGCCGTTGGAGAGCTCCTCCGGCAGCATCGGGAGCACGCGACCAGGAAGGTAGACGGACGTGGCGCGCTCCTTCGCCTCCTTGTCGAGGCTCGTACCCTCGGCCACGTAGTAGCTGACGTCGGCGATGTGGATGCCGACGCGCAGGTTGCCGTCCTTGCCCGCCCCGATGCGCTCGATGCTGATGGCGTCGTCGTAATCTTTCGCATCTTCGCCGTCGATCGTCACCGTGGTGACGTCCCGACAGTCGGTGCGCCCCGCCATCATCTCGTCCGTCACCTCGTCGGGGACGGCGGCGGCCTCCTTCATCGTGTCCTGGTCGAACTCAGCCTTGAGGTCGTACTTGACGATGACGGCGCGGGTCTCTACTTCCGGGTCGTCCTCCGCACCGAGGAACTCGACGACCTCGCCGAAGGGCTCGCGCTCCCCCGACTCCTCCGGCCACACCATGCGCGCCACGATGCGCGAGCCGCCCGCGAGCTTCCCGACGGACTCCGGCGTGAGGAGCACGCGCTCCCGCAGCCGGACGGAGTCCGGGCGCAGGATGGCGTAGCCGCGCGCGTACTCGAGCGTGCCGACGACCCGCTGGTAGCCGCGCTCGATGATCCGGACGACCTCGCCGGACGGGCGTCCGTCGTCGCTCTTCATCGGGTTCGGGCGCGCCATCACGCGGTCCGTGTCCCACGCGCCGCCCAACCTGTCGGCAGGGACGTAGAGGTCCTTGCCGCCCGCGTCGGGGATGACGAAGCCGTACCCGCCCGACGCCACCTGGAGTCGGCCGAGCACCATGTTCATCTCTTGAGGCAGACCGTACGTCCTGCGCCTGGTGCGGATCAGGCGGCCGCCGTCCGCGAGTTCCGCGAGGAGGTGGCGCAAGGCGGCGCGGTCCTCGACCTTGAAACGCCGTTGGATGTCCTGAACGTGCCAGGGGCGCTCCGGATGATCCAAGAAGAAGCGCATCACCTGGTCGGTATCTAGCTCTGACATATCGTTGCAGTCTAGCGCGTGAACGTCCGCCGCCCCGGCCACCGCCCGCCATGCGCGCGGCAGGCCCGGCCAAACGGGGACCTCAGCTGACCCTCGCCCCTTCTCGTCCCGCCAGCTCGGCGAGCGCCGAGCGCTCGGGCGAGGCAGGGAAAGCCTCGAGCGCGGCGCGCGCCTCGGCGACCTTCGCGGCTATCTCACGTCGCGTAGCCTCGCTGGCGCCCGACCGGATCGCCAGCTCGGCCATGCGCTCGACGTCGCCCTCCCGGGAGGCGCGGCGCGCCAGGATGGCGCGGGCCTCCTCCGACTCGTGCTCCAGCAGCAGCTCCAGCACCGTGTGCGTCGCCTTGCCTTCGCGCAGGTCGCCGCCCACGGGCTTGCCGAGCTTGGCCGGGTCGCCGAGGAGATCAAGGTAGTCGTCGCGGAGCTGGAAAGCGCGGCCGTAGGCCATGCCGAAGCGTCCGAGCGCTGCGAGTCCGCCCTCGTCGGTCCCGGCGAGGAGCCCGACGCCCTGCGCCGCCGCGGCTAGCAGGACCGCGGTCTTGCCGTCGATGATGCGGCCGTAGTTCGCCCACGAGTACTCCTGCAACGTCGCCACCTGGAACTGCAGGACCTCGGCCTCGCAGATGGCCGCGGCGGTGCCGGCCATCAGGTCGGTGAAAGCGGCGCTGCCGGTGGCGGCCAGGAGCCGCAACACCCTGGCAAGCATGAAATCGCCAGACATGACGCTGACGACGTTGCCGTAGCGCCGGAAGGCGGCTTCCGTGCCGCGGCGCGTGTCAGCGTCGTCTATCAGGTCGTCGTGCAGCAGGGAGGCCGAGTGCAGGAGCTCGACCGCGAGCGCCACATGCATGGCGGCCTCCGATTCCGAGCGGAGGAGCCTGCCGGTGAGGAAGGCGACCGCGGGTCTGAGCCGCTTGCCGCCCGCCGTCACGAGGTCGGCGCCGATGGCTTCGATGAAGGCGACGTCGGAGCGCAACTCGTCGGCCAGGCGCCTTTCGAAACGTTCCAGGTCGCCTACGACGAGGTCCAGCACGGGGTCAGTATATGCGGCCCTAGTGCCAAACGTCACAAGGGACGCTTCGCGGTCAGCCGGCCGCGGCCGCCACCGCGGCGTGAGGCTGCAGGTAGAAGGCGAGGCGTTTGAGGCCAGCCAGGAAGTCGACGGGCTCCACGCGCACGCTCTCCGGCACCGTCAGTACCGTGGGCACGAAGTTGAGGATGCCGCGTATGCCGGCCGCGGCGATGAGGTCCGTCGCGGCCTGGGCGCTCCCGACTGGAACGGTGAGGAACGCGATGTCGAGCGCCAGCTCGCGGGCGCGCGCCGTGAGCTCGTCCGTGCCGTACACGGGGAGGGAGCCAACGGTCCTGCCCACCTTGGCGGGGTCCTTGTCGAAGCCGCAAAGGAGGCTGAAGTTGAAGCCGCTGAAGTCCGGGTAATCGGCCAGCGCCTGCCCGAGGCGACCCATGCCGACGATGGCGACGCGCCACGAGCGGGTCAGCCCGAGCGTGCTGCTGAGCTCCCGTCGCAGGATGGCGACCGTGTAGCCGCGGCCCCGCGTGCCGGACGTGACCCTGGTGAGAAGGAGGTCCTTGCGCACCTGGTGGGCGGAGACCTGCGAGGCGCCGCCCAGGCGCTCGGAAGTGACGTAAGCGACGCCCTCGGCCTCCATGTCGGCGAGGATCCGCAGGTAGCTGACCAAGCGACTGACCGTCACAGACGGCAGGTCGTGTTGCATCAACGAGCGAAGCTCTCGATGCCGGCCGCGTCTAGGCGCGCCTTGGCTTCGTTCAGGGCGGCACCTTCGTACGGGCCGACGAGGAGCTTGAGGAGGGTTCCCTCTGTGCGCTCCGTGACCTGGAAGCCGAGCCCTTGCAGGCGCTCGATCTGTGGCAGAGCGCTCTGACGGCTCCCGTAGGCTCCTACCTGCAGGTACTTGGCCGTAGCGGACGTGGCGGCGGCCTGCGCGGGCGCGGCGGCGGCCGCGTCCGACTGCGGGGTGGTAGGGGCGGTCGTCGTCTGCGCCGTCTGAGTGGCTGGCGTAGTCGCCGCCGTCGTACCACCCGCACCCTCGGGGTCGTATCGGTACACCGTGGCGTCGGTGACGCCGAAGTTGCCCGCCTTGACACGGTCGGCGACCGAGCGCGCCTGCGCCTCGGTGTCGTAAGGACCGACGAGGACGATGGTGAGGTTGCCCTGGGTGCCGAGGAGTACGGGGTAGCCGGCCGCCTGGAACGTGTTGGCGAGGCGCTGGGCGTTGTCGGGGTTGCCGAACGCGCCGACGGCCACGCGGTAGGAGCTCTCGCCCGTCGTCGCCGTCGCGGCGGCGTTGGCCGGCGCGGTGCCGGCGCCGGAGGGCGTGCTCGCCGGCTGGGTCGCCGTGGCGGCACCTTGCGTCTGCGTCGTGGCGGCGGTCGCGCCCGAGCTGGTAGCTGGCGTGGTGGTCGTGGTCGTCTGCGCGGTCTGACCACCCGGCGGGAGGACGGCGATGGCCCCTCCGCCTTGGGTGCCTGCCGGCTCTGTCGTGGTACCGCCCTGGACCTGGGTGGCTGACGTGTCCGCCCCAGTGGTGGTGGACGCACCGGCGGTGGACGCGCCGGCGCTGGTGGCGCCAGCGCCCTCGGTACCGGCCAAGCCGGCGGTCTGTCCGGACTCCGTCTGGCCCGTGGTCGACGTCGCATCGGATGGAGCGGTCGCTCCAGATGCAGCGGTCGCTCCGGACGGAGTGGTCGGCGTCACCGTGGTGCCGGACGTTCCGGGCGTCGTGCCGGAACTCTGCGTGGTCGTGGCTCCGCCCGCGTTGCGGTTGCCCGGCCCGATCGGGAAGAACGACCCTCCGGATATCAACGTTGCGATGATGCCGGCGATGACGGCCACCAGGGCCACGCCTATCAGGAGATCGGGCCAGTTGCGTCGAAGCCAATCCATAGCGTCATTGTACCTTCGTCGTTCAGCGCGGTGGCGCTGCCTAGAGTTCCCTTGGGTCGCTAGCGGCCGCGTGCCGCGGCTTCGCTACCGACCCGCCTCACCGATGAATCCGCCTCACAGGTAGCTGCTGATGGCGGTGCAAGCCGGCTGGTAGCCCTGCTGGCACGAGGAGACCCACGCGTCGCGGGCCGAGCCGCGCCGGTCCTGCGAGTACAAGGCCCAACCGAGGTTGTAGAGGCTCTCGCTGTCGTTCGGGTTCTGGCCGACCAGGAGCTGGTACACCTTCTCGGCGTCCTCGTACCGACGGGCCGCGAGGTAACCGGCTCCGAGGTTGACGCGCGCCACCAGGCTGCTCGGATCCAGCTGCACGGCGCGCTCGAAGTTGCGCACGGCCTGAGTGTAGTCGCCGAGCTGGTAGGCGGCGAGCCCGTACCAGAGCTGTACCTGGGCGTCGTTCGGGCGGTCCTCGAGCACGGCCTGGAGCTCGGCCTGGGCACCCAGGTAGTCGCCGAGACGGTACATGGCCCTGCCCGCGATGAGGCGCGCGTCGAGCACGAGCTTCGGGTCGGACAGGCGCGCGATGGCCTCACGGGCGTTGCTGAGGGCCTCGGCGCTGTTGGAGAGTTGGTCGTGCGCGGTGGCAAGCGCCAAGTAGACCTCGGCGCGGTTGCCGTCGAGGCGTTGCGCGTCTTGGAGGGCACGCACCGCGTCTCGGGTCTGCCCGCCCTCCAGGTTGGCGATACCGAGGTTGTACTGCGCCTCCCACGACGCCGGGTAGACGAGGGCGGCGCGCTCGAAGGAGTCGTGGGCCTGCTCGTCGCGGCCGAGGCCGCGTTGCAGGGTGCCGAGCTTGACGAGCGTGCTCGCCTGGGCGGGCTTGTCCTCGGCCCGCTCCGCCTTCTGCAGCGCGCGCTCTAGCGACCATAGGGCGTAGTCGATCTGCCCCTGGGCGACGTAGATGTCGGAGATGAGGGCGCTGACGCGGTAGTCGCTGCTCTGCGCCTCGAGCGCCGTCAGTTCGGGCAACGCCTCGAGGCCGCGCCCGGCCCGGTAGAGGGCCTGGCCGCGCCTGAGGATGTACGCCGGGGTTCCGGGCTGGAGCTCCAGGGCGGCGGCGTACGCCGCCGCGGCGCCCGACCAGTCTTCGCTCAGTTCCAGCTGGGCGGCGAGACCCAGTTGGGCCTGCACGCGGTCGTCCATGCTCGCCTCTGGCTCGGCCTGGGCGATGGCCTCGCGGAACGCCGTGGCCGCCTCGGCGGGACGCCGCAGGCGGGCGAGCGTGACGGCGCGGTTGAACTGACCGTCGAAACGCTCGGGGTAGAGGCGCGTGACCTCCGTGAACTCGAAGAGCGCGGCCTGGTAGTCGCCGCGCGAGAACTCCGCCAGACCGAGGCCGTAGTGGGCGTCGCCGGACGTGTAGTCGAGGGCGATGGCCTCCAGGTAGCTCTCCTTGGCGAGGGCGAACTCTCCCTGACCGTAATAAGCGTTGCCGAGCGCCACCCAAGCGCTCACGCTCCCCGGGTCGGAGTTGACCTCGGCACGCAACTCGGAGACGGACTGTGCCCACGCCGGCGAAAGCAGGAGCAACGCGGCCACTGCGACCAGTACCGCGCGGCCGCCCCCCCTGCGGGTTCCTCTTTCCATCCCAGCCTCCCAGGTCGCTAACTCGCGTGCCAAACGTTAGTCAGGGGCAAGCTTATACGCTGCCATCTTGCGCGCTTGTGAAATCGTCCACCTGCCTGACGCGGCGGCGCGAACGCCGCCAAGCCGCAAGGGCGGTCGGCGCAGACGGCGTCGCGCTTCGTGCCAAGCGCCCCGACAGGTGGGGCGCCCGGGGGGCTCACGCGTCGCTCGCCGCCAGGCCGGGGTCTGCCATGCTCAGCACCGGGCCGGAGTCGGCGACGCTCGCGGCCTCGGCGCCTTGCAGTGCGAGTTGGCCGCACGCCGCTCCGGCGTCGCGGCCACGACTGAACCGCACCGACACGCCCACGCCGCGGGCCTCGAGACGGCGCTGGAACTGCGCAAGGCGCGGCCGCTGCGTGCCGCTGAAACCCGAGCCGGTCCAGGGGTTGAACGGGATGAGGTTCACATGACTCGTGAGGCCGACGAGCAGCTCCGCGAGCATGTCCGCCTGCCACGGATGGTCGTTGACGCCTTCCAGCATCGTGTACTCGATGGTCACTCGGCGGGAGGTGGCCCGTTGCCAGTCGTGCATAGCGGCGACGATGTCGGTCACCGAGTTGGCCAGGGCCGTCGGGATTATCCGCTGCCGCGTCTCCTGGTCGGGCGCGTGGAGGCTGACCGCGAGCACGAGCGGCAACCCTTCCGACGCGAGCCTCCGCATGCGGCTGGGTAGCCCGACCGTCGACAGCGTTATGCGGCGCGGCGACATGTCGAGGCCGTCAGGGTCTATGAAGGTACGGATGGCGCCGATGGCGTTGTCGTAGTTGAGCAGCGCCTCGCCCATGCCCATGAGGACGACGTTGCGGATCTCGGTCGGCTCCAGGCCCTCCTGGCGCGCCACCTCAACCAGCTGACCGACGATCTCGCCGCGCGTGAGGTTGCGCCCGAAGCCGAGCGCGCCGGTGGCGCAGAACGCGCAGCCGGCCGGGCACCCGACCATGGAGCTGAGACATACGGTGCGCCGTCCGGCGTACGGCATGTACACGGCTTCAGTCTGCTTGCCGTCGCGCAAGGTGAAGAGGTAGCGCACCGAGCCGTCGTCCGAGGGGAAGCGCCTGGAGGCGACGAACGGCATGGCCGCCTGCTCGGCCGCCAGCCACGCACGCAAGGGCGCGGGAAGGTCGGTCATCTGGGCGGCGTCCGTCACCCCACGCCGGTAGAGCCAGTTGGCGACCTGCCTGCGACGGAACGCGGGCTCGCCCTCCGGCAACGGCAGGGAGGCCAGGTCGTGGTCGAACAGGGTTGGGGCCAACGCCGCCATAGGGCCACGCTACCGCGTCCGCGGGGGCGCTATCATGCTTAGCACTTACACGGACGATCGGCGGTGGTAGCCGATCCGGGCAAGACGCCGTGGTCGGGTCTTGGTCCCATGGAGGCCACATGCTCACCCGCAACGTCAAGGTCATAGGCATGGTGTTGGCTGGCGGCAAGGGCTCGCGCCTGCACCCGCTCACGCTGCAGCGCACGAAGCCCGCCGTGCCGTTCGGCTCCAAGTACCGGATCATCGACTTCGCCCTCAACAACATGATCAACTCGGGCGTCTACGGCATGTACATCCTCACCCAGTTCAAGGCCCAGTCCCTGACGGAGCACATCCAGCGGCACTGGCGCTTCGGCACGTTCCTCGACGACCACTTCATCACGCTCGCGCCGGCGCAGATGTACCTGTACGAGGAGCTGGGCGCCGAGTGGTACCGGGGCACCGCCGACGCCATCTACCAGAACCTTCACCTCCTAGGCAACAACCGCGCCGACCTCGTCGCGATCTTCTCCGGCGACCACATCTACAAGATGGACATCAGCCACATGATCGAGTACCACCTCGACAACCAGGCCGACGTGACCATCGCCGCCTACCCGACGCCCGTCGAGGACGGCAAGCGCTTCGGCGTGCTGCAGGTGGACAACGACTGGCGCATAACGGAGTTCCAGGAGAAGCCGGCCGCGCCCAAGGCCATCCCGGGCCGACCGACGCACTGCCTCGCCAGCATGGGCAACTACGTCTTCACCGTCTCCACGCTCATCGAGATGCTCAAGGACGACGTCGGCCGCCGCGACTCCGAGCACGACTTCGGCAAGGACGTGCTCCCGCGGGCCCTGCAGGAAGGCAAGCGGATGTTCGCGTACGACTTCGCTCGCAACCCGATCCCCGGCCAGGTCGGCCCCAACACGTACTGGCGCGACGTCGGCACGCTCGACAGCTACTGGGAGGCGAACATGGACCTCGTGGCCGTCAAGCCCGAGTTCGACCTCTACAACGAGGAGTGGCCCCTGCGCACGTCGGCCGAGTACTCGGCGCCCGCCAAGTTCGTCCACGAGGAGGAGGGGCGGCGCGGCCAGGCTTTCAACTCCCTGGTGGCCGGCGGCGTCATCATCTCAGGGGCAACGGTGCGCCATAGCGTCGTCTTCCGCAGGGTGCGCGTCAACTCCTACGCCACGGTCGAGAACTCCGTGCTCTTCGACAACGTCACCGTCGGACGCCACGCGCGCGTCGTCAACGCCATCCTCGACAAGAACGTCACCGTCCCGGACGGCGTGACGGTCGGCGTGGACCCGGAGGCCGACCGGGCGCGCGGTCTGGTGGTCACCGACAGCGGGCTGGTCTGCGTCCCGAAGGGGTACAAGTTCAGCTGAACCGTGCCGCCCTCGCTCGCGCGCCGGGCACAGGTCGTCGCACGCGAAGCCGGCGGGCGGGTCGCACGAGAAGCCGGCCGGCGGAACGTTAAGGTTCCGCTTAGTTAAGGACTCCCCAGTACAGTGCCGGCTCATGGTGCGGTGCTACGCTTTACGTATCGGTTCGCGGCACCCCACGACCGCCGCTTGCCATAACCGCGTGTGGCCGGAGCGGAGCCCGGGCCTTGGAGGAATCAGTTGAGACGCTCGTTCAACCCCTGGCTGGTCGTGATGCTGCTGATACTCGGCATCTTCGTGTTCAACCAGCTCAACTCCGGCTCGGGTAGCCGGGAGATCAACTACTCGACGTTCACCGGCCTCGTCGATCAGGGCAAGGTGGCATCGGTCGTCATCGACCGTAACAGCGGCGTGATCAGCGGCGAGCTCGTCAGCGAGTCGCAAGTGCTCGTCAACGGCGAGCCCCAGACCATCCGTAGCTTCCGCACCACGACGATCCTCACCGACAGCCTCCTCACGGAGCTGCGCAACGACGTCGGCAGCGTGACGATCCGCAACCCGCCGCAGTGGCTGGGGCTGTTGCTCGGTTCCTTCCTGCCCGTCGTGCTGCTCGTCGTCTTCTTCTGGTTCATCTTCATGCGCGCCCAGGGCGGGCCGAACCAGGTGATGCAGTTCGGGCAGTCGCGCGCCAAGACGTTCGGGCGCGAGAACAAGGTCACGACGACCTTCAACGACGTGGCTGGCCACAAGGAGGCGAAGCAGGAGCTGATCGAGGTCGTCGACTTCCTGAAGACGCCCCAGAAGTACCTGCGTATCGGCGCCGAGATCCCCAAGGGCGTGCTCCTGGTGGGCCCCCCGGGTACCGGCAAGACGCTCCTCGCGCGCGCGGTGGCCGGCGAGGCCGGCGTGCCGTTCCTCACCGTGTCGGCCTCCGAGTTCATGGAGATGTTCGTCGGTGTGGGCGCCAGCCGGGTGCGCAGCCTCTTCGAGGAGGCGCGCAAGTCCGCCCCGTCCATCATCTTCATCGACGAGCTCGACTCCATCGGCCGCCGCCGCGGCGCGGGCATCGGCGGCGGACACGACGAGCGCGAGCAGACGCTCAACCAGATCCTCAGCGAGATGGACGGTTTCGAGAAGGACACGTCCGTCATCATCATCGCGGCCACCAACCGGCCCGACATCCTGGACCCCGCGCTCCTGCGCCCGGGCCGCTTCGACCGGCAGGTGACCATCGGACTGCCGACCATGACCGAGCGCGAGGAGATCCTCAAGGTTCACGTGCGCAACAAGCCCGTCACCGACGATGTGAGCTTGCGCCGACTCGCGGAGGCCACCCCGGCGTTCTCCGGCGCCGACCTCGAGAACCTCACGAACGAGGCCGCCCTTATCGCCGCCCGCAACAACAAGCAGATCATCACGTGGGCCGACTTCAACGAGGCGCTGGACAGGATCACGCTCGGCCTCCGGCGCGGCAGCCTGGTGCCGACCGAGGAGGAGCGGCGCATGCTCGCCTACCACGAGGCCGGCCACGCCGTCGCGCACGCCGCCCACCCCGAACTTGGCGACATCCGCAAGGTGACGATCATGCCGCGCGGCGGGGCCGGCGGCTTCATGGCGCCGTTGGCCAAGGAAGAGATGTTCTACAACGTCGAGCGTTTCAAGGCGCAGCTCGCGGTCGCGTTCGCCGGCCGGCAAGCCGAGAAGCGCGTCACGGGCACCATCTCGTCTGGCGCCAGCAACGACCTCAAGCAGGCGACCGAGATGGCGAAGCAGATGGTCCTCGACCTCGGCATGGGCTCGCAGGAGTACGTCGCATGGGGCTCCGACCAGGGACCGATCTTCCTTGGCGGCGAGATCAGCCGGCGCAAGGACTTCTCCGAAGAGACGGCGCGTCAGCTCGAGGAGGAGGTCTCCAGCATCCTCGAGGCCGCCTACCGCGAGAGCGAGGCCGTGATCGCGAACAACTGGGTCATGGTCGAGGCGGTCGCCACGGCGCTCCTCAAGCGCGAGACCCTCGATGGCAAGCTCATCCACCGGGCGTTCGACCTCGCCCAGGAGGGCAAGACCGCCGCCGAGGTCGCCGACTGGATCGTCGACACGGCCACCGAGAACGACCGACGCGCGCAGGCGGCCGAGGAGCGCGAGCGCAGGGCGGCCGAGGAGGAGCACCGCCGCAAGGCGGCCGAGGGCGGCAGACCGCCGCTCGAGCCGCGGCCAGAGGCGCGACCGGCCGGCGAGTCCGGGGACTGACCCGGCGCTTGCGGCGCCATGCCGACGAGCGTTAGGCCGACGCGTACGGCGGGGGCTTGAATGTCGTTACTCGACGGCAGGTACGAGGTCATAGCGCAACGCGCGCTCGACTCCTGGCGCACGGAGTTCGAGGCCACGGCGCCCGACGGCACGCCGCTGCGCATCGAATGGTTCGATCTGAAGCCGGAGCGCGAGCCGGAGTTCGAGGCCTATCGGCGCTTGTTGCGGCGCCTCAAGGCCGCCGGGTTGGCGGCCGTCCACGATGTGATAGCGCGCCCAGGCGCCCATTACGTGGCCTGGGAGAGGCCGCCGGCCGACTCGGCCGCCGTCTCCCCGGCGGCCGGCAACGGCGCCGCGACGGAGCTGCGCGAGTTGCTGCAGCGCGCCGGTTACGCCTTGGAGAGCTGCGACATGCGGCGTCAGCACGCACGCCAACCCCGCACGCTCCTATACGGATTGCCCTTCGGAGCGCCCCGGCGGGCGCCCCAGCCGCAAGGACCTCACGTGGGTCGGGAGCCCACCCTGGCTTCCGACCCGCCCGCGTCTTACGGCCCGGCCGGGTCTTCCGACGCGGTCGGACCGCATGGCTCCGGCGCGGCGCGCGGTGCGTCCGCTAACACCGATCTCGCCGGGCCGCTCGCGGCCCGACCGCTCCGCCATCAGCAGTCGCTCGGCCGACGAGCGGCGGAACTGCTCGAGCGGCTACCCGAACGGACGCTCTCCTGGGGCGTCGCAGGCCTGCTTACCCTCGTGGCCGTAGTGGCGGCCCTCGTGGCCGTCAAGCTGGCCGCCGTCGACGCCGTCGTTACCGTACCCGAGGTGATCGGCGCCGACGCCACCCTCGCGGCGCAGCAGCTCGTGCAGCTCGGCCTCGTGGTCGACGCGACGCCGCTCACGTCCTCTGAGCCCCCCGGCACGGTCCTCGCCATCGACCCGCCGACCGGCTCGGCCCTCAGACCGGGCCGCACGGTGCTCATGCGCTATGCCCTCCCCTCTGGGGAGCTGGCGCCTACGGAAACGCCCTCGCTCCTGGGCCTGAGTTACCCGGAGGGCGCGCGCGCCGCGCTCGAGGCCGCGGGCCTGCGGCTCGGGGACGCCGCCCACATCCACGCTCCGAGCCCGGCAGGCACCGTGCTCGCGCAAGACATCGACGCCGGCAACCGGGTGGCGAACGACACGGCCGTCTCCGTGCTGGTGAGCGTCGGGCCCCGTGTCCCGCAGACCTTCGTCCCCAACCTCGTCGGCCTCGACCTCGACGAGGCCAAGACGTTGGCGCGCCTGGCCGGGATCAGCGAGGATCGGGTAGTGGTCGATGAGCTACTTGCGACGGCCGGTGCCAACGGCCAGGTGTTGGAGCAGTCTCTCGCACCCTACGTGCCGGTGGCGCGCGACACGGCGGTCCTGCGCCTCGTCGTCCAGGCCGGCGAGCCCGCCGGCCCTGCGCAGACGGGCGGGGCGCCCGACGTCGTCGGCCTCGACCTGGCGGCCGCGCGCGAGGTAGCGAGCGGGTGGGACCTGGAAGTTCGCGTGCTCGGCAACCCGGGGTTGCCCGAGGGTGTGGTCGCCCAGGACCCTGTGCCGGGGGGGCCGGCCGGGGCGGCGCGCACCCTGGTGATCACTGTCAACGCCCACCCGGTGCGGCTCTCCACGAGCGGCGTATACGCCGTCGTGCGCGGGCCGGAACCGCGCACGGTCGAGTACGCCTGGGCCATCCAGCCGGGCATCGGCTTGCTGCAAGCCGAGGTGTGGGCCTCCGACCTCGAGGGGCGCCGCATCCTCGTCAGCCGGGCCTCCGTGCGCGGCGGCGACATCCTGCGAGGCGAGTGGCGCTCGACTTTCGTCGGACCGGTCCGGTTCGAGCTGTTGCTCGGCGGGGTTCCCTACGGCGAGCCGTTACTGGTACCATGATTTTTCTACCTGGCGGTTATAGTCGCCGCCGGTAATTTCGGCGTCCACCTATGAATGTGAACCGAGCGGGCGTCGAGAACGAAGTGTTCGCCTGACGACCGCCTCCATGCGCTGCAGCGGGGGCGGTCGTCGGCCGCGCGTCAGGGGGACCGAGGAGTCATGTGCTCAAGACATTGAGAGACCTGCTGCCGTACGTCAGGAGGCACCGCCTCAAGCTCGTGCTTGGCATGGGGCTTATCGTTACCAACGGCTTCTTCTCTACCCTGACCCCCATAATCCCCGGGCGGGCCATCGACGAGTTCAGGAACCGGAGTATGACGATGGACCGGCTATGGCTCTATGCCCTGGCCCTCTTGGGCGTGGCCGTGGCGGCCGGGCTGGCGATGGTTTTCGTCAGGCGCATATTCATGTACACGAGCTGGGAAGTCCAGTTCGACGTCCGGCACGATATCTTCAAGCACTTCACGAGGCTGGACGGAGGCTACTTCGACCGCACGCGCGTCGGCGACCTCATGGCCCGCCTCACGGCCGATCTCGGGGCCGTCCGCATGCTCGCCGGCGTCGCCGTGTTCCAGGGGCTCAACACTCTCTTCCTGTTCGCCTTCACGTTCTACCGGATGTTCAACCTGAGCGTTCAACTCTCCCTGATAACGCTCGCCACCGCCCCGCTCACCTCGCTGGCCTTCTACCTCATCCTGCGCGTCGTCCACCGCCGCTACCAGTACGTCCAGGAGCAGTTCTCCAACGTCTCCGCCATGGCCCAGGAGAACTTCTCCGGCATCCGTGTCGTCAAGGGCTTCGGCATCGAGCAACGCGAGGTAGACACGTTCGGTCGCCTCAACAACGAGTTCGTGAAGCGCAACCTGGCGCTCGTTCGCGTGGACGGGCCGCTCTTCCCCATGATGGAGTTCCTCTTCGGACTCACCATGTCGCTCCTCTTGCTGGTGGGCGGGCGGTTGGTCCTCGGCATCGGTGGGGACCTGACCGTCGGCGAGTTCTCGAGCTTCGTCTTCCTTTACGAGGGCATCCAGTGGCCCATGATCTCGCTCGGTTGGATCGGCAGCCTCCTCCAGCGCGGCACCACGTCGTGGGGGCGCCTGAAGGAGATCCTCACCCAGGTACCTGAAGTCGCCGACGGGCCGGAGACCGACTACGGCCTCCGAACGGTCGTTGGGCGCATTGAGTTCAAGGACGTGAGCGTGGCATACGGCGGGGTCAAGGCGCTGGACCACGTCAGCTTCGTCATCGAGGCTGGCGAGGCCGTGGGCATCACGGGTCGCACGGGCTCTGGCAAGACGCTGATAGTGAACCTGATCGCGCGCGTCATCGACCCGGACGAGGGTCAGATCCTCATCGACGGCATCGACAACAAGCGCTTCCCCGTCGAGGTCCTCAGGCGGTTCATCGGCCTCGTGCCGCAGGAGCCGTTCCTCTTCTCCGACAGCATCGCCGATAACATTGCGTACGGCCTGCCGGAGGCCCCCGCCGAGGTCCTCGCGCCGCGCGTCCTGCGCGCCGCCGAGATCGCGCAGTTGGCCGGCGACGTGCAGGAGTTCCCCAGCGGCTTCGACACGCGTCTCGGCGAGCGCGGGGTCACGCTCTCCGGTGGCCAGCGACAGCGTACGGCCATCGCCCGCGCACTGGTGCGCGAGCCGTCCATCCTCATCTTCGACGACGCCCTCTCGGCCGTCGACACGCAGACCGAGGCCCGCATCCTCGAGGGGCTGGCCGATGTCCAGCGGGGTCGTACGACCGTTATCGTCGCCCACCGCATCAGCGCGTTCCAGAACGCGCACCGCGTGCTCGTGCTCGACAACGGCCGGGTCGTAGAAGAGGGCACGCACGACGAGCTCATCGCCTTGGGCGGTTGGTACGCCGACATGGACCGTAGGCAGCAACTCGAATCCGACCTGGAGGTGGCGTGATGGCAGGCGCATCGGAGGATGCCAAGGGAGCCGAGGCCGCGCGCCGCGCCGCTGAGGAAGGTCAGCGCGGGCTCTTGACCAGCGCTGCGAACCGTGCCGCGGCCGGCGCCGCCCGCCGCCCGCCCGACCTGCTGGATACCGACCTGCCCGACTACTCCGTCGAGGAGGCGAAGGCCGCCTACCGCCCGCGCGACCGCGAGAGGCGCCGCGCCATGCGCGCCGAGAGCGTGCGAGACGAGGACGGCGAGGAGTTCGAGAAGGCCTACGACCAGGGCATCATGGTGCGGCTCCTCGGCTACCTCAGGCCGTACCGTCTCCAGCTCTCCTTCGGCGTCGGGCTCCTGCTGCTCAGCAGCGCCCTGACGCCGGTCTTCCCCACCCTGCTCGCGCGCGCGCTCGACGACTACATCATCGGGACGGCGGAGCCGTTCGCCAGCCTCGACATCGACGGCCGCCTGCGCGGCCTCACGGTGATCGTCGCCATCTACCTGGCCCTCAGGCTGCTGAGCTTCGGCATCAGGTTCGGCTACACCTACCTCGTGTCGTGGCTGGGGCAGCGCATCGTCTACGACATGCGGCGCGAGATGTTCGCCAAGATCCAGCGGCTGCACATGGGCTTCTTCGATCGCACCCCGGTCGGGCGCCTGATCACGCGCATCACCAGCGACGTGGACGCCATCCAGCAGATGATGACGGACGGCGTCGTTGGGCTGATCGCCGACGTCGGACTGATGGGCGGACTGCTCTTCTACATGTTCACCATCAACTGGCGCATGGCGCTCATCACGCTGGTGGTCATGCCGCCGCTCTTCTTCATCCTGAACCTGCTCAGGCGCCGCATCCGGACCGCTTACCGCTCCGTGCGCCTCAGGACCTCGCGCTCGAACGCCTACCTGGCGGAGAACCTGAGCGGCATGAAGACCGTCCAGCTCTTCAACCGCGAGGCCCGCAACGCGCGGCGCTTCGACGAGCTCAACCTCCAACTGCTCGACGCCAACAACGAGCAGGTGCGCTGGTTCAGCCTCTTCTTCCCGACCATCGGCATCACGAGCGCCATCTCGACCGCGCTGATCCTGTACTACGCCGGCACGCAGCTCGTGCCCGACGTCGCGTCGTTCGTCACCATCGGCACGCTGGTGGCATACATCCAGTACTCCGGCATGTTCTTCAGGCCGCTGCAAGACCTCTCGGACAAGTTCAACATCATCCAGGCCGCCATGGCCTCGAGCGAGCGCATCTTCGGTCTGCTCGACACGCCGGAGCAGATCGCCGACCTGCCAGGCGCGGCCGGCTTCGAGAGTTCGTTCAGGGGCGAGGTGGCGTTCGAGGACGTCTGGTTCGCGTACGACGACGAGGAGTGGGTGTTGCGCGGTGTCGACTTCACCATCGCGCCCGGCGAGTCGGTGGCGTTCGTCGGACACACCGGCGCGGGCAAGACGACGATCATCAGCCTCGTCAGCCGCTTCTACGACGTGCAGAAGGGGCGCGTGACGATCGACGGCAAGGACGTCCGCGAGTACGACCAGGTGCAGCTGCGCAAGCACGTCGGCATCGTGCTGCAGGACCCGTTCTTGTTCTCCGGCACGGTGCGCAGCAACATCACCCTTGGCGACGACAGCGTGCCGCAGGAGCGCGTCGAGGAGGCGGCGCGGTTCGTCAACGCGCACGGGTTCATCTCGCGCCTGCCCGAGGGTTACGACACGCCCGTCCTCGAGCGCGGGGCGGGCTTCTCGACGGGCCAGAAGCAGCTCATCGCGTTCGCCCGAGCCCTGGTGCAGAACCCCGACATCCTCCTGGTCCTGGACGAGGCAACGGCCAACGTCGACACCGAGACGGAAGAGCTGATCCAGGACGCCCTCAAGAAGCTCATGCAGGGGCGCACCAGCATCATCATCGCCCATCGCCTCTCCACCATCCAGGACGTCGACCGCATCCTCGTCATGCGCAAGGGCAGGCTGATCGAGCAGGGCAACCACTTCGAACTGCTCAAGGTGGAGGGGTACTACCGGAAGCTGTACGAGCTGCAGTACCGGGAGCGCACCGGCAAGGCCGACTGATCCAGATCAGTTGACGAGCGTGGCGCGGTAGTAGAACGGCTCTTCCTGGCCCGGCTCCATGGGGACGAGCAGGGTCCAGCGGATCATCGTGTACTCGGTCGGCTCCGCCACCCTGCGCGCGTCCTCCGGGCCGACGAGGACCGGCGGGGCGGAGAAGGTCTTGCCGTCGACCGAGTACTCGGTGAGCACGCGGTCCGAGGTCGGCGTGGCCGAGTTCGCGACGAACTGCAGGTTGGCCTGGATGGGCCCGATGATCTGGACGGAGCCGGCCGGCAGCGTCGTCTCACCGGCGTTGGTCGCGAAGATGCGGTACTCGACGACCTGTCCGGGGATGGCCTCGGTCGCGGCCGTGAAGCGCTCTTCCTTGGTGCCGTCCTGGAGAGTCACTTGGCTGACTATGTAGATCTCGCTGCGGAACTGGATGGCGTTGGCGGCGTTCTGGGCGAAGCCCACGCCGAGCAGCAGCGCGAACAGCGCCGACGCGAGCAGTGTGACGGCTTGACGTTCTCTCATCGGGCTCAAGATAGCAGCTTCAGATGACGAATCGTTGAGTGGCATGAAGGCGACGCTTAGCTTGCCCGGTCGCCCGCCCGCCGTTCATTGGTCGTCCTCGCGCAGCGCCTCCATGGCGAACGCGACGTAGTCGGCGGCGGCCGTCAAGCCGGTAGCGGCGGCGGCACGGAACTGCGCCAGTGCCGCGACCGGGTTGCGAGGGACGCCGGTACCGTGCAGGAGGAGCTTCCCGTACTCGTACTGTCCCTGGGGGTAGCCAAGCGCCGCCGCTCGCGCGTACCAGGAGGCGCCCGCCACGTCGTCGCGTTCCACCCCCATGCCGCGTAAGTAGAGGTCGCCGAGGGCCAGTTGGGCTTCCGGCACGCCCCCATCGGCGGCGCGCCGGTAGTACGCGGCAGCCTTGGTGTTGCTCCATGGCTGCCCGAGGCCGTTCTGCGCCATGTAGCCGAGGTAGTACTGGGCAAGGTGGTTGCCGGCTTCGGCCTCCGGCTCGAGCGAGCGCCTGGCGGCGCCGAAGTCGCCGCTACGGTAGGCGTTCATGCCGAGCTCTAAGGTACCGAGCGCGGGCGCCCCGTCCATACGGCCGGCCATCACGTACTGCAGCAACAGGAAGACCGCCACCGAGGCGATGAGACTCCAGACGAGATACGGGCGCAGGCGGGGAGCTTCTGCCCTCGCGGGGGGTTGGATCCACTGGGCGCCGTTGTACGCGTTGCTGGACGTGCGAGCGACGCCGGTGCCCCGACCCGCCGACGGCGGCCCGCCGCCGCTCCAACCACGGTCTGGGTCGGCGGCCGCAGGGTACCCCTCGTCGCCCGGCGCGTCGTCGGAAACGTCGTCGGAAACATAGCCGTCGTGCGGCGACGGGACCCAGCGGGTCGAGGTGGTGAACACGGAGATGTCGCTGGCAGGGCTCCTCGGTCCGAGCCTGTCGGCCTCCTCCTCGGGGTCGGCTGCCCCCGCCCCGTCATCCGCCGCCTCCGGAGCGCTCCCCTCCGGGAGCGGCCACCCGGCGCCTGGGCGGCCCGGCGTCGTCCGCCGCGCGTACTCAGGCTCGGCCGACCAGGCGTCGTTCCTACCCCCGGGCCGGTCCTCCGAACCATCAGGATCCGGATCGCGCGCGGAACGCTCCGTCGCGACGGGGCGCAGCGCGCTCCAACTCCCCGTGTCCTCGACGGCCCAAGCCGACGAGGTGTCCCAGGCCGGGCGGGGTGTCTCCGGGTAGGGTTCCTCCGGGTAGGGGGCCTCCTGGTACTCCTCCGAGTACTCCTCCGGCTCGAACTCTGGCTCGAGCTCCAACTCCGGCTCCGGCCCGAAGTCCGGCTCGTCATCCGCATCGAAGCGCGTCTCGCTATCGTGGGTGAACTGCTTCTCCACCTGAGCGCCGGCGCCCTGCTCTCCCCCCGACACGAAGGAGACGACGGCGTCGGACGCAGGCACCACCTCCACGGCGACGCCGGCCTCGGCGAACACCTCGGCGATGGCGGCGGCCTTGTCGGGTAGCACCGGCTTGGTGACCGGGCCCTTGCGGCCGTTGAGCAAGGTATGGATGCGTTGCGGATCCATCTCCAAGCGCTCAGCGATACGCTTGGAGATCCCCCCGACGTCGGCGGCGGGCACCGGGCGAGTGACCTCAACAACGAAGCGCCGTTCGCTCAAACCGCACCTTCCCGTCCTGGCGTCATTGTACTCTCACCAACCTAAGCCCCTGTCTGCTAGCATGTTCACACCATGAAACTGATCCTTGCCATCGTGCAGGACGCAGACTCCTCGCGTCTCCAGGAAGCCTTGGGTGAGAACGGCTTCCAGTCCACCAAGCTGGCTTCGACCGGGGGCTTCCTACGAGAGGGCAACACGACCGTCCTCATCGGCGTCCAGGACCACAAGGTTCCCGAGGTGAAGGAGATCATCCACGCCACCTGCCGGGAGCGGACCAAGGTCGTCACGGCCGGCTCTCCCATCCACGCGCTCGAGGGCGTGTTCGCGAGCCAGCCTATGGAGGTGCCCGTCGGCGGCGCCATCGTGTTCGTGCTCTCCACCGACGAGTTCGTCAGGCTGTAAGCGCGGTGTCCTAAGCCTCGGCTTCCGCGCCAGACGTTGCCGCCGAGAGCGCCCGCGCGTCGGCCGCCCGTAGCGCCCCGAACCTGAAGGAGAACGAGACCGTGATGGCGGCCATGAGCGCTGCCAGCCCCAAGAGCGCCGGCGTGCCGAGGAACGGTATGAGGATGCCGGCCGCGACCGGGGCAAGGCTCGGCAGCGCGAGCACCGTGTTGGAGAGGCCGATGTACAGCGAGCGGTCGTGCACGGGCGCGATGGCGTACAGCAGGTTCCACGCCGCGATGCCGACGCCCGCGTTGCCGACCGACGAGAGCACGAACACGACCGAATACAGGCGCCAGTCGTGGATCAGGAGCGCGGCCAGGGGAGCGGCGAGGAGCGAGAAGTACCCGACCTGCATGACGAAGACGTTACGCCCGCGGTCGGCCGGCAGCCTGAACGCGTAGTTCCCGATGATGGTGGCGGCCGTGGCGGCCATGACGTAGAAGCCGATGGCGCTCTCCGGGGCGCCGAGCGACGTGATGGCGTAGACGGCGTAGAACGGTTCGGCGAGGAGCGCGGCCAGCCCGAGGAAGCGCACGCGCAGGAAGCGCCGCAGCCCGACGTCGACGCGCAAGAGGGTCGGGATCTCGCGCAGCATGCCCACCAGAGGCCGTTTCAGCCCAGGAACGCCCGGCGGCTCCTTGACCAGCGAGAAGCTGGCGTAGGCGAACCCCGACAGGACGGTCCCTAGTAGGAAGATCAAGCCGAAGTTGTCAGGGAAGCCGATGTCGGACTCGAGCACCGCGCGGAGCACGAAGCCGGCGCCCAGCGCGAGGATGCCGCCGATGGAGTTGCGCAGGGCCCAGAACGTGCCAAGGCGCGCGTGCGGCACGATCTTGGCGGTGACGTCCGCGAAGGGGACTCCCCCTATCCCGCCGGCCATGGCGTTGATCGTGATCATGACGAGGAGGATCGTCGTCATCAGGGCAGGGCGTCCGCCGCCGACCAGGAACACGGAGGCCGTCATGGTCAGGAGCGCGACCGTGCGCACGGTCGACGTGAAGTGGTAGAAGCGCAACTTGAGCGGCTCGGGCGAGATGCGGTTCGCGACGAGGAGCTGTGGCAGGAACCAGGTTCCGACGCGCAGCGCCGGGACGAGTCCGATGACGACTGCAGGCGCGCCTATCGAGGCGAGGAACGGCGCCATCACGAGGCCGGAATGCAAGAAAGCCTCGCCACCGTTGACGAGGATCCCGTTGATCACGCCCAAGAGGAAGTTGCGCCGCTTGACGCGCTCAGGCACCATCTCCCGACATCCTATAGCGCTCCGGCCGGCGTTGCTCAGGCGACCGGCGGGTCGCGACCGGTGGGCGGCCTGAGGCGAGCCGTCGAGCGACCCCGCGTTCGCTGGTCGTTTGACACTTCAGAGGCGCAACACTTACACTTCCCGTTGCCCGGTCCGCCTGCGGACCGCCGGCTTCTCGGGGCTGTGGCGCAGTTGGGAGCGCGCGTGAATCGCACTCACGAGGTCAGGGGTT
>JBDZVI010000122.1:0-5895 GCA_040255585.1 Deinococcaceae bacterium
TTCGCCGCCGACCTGGCGGCGCGGGCGCTGCTGGCAGGCGAGAGCGACCTGCGAGCGTTCGCGGACGGCGCAGGCGCCGCGTCGCCGGTGCGACCGGACGCCGTCGCGCCGAGCGCGCTGCTCGCGCTCGTCCTGGAGCGGCAGCAGGCGCAGCCGACCTCCCTCTACCAGGCCGAGGCGAACGTCTTCCTGCGCCACACGTGGCTTGAGAACGGCGCACTCGGGCTGGCGCGGCACCAGGCCCTCGACATCGTGAGGGCCGACCTGGCGTCCTACTCGGACGCGGCCACCGCGCGCGCCGAGCGCTTGGCGCAGGGCGTGGCCGACACGAACGCCGAGGCCCTCATCGTGCGGCAGCTCTGCGAGGACGACGCGACGGCCGAGTACTGCCTCCCCTACGGCAACGCGGCGGAGCGCATGGCGGCCTCCCCCGCCGCCGGCTCGTGGCTGCTGCTCGCCTCGCCCTCGGAGGTCGACGCCGCCCTGCCCACATGGTCGGCCGACGCACGCGCGAGCCTGGCAGCTGACCTGCGCGCCGGCTTCGCCGCCGTGGCGCCCGCCGCGGTCGAGCCCTCCGACCGGCCCGCCAGCTGGTGGCGCGTCGATCCGGCCAGCGGCGCGGTCCTCGGCGTCAGCGAGAGCGGGCGCGGCGACGCCGCGGTCGAGTACGGGATGCTCGTCAACGTGATCGGCCTGGCATTCTGCATGGTGGGCGCGGTGAGCGCCGATTCGATCAGCGCACTGTTGCTGTGCGGGTTCGGCTTCGCCACAGGCACCAGCGTCCTGCTCAGTTCGGCTACGACCGTCGGGCACGGCGCGGGCCTCTTGATGGTCCTGTCGGCGGTGCTTTACGGCCTCGGCGGGCTCGGCATCCCGGGAGACCCTTGAGCGGCTAGCGGGCGACCCGGAACCCCATGTGGCCCGTCGTGCTGTCGGGCGTGTTGAAGGTACGCGCCGCCACCCGGTAGCGGTTGCAGTAGGAGGCGTGGCAGAGGTACGAGCCGCCCTTCACGACGCGGCCGGGGCCGTGGCGCGGACCTTGTGGGTCGGTGATCGGCTTCGGGTCCGGACCGGCGCCGGCGCCGGCGCCGGTGGCCGTGCGACCGGCGCCGCCGAACCGGTCGGCCCCGAACCAGTCCGAGCACCACTCCCAGACGTTGCCCGAGACGTCGTGGAGGCCGTAGCCGTTGGGGGCGTAGGCGCCGACCGGCGACGTCCCGACCCAGCCGTCCTCCCCCGAGTTCCGCACGGGGAACTCGCCCTGCCAGATGTTGCAGCGGTGCTCGCCGTCGGGTCGCAACGTGTCGCCCCACGGGTAGCGCCCGCCCTCGAGTCCGCCCCGGGCCGCGCGCTCCCACTCGGCCTCCGTCGGCAACCGCACGCCGGCCCAGGCGCAGTAGGCGACGGCGTCGTTCCACGAGACGTGGACCACGGGGTGGTCGGCCCGCTCGTCCACCCCGCTGCCGGGGCCTTCGGGTTGGCACCACGTCGCGCCGTGCACCTGGCGCCACCACGGGGCGGCCGGCACGGAGCGGTAGGCCTTCGGGTCGGCCAGGAAGAGCTGGAAGACGAAGGACCAGCCGAAGCGCTCGGCCTCGGTCACGTAGCCAGTCGCGGCGACGAACTCCGCGAAGTTGGCGTTGGTGACGGGGTACTTGTCGATGGCGTACTCGGAAAGGCGCACCGCGCGCACGGGGCCCTCGCCGTCGGCCGGGAAGCCCTCGCCGTTCGAGCCCATGAGGAACGTGCCCGCCGGGATGTGGACGAGGCGGTGCGCGTGGTGGTCGTGCGCGTGGTGGCCGTGCGCGTCGCGGTCGCGCGCATGGTAGTCGCGCCCGTGGCGGTCGCGCGCTTCGCAGTCGCCCGCGGTCGCGCCGACATGCGAGCCGGGTGAGACCGTGGTGGCGGCTGGAGCCGGCGCGACGACAAGTGGCACGGTGGCTGCCGCCTGAGTCTCGGCGGCGGGCGGGCGTGAGTCCGCTCCCTCGACCCTCGCCCCCTCGGGCGCGAGGCTAGGCACCGAACAACAGCAACTAGGCTCTGGTCTCTCCACGCTCCGCCTCCCGACGCCTAGCCTAGGGCATGAAGCGACCCCAGCCTGATAAGACACAAGAAGAGTTGGCAAGCAAGTATATATCCACTTATACTGGTCGTCGAGTCGGAGGAGCGTCGATGAGCCAGATAACCATCTACCTCGAACCTGACCTCGCGCAACGCATGCGCGAGGCGGCCGAAGCCGAAGGCATCTCGCAGAGCAAGTGGATAGCGCGACTCGTCGAGGAGCGGCTCGACGACATGTGGCCTCCCGAGGTCCTCAGCCTCGCGGGTTCGATGCCGGACTTCCCTTCCCTGGAAGAGATCCGGGCATTCGAGGGCGAAGACCTCCCGCGCGACTCCTTCTGATGTTCGCGCTGGACACGAACACCGTCATCCACTTCCTCAAGGAGGGTGGCGGGGTGCTGGCCAATCTCGCACGCGTCCCCCGGTCCCAGGTCGCCATACCAAGCACCGTGGTGTACGAACTGGAAGTAGGAACCCTTCGGCTGACCAACGGCGACGCTCGGCGAGTACGGATCAACGCGCTCCTGCGAACCGTGACCATCTTGCCGCTCGGACGGGAGGAGGCGGAAGCCGCCGCCCGCGTGCACGCGGGGCTCGAGGCGCGCGGACAGATCATCGGCCCGCGGGACACCCTCATCGCCGGCACCTGTCTGGCAGCGAACGCGACGCTCGTGACGCGCAACACCCGCGAGTTCGCGCGGGTTCCCGGGCTCAAGGTCGTCAGCTGGTACGAGTGACGGGCTGACCTGGTCCACCCAGGTCGAGCTGCCGCCCTACTGCCCGGCTAGATGTCAAAACCGGAGCCGGCTAAATGTCAAAAACAAGTACGGCTGATCGTCAATCTGCAGTGTATCCTGCCGTTGTGGATCGGATTGAACGCCGTCTCCAACCTGTCATCCGAGAGCGCATGGCAGAGACGCCGGTGCTGCTACTCGAGGGCCCGCGCAGCGTCGGGAAATCGACCTTGCTGGCAGAGATCGCGACGAGTACTCCTCACGCACGATCGTTCGACTTCGATGACCAGGCGGTCCTGGCGCTGGCGCAACAGAACCTCTCGCTGATCACGCAAGAAACGCTCCCCGTGTTCGTCGACGAGTATCAGCGCATCCCCGACGTGCTGCAGGCCATCAAGGCGCGACTCAACAAGGAGACGCACGCGGCGATGTTCGTGCTCGCCGGTTCAGCGAGTTATGACTCCCTACCAGCCGGTACGCAAGCGTTGACCGGACGAATCCAGCGCCTGCAGGTGCTACCGCTCACCCAGACGGAGATCGACGGCACCATGAGCCACTTCGTAGAACGTACGTTCGAAGGCGACATACCCCACTCGGCTGGCGCGGCGGCGGCCGACAGGATGGCTTACGTCGAACGCATCATCAGAGGCGGCATGCCCTTGGCGCTCGCTCAGCCCGATGAAGTCTCACGCAGCCGCTGGTTCGCCGGGCACGTGAGCCAGTCTCTCCGTCGCGACGCCGGTCAACTCCGCCGGTTAAGCCGTGCTGCCGCCCTACCGAAGCTGCTTACCAGGGTCGCGGGGCAGACCGCGGGGCTCCTGAACATAGCCAAGGTCGGCGAGACGCTCGAGATCACCCGGGGCACGGTCGCCTCATACCTCGAGCTTCTGGAGTCGTTGTTCCTCATCAACGCGCTGCCCGCTTGGGGGACGACGGTGTCGTCACGCAGCGTGGAGACTCCAAAGGTCCACGTCGTCGACTCCGGCATAGGTGCGTACCTCCTCCGGTTGACGAGGCCGAAGCTGGAGCGCGGCGATGCGTCGGCCCTGACGGAGTTCGGGCACCTCGTCGAGTCATTCGTCGTCCAGGAGGTCATCCGTCAGACGACCTGGATGGCGCACCCCATCACAGCCGGCCACTGGCGCACCCGCGACGGCGAAGAGGTCGACCTCGTACTAGAACGCCACGACGGTGCAGTGATCGGGTTCGAGATCAAGGCGGGTGACCGTGTCGACTCGAAGCAGCTGTCCGGGCTGCGCAAGCTACGCGACCGTCTGGGAAACGCGTTCATCGCAGGCGTAGCGTTCCAGCTTGGCAGTCGGGGATACCTCGTCGAGGACCGGATCCATGCTCTTCCGGTCGAACGGCTCTGGACCTGAGTGAGCGGGTGGTGCCTACGGCCGGAACTAGCTCTATCCGGCACGAGCCGTCAGACACCTTCCAGCGACCCGGCTATCATCGAACTCCATGCGTGTGCGAGAGACCTCCGCCATCCACCTCGAAGCGTTAGCCCTCACCACGCAGCTGCTGCAGCGCGCCCGGCTGGCCCACCCGACGGCCGGCCTCTGGGAGGCGGCGGACTTCCAATGGTGGTGGCGCCGACCGCAACCGGCCGACCAGGTGGAGAAGGTCTTCTGGCTGGACGACGACGGGCCGGTGGCCGGTGCCCTCGTGACGTCGTGGGGTCCGGACAGCTGGCAGTACGACCCCGTCGTGGTCCCCGGAACGCCGAGCCCGACGCGCAGCGCCGTCTGGGACCGGGCGCTCGCGCTCGCCGCGACGGTCACGAACAGGACGCTCGAGAACGGGCAGGGTACCGGGTCCGGTACCGGGTCCGCTCCCGCGTTCGAGGTCGGCGTCATGGACGGCGACCGGGAGTTCGAGGACCTCGCCGGGCGCGCCGGGCTCTCCCCCGTCAGGCACGACAGCACGGCCTGGTTGGCCGCCGAGAGGCGGCCGGCCGTTGTCCCGTTGCCCAAGGGATTCTCGCTCGTCGACCGCACGCAACGGCTGGATGCCCCGCACCACATGCGGCACCGTAACGGCGCGGAGGTGGCCGAGCGCCTCGCCCAGTGCTCGCTCTACGACCCGACGCTGGACATCGCCATCGAGACCGACGCCGGCCAGATGGCGGCCTACTCCCTCTACTGGTTCGACCCGGTCACGAAGGTCGGCCTCGTCGAGCCGGTCAGGGTCGAGGACGCGTTCCAGAGGCGCGGGCTGGCGCGCGCCATGCTCAGCGCGGGGCTCGAGCGCGTGGCAGCGAAGGGCGCGCAGCGGATCAAGGTCTCGTACAGCAGTGCGCCGGCCGCCGCGCTCTACCTCGGGCTCGGGTTCGAGGCGGAGTCGACGACCACGTGGTACGCGGGCGCGAAGTAGGCACCGACCATGGTCAGCGAAATGCCGTCCCAACCGGCATAAACGACGGAGTTGGGCGGAAGGGCGTGGTACCGTGAGAGGGTGCCCCACCCGGTCACAGGCGTCGCTGCGAACGAAGATAAGACGCTAACGGCCTTGGCGTCGAAGTACATCTGGTGGCAGGACGCCGAGTCGGGCCGGTTCAACGACCGTTCTTGGCACTACTGGCATTACCGGCTCGGGCTTGCCGAGCCCGGCGCAGTGCCTCCCCTACCGGTACGGCGGTTCGAGCGAAGCCTGGCCTCGACGCCAAACTCTCCTCACTGCCCGAACCGCAGCGCCGCCTCTGGCGAGAGTTGCGGCATGCCCGACGATCGGGGTTCGTGCTGTATGGCGGCACGGCCGTAGCCCCGAGGCTCGCCCGGTTCCTCGACGATCATGGAGGCTAGTCCGCGGCGTCGAAGAGGCCGCCTTGCCGGAAGACCTCCCCGAAACTCCGCTCGAGCTTCAGGCGGTCGAACGCCACGATCACGCCTTCTTGGTCCTTCTGGCGGCTGTAGCGGGTCTCGCCCCGGCGCATGCGGTGGTACTCGAGGATCCTGACCCGCTCGCGCGCGAGCGGTTCGAGCAGGAGCCGCACCGTGTTCCCCGTGCTCTCGAGCGTGCGCTCGACGGCGACTGCCGTTGGTGGATGGCGGGTCCGCTTGGCCATGAGCTAACTCGGATGTTACGCGCGGCGGGC
>JBDZVI010000031.1:0-30805 GCA_040255585.1 Deinococcaceae bacterium
GCGCCATACGAGCTCGGCTGCTGGCTGAACCCGGCTGGTGGTCCTGAGGCGAGCGGCCGGACCGGCTGGCAAAGCCCGGTCCGGCCGCGTTGATCCGGACGGAAGCTGATCTGGAGGGAAGCTAGCTCAGCGCCGGTCGAGCGGGACGAACTCGAGCCCCATCTCGCCGGAGTACGCGAGGCGCGGCCGCATGAGCCGGTTGTCCGAGTACTGCTCGAACAGGTGCGCCATCCAGCCGCTGATACGGGCGACGGCGAAGATCGGCGTGTACATGTCGGAAGGGAAGCCGAGCATGCGGTAGACGGAAGCCGAGAAGAAGTCAACGTTCGGCTTGACCTGCTTGCCCTTCTTGGCCATCTCGCGGTCCATCACGCGCTCCATCTCGAGGCTCATGTCGAACCACTTCGAGTCGCCCGACTCCTGAGCGAGCTTGCGGCTCACTTCCTTCAGCACCTGGGCGCGCGGGTCGAGGACCTTGTAGACGCGATGCCCGAAGCCCATGACGCGCCCGCCCGGCTTCGAGAGCACGTCCAGCACGTACGGTTCGACGCCGGCCACATCGCCGATCCCTTCCAGCGCCTGCATGACGGCCGTGTTGGCGCCGCCATGCAGCGGGCCCTTGAGGGCGCCGATGGCGGCCGTGATGGCGCTGTAGACGTCGGTGAGCGTCGAGGCGGTGGCGCGCGCTACGAACGTGCTCGCGTTGGAGCCGTGCTCAGCGTGCAGCACGAGCGCCACGTCCATGACGCGCGCGGCGGCTTCGGATGGGGTCTCCCCGGTGAGCGCGTACAGGAAGTTGCCGGCCAGGCTCAGGTCGGGTCGCGGAGCGACCGGTTCGAGGCCGCGCCGGATGCGTTCGTACGCCGCCGTGATGGTCTGGAACTGCGCGAGGAGCTTGAGGCCGATGCGGCGGACGTTGGGCAGGTCGACGCCGTCGGGGTCCTCGTCGTAGGCGCCCAGCATGGACGCGGCCGTGCGGATGGCGTGCATGGGCGAGTGGCCGTGCGGCAGGCTGCGGTAGAGGTCGTAGACGGCGTCCGGCACGGCGTAGTGCGGCGCGATCTCGGCCTTGAAGCTCTCGAGCTGCTGCCGGTTGGGCAGGCTGCCGTTCCAGAGCAGGTACACGACCTCTTCGTAGCTGGCCTTGTCGGCGAGCTCCGTGATGTCGTAACCGCTGTAGACGAGCTGGCCCTTGCCGCCGTCGATGAAAGAGATGGCGCTAGTGTCGATGTAGACGCCATCTAGGCCTCGGTTGATCGTCTGCTCCATGAATCCTCCGCGTGTCCACCGCGAGGTGTGAGTTCGCGGTTCGCTTCCCAAGGGGTGCGCGGTGGCGTGACGGCGCTGGCGCGTAAGTGGGTGCTGCCTTCGGCTTCCCCGGGATCGCCCAACTCCGTGGTCGCGGGCGGGGTCGGGCCCATGCACCTCGTGATCGCCCCACGCGCGGCTCGACCGCTACCGCGGTCTCAAGTCGGGGTCCAGTGTACCCGGCGGGGACCGGCAGCGCGCGCCGCGGTGGGCAGAGACGGGCGAACGTCGCGCGGCCGGTCTCGGGCGGGTGACTCGCCTTCGGATGCGGTCGTGGTGGGCGGCAGGAACCGTCCGGGCAAGGCAGCTCTCAGTGGCGGTGGCGCAGCGCCAGGACCGCCGCGGTCAGCGCGGCGAGGAGAACGAACGCCAGGTACCCACGCATGCCGGCGCTCGCCAAGGCGACGACGGTGCCGATACCGACGAAGGCGACGCCGAACGCGAACGCCCAGTTGCCTGGGCGCTCCTCTAAGGCCTCGACCGTGATCGCGGCCGCGCCTAGGCTCATGAGGAAAGCGCCTTGCCACCGCAGGGCCACCTCGAGAAGGCTCCCGACCGCGGCGCCGACGAGCAGGGCGCCAAGCATGAGCGTGGCGTACGTCCCGTTGCGGGCATAGACGAACAGGAAGATCACGGCTGCGCACAGGAGCCAAAGCCACGCCTTGCTGGAAACGTACGCGGCAAGTAGTAGAAGAGCGGTCAGCGTGGCCGCCGCCAGGAGGATGCGGGTCAGGGTCGCCACTTTCGACTCCCTCATACCACCGCCCACCGCGCCGGGGTTGGGGAATAGGCTACGGCGCGGTACGCGGTCAGATGCTATCCTGCGCCCAACGCTCGAAGGGACGACCGGGGCGTTCCTGCCGGTCCGCTGAACGGTGCCGAGCAGCCTGCGATCCGGCCGAGCTTGCCGACCAGCCATGGTTAAGAGTCGAGCCACATCCGAACAGCAGCGCGCGGTACGGCCCCCGTGCCGGGGTTCGTCGGGCCGTTTGGCCCGTGCCCTTCCGCACGCTCGCGTCGCCGGTGCCGTCGGTCCGTCCGGTTCGAGCCGGTCGCTACCTGTCTCGGTGCTAGCCGTCTCGGTGCTAGCCGTCTCGGTGCTAGCGTCGATCGGCGCATGCCGACCTAGTAACCCGAACGCCCCGGCGCGTAACCGCCGGGGCGTTGCCCTGTCATCCACCCAACGTGTTCCACGACAAGCTTGCATGCCGATAACGCACCATGCGAACGAAGGGAGGCCAGCATGATCCTCGAGTCGCAACGCTTCCAACCGTTCACGGCCGAACCCATCGCCGTCATAAGCGAGTCCGGTGAATGGATCGCCCCGTTCGAGCTCGACCTCGGTCCGGACCAGTTGCGCCGCATGTACCAGGACATGCTCGTGGGTCGCGCGGTCGACGAGCGCCTCGGGCGCCTCCAGCGCCAAGGCAAGGTCAGCTTCGTGGCCCCTTCCGGTGGGCACGAAGGCGCCCAGGTGGGCATCGCTCACGCGCTGCGCGCCGGTCACGACTGGCTGTTCCCGTACTACCGCGACGTCGCCCTGCCGCTCGCCATGGGCCTTCCGCTGGTCGAGTTCGTTGCGCAGGCCATGGGCTCGGCCGCCGACCCCAGCCGCGCCCGGCAGATGCCCTACCACGTGTCCTCCAAGGCGCTCAACCTCTTCTCTGCCGCCTCGCCGATCGCCTCCCACATCCCACCGGCCGCGGGCTGCGCGATAAGCATGAAGTTGCGCGGCACCGACCAGGTGACCGTCTGCACGTTCGGCGACGGCGCCACGAGCGAGGGCGACTGGCACGCTGGCGTCAACTTCGCCGGCGCCCAGGGCGCGCCCATCGTCTTCGCCTGCCAGAACAACCGTTATGCCATCAGCGTGGGCTTCGAGAAGCAGACGGGCGCCGACAGCATCTACACCAAGGCCCATGCCTACGGCATGCCCGGCTATTTCGTCGACGGGATGGACGTGCTCGCTTCGTACTACGTCATGTGCGAGGCAGTCCAGCGCGCCCGCGACGGCTTCGGCCCCGCCCTCGTCGAGCTCCTCGTGTACCGCTACGGCGGGCACTCGTCCGCCGACGACGACTCCCGCTACCGCCCGCGCGCCGAGGTCGAGGCCTGGCGCAAGCGCGACCCGATCGCCCGGCTGCGGCGCTTCCTCACCCGTAAGGGCCTCTGGGACGACGAGGCGCAGAAGGAAGCCGATGCCAGGATCGCCGCCGAGTTCGACGAGGCTGTCGCCCAGGCCCAAGCCGCCGGCGACGTGCCCGTAGAGGCGATGTTCGAGGACGTCTTCGCCGATGTCCCCGAGCGTCTGGCCAGGCAGCGTGCGGAGCTCCTCGGATGAGCGGGCGTGGCGGCGCATGAGCGCATTGACGATGGTGCAGAGCATCGCGCGCACCCTCGACGAGGAGATGGCGCGTGACGAGCGCGTCGTGGTGGTCGGCGAGGATGTCGGCAAGCGCGGCGGGGTGTTCCTCGCCACCGAGAAGCTCTTCGACAAGTACGGCCCCGACCGTGTCATCGACTCGCCGCTCTCGGAGGCCGCCATCATCGGCGCGGCCGTCGGGATGGCGGCGCACGGGCTGCGGCCGGTAGCCGAGATCCAGTTCTCCGACTACGTCTACCCGGGCTTCGACCAGCTCGTCTCCCAGGTAGCGAAGCTCCGCTACCGCTCGGGCGGGCAGTTCACGGCGCCCATCGTGGTACGCATGCCGGCCGGCGGGGGCGTCAAGGGCGGCCACCACCACTCCCAGAGCCCCGAAGCGCACTTCGTTCATACCGCAGGCCTCAAGGTCGTGTTCCCGAGCACGCCGTCCGACGCGCGCGGGCTGCTCAAGAGCGCCATCCGCGACGACGACCCCGTCGTGTTCATGGAGCCGAAGCGCCTCTACCGCGCCGTCAAGGAGGAGCTGCCCGACGACCTCGACGCGCTCGTGCCGATAGGCAAGGCGGCCGTCAGGCGCGTTGGCGACGACGTCGTGCTCGTCAGCTACGGCGGCTCCATGGCCGAGACGGCGCGCGCCGCGGAGGCGCTCGCGGAGCAAGGCGTCTCGCCTCACGTCATCGACCTGCGCTCGCTCGCGCCATGGGACGAGGAGACCGTCCTCGAGGCCGTAGCCCGCGTCGGCCGCGTCGTGCTCGTGAGCGAGGCGCCCAGAACCGCGAGCGTGATGAGCGAGGTGGCCGCCACCATCACCGAGGAGTTGCTCGATCAGCTGCTTGCGCCCCCGTTGCGGGTCAGCGGCTTCGACACCCCCTACCCGTACGCGCAAGACCGCGAGTACCTGCCTGGCCCGGCACGGATCATGCGGGCCGTGCAGCGCGTGCTCGACTACTGAGTGAAGGCCGCCGCCCCCGGCCGCCGGGCGGTCGAGCGGGTGCCGCGCCGTGCCGTGGCGCCGGGCGCAACCTAAGGAGTTGGAGAATGGCGCGAGAGCTACGCCTACCCGAACTGGCCGAGTCCGTCGTCGAGGGGGAGATCATCCGCTGGCTCGTCGCCGAAGGCGACAGCGTGGCCCTCGATCAGCCCGTCGCCGAAGTCCTCACCGACAAGGCGACCGTCGAACTCCCCAGCCCGTTCGCCGGCACGCTCCTCAAGCACGTGGCCGCCGAAGGCGACGTCGTGCAGGTCAACGCCGTGATCGCGCTCATCGAGGAGGCGGACGCCTCCACGGCGGGTAAGGCGCCGCCGACCGCTCCCGCGTCAGGCGCTGGTGCGTCCGGCACGGGCGCGTCAACAGCCGAGACCGTCGACGACGGCGACAAGCTCAGCCTCTTCAAGCCGTCTGCGGGGGGCGACACCGAGGCGCTCCCGCGGATGCGGCGCCCGGCGGACCGGTCGAGCGGCGCGCGCGCGACCGCCGACCAGGCAGGCAAGACTCGGCCAGCCGCGGCTGGTGGCGGGCAGGTGGCGAACAGCTCCGCCGAGGGCGCCGCGGGCGCCGCCGCCGAAGGCTCTGCGGTAGGCACGCGGCTTGGTCGGGAGCCTGCCCGCGGTGCGTTCGGCCGCGTCCTCGCCGTCCCCGCGGCGCGCAAACTCGCGCGCGAGCTTGGCGTGAGCATCGAGGAGGTCCTCGGCAGCGGGCCGCACGGGCGGGTGCGCGTCGACGACGTGAGGGGACACGTGCCCCCTGCTGCCGGTCAAGGCCAAACCGGGCCACAAGGCAGCCCGTTGCCCTACAAGACGCCCGCCGGCTACGAGGACCGCGAGGAACGCGCGCCCATGCGTGGCCTGCGCCGGCTGACGGCCAACCAGATGGTCACGTCGCACCTGCACACGGTGCGCGCGCTGCACGTAGACGAGGCGGACGTCACGGACCTCGTGGCACTGCGCGAGAAGCTCAAGCCGAGTTTCGCCGCCAAGGGGGTGCGGCTCTCGTACCTGCCGTTCGTGATGAAGGCCGTGGCCGTCGCCCTCGCCGAGTTCCCTGCGCTCAACTCCAGCCTGGACGAGGTGAAGGGCGAGATCGTAACGAAGCGTTACTACAACATCGGCATGGCCACGGCCACCGCTGCCGGCCTGTTCGTGCCCGTGATCAGGGACGTGGATAAGCTCAGCGTCATGGAGATAGCGGCCGAGGTGGGGCGCCTGGCCGAGTCGGCGCGCGGCGGGAAGCTCGCGCCCGACGACCTCAAGGGCGGCACGTTCTCCGTCACCAACATAGGCAGCTTCGGGGGCCTCTTCTCGTTCCCCATCATCAACTCGCCCGAGGCGGCCATCCTGGGCGTCCACTCCATCAAGAAGCGGCCCGTCGTCATGCGCGACGACAGCATCCAGGCGCGGCACATGCTCTACCTGAGCCTGTCCTTCGACCATCGCCTCGTCGACGGCGCCGAAGGCGCCCAGTTCACGTCCAGGGTGATCGGGCTGCTCGAGAACCCGGTGGCGCTCATGCTCGACCTGTAGGGGCTATCCCCTAGAGGCAGGTCTCCAGGAGGGCCGGCGGTCGGGAGCGCGGGCTACGAGACCTGGGCGGCCGCCGGAAGGCGGCTGCCCGAAGGCGGTAGGCCGGTCGACGGGCCCGCGGCGAACCGGCAATTGAGGCCCCCAGCCGTACAATCTCCGGCGTGAAGCGCGGCGACCTGCCAGTGATCCCCACGCAGAGCGGCTGCTACCTGTTCCACGCCGAGGACGGCACGGTCCTCTACGTTGGCAAGGCGGTCAACCTGCGCAGCCGCGTCGGCAGCTACTTCGGCCGCCAGGCGGGGCAGAAGGCGCGGCTGCTCACCAGGGCGGCGAGTCACCTTGACTTCATCGTCACGCAGGATGAGGTCGAGGCGCTCATCCTCGAGTCGAACCTCATCAAGCGCCACCAGCCGCACTACAACGTCCTATTGAAGGACGACAAGAGCTACCCCTTCCTCAAGCTGACGAACGAGGAGTTCCCGACGCTGATCTTCACGCGCCGCGTGGTGAAGGACGGCGGCACCTACTACGGGCCGTACCCGAACGCCGGCGCCGTCAGGCGCGTGCTCGAGCTCGTCTACAGCGTCTTCAAGCTGCGCAAGAACAGCGGCGTTCCCATGGAGACGCGCAAGAAGCCGTGTCTGCGCTACCACATGGGCCGCTGCCACGCCCCCTGCGTCGGCCTGGCCGACAAGGCTGAGTACGCCGATGTCGTGTCCGACGTGAAGGCGTTCCTGGAGGGCCGCGTGGTGGAGATCGTCGAGAAGCTCGAGGTCCAGATGCGCGAGGCGGCGGGGCGTCGCGACTTCGAGCTGGCGGCCACCTACCGCGACCGCCTCGACGCCCTCAAGCGCCTCACGGGCTACGACAGCAGCGTCGTCATGGCCGGCGTGGATGACCTCGACTTCCTCGGCGTCGCACGTGCCGGCGACCACGCCATGGTGCAGCTCTTCCAGATGCGCTCCGGGCGCGTGGTCGGTCGCGACAAGCGCCTCATGACCAACGCGGAGAGCGCGTCGGACGCCGAGGTGCTCGAGCGGTTCATGAGCGAGTACTACGGGCTCGCCACGCAGCTCCCTCCGCTCGTGCTCGTACCCCAGACGGACCTCGACCAGGGCGTCTGGCAGCGCTTCCTCTCCGCTAGAGCCGGTCACAAGGTAGAGGTGCGCACGCCCCAGCGGGGCGACAAGGTGGAACTCCTGGAGCTGGCCAAGCGCAACGCCGTCTCGGGCGTCGAGGCCGAGATCGCGCTGTTGGAGCGGCGCGGCGAGGCGCCGGGCGTCGGCGAGCTGCAACGCCTGCTCGGGCTCGAGAACCCGCCGTGGCGCATCGAGGGCTACGACATCTCCAACCTGATGGGCACGCATACGGTCGCGAGCATCGTGTCGTTCGAGGGCGGCAGGGCGAAGAAGAACGACTACCGCCGCGTGCGCGTGCGCGAACTCGACAAGCCCGACGACTTCTTCAGCATGCACCAGGTCGTCTACCGCCGCTTCACCGGGGCCCTGGCCGACAAGCTGCCCCCGCCCGACCTGCTCCTGATAGACGGTGGCAAGGGCCAGATGAGCGCGGCCAAGCGGGCCCTCGACGAGGCGGGGGTCAAGGTGCCCATCGTCGGGCTCGCCAAGAAGCAGGAGACGCTCATCACGGAACGTGGCGAGGAAGTGCTCGTGCCGCACAGCCATCCGGCGCTGCGCCTACTCATCAACGTCCGCGACGAGGCGCACCGCACGGCCGTCGGCTACAACCGGCAGCGGCGCGGCAAGTCGGCCACGCGCTCGCTCCTGGACGACGTGCCGGGCATCGGGCCCAAACGGCGCGACGCACTGCTCGCCCACTTCTCGAGCCTGGAGGAGCTGAAGGGTGCTGAAGTCGGCGTGCTCGCCGCCATCCCGGGCGTAGGGCAGGCAGCCGCCCAGGCGGTGAAGAGCTACTTCGAGGGGTCAGACGACTGAGCTGTGCGGCCGAGCTGTCCGGCGCCGAGACCGTGGTCGGGACCGGGCCGCCACTCCGCGCGCGCCAGCTCCATCCGGACGTCGATGCGGCCGTCCGCGTCCGGTCGGCGGTCGACTTCTCGGAAGCCCACTTTGCGGAAGGCGCGTTGGGCGCGCAGGTTGTCGCCGAACGTGTTGAGCCGCACGGTGCCCAAGCCCAGTACTTCGAACGCGTAGCCCAACAGCGCATGCATCGCCTCGGGCCCGTAACCGCCGGCCCAGTGCGTGCGCTCCCCGATGATGATGCCGAGAGTGCCGATGTCGCCGCGCACGTCGTAGAGCTCGGTCGTGCCGATAAAGTCGTCGCGCTCGTCGAAGATGCCGAAGGTGGCCCGGTCCGGCCGCTTGGAGTCCGTCTTGAGCAGCCGCTTGAGCAGCCATAGCGGCATGCGGTTCGGCGGGGTGCCGTTCAAGTGGGCGATCTCCGGGTCGCGGAAGTGGCTCTGCAGGCGCCGCCAGTCGGCGTCGGAGAACTCCTCCAGCGGCCGCAGCGTCACGCGCCCGTAGGCCGGTCTCATACGGGCCTAAGTGTACATAGCCCCCAGTGCGCGTGAGACGAAGCTTACCTCAATCCCGACAAACGGGCGCGGCCTGCTCTCAAGTTCTGCGGTCGCGATCAGCGGCCGTTCCATGCCGTGACCGGATCGGCTGCGAGTAGCAGTCCGCGAATCCCAGCATGCTGTTCATGCCGCATGTCGGCGCTGTCGCTCCGGTCAGGATGGCGCTGCGTCGCGCAGACCGTACAGGTCCACGGCGTTCTCTCCAAGAATCCTGTTCCTGAGGGCTATGGGCAGCGGGCGGAGCGCAGCCTCGGGATCGTCGAAGTCCCAATGAGGCCAGTCAGAGGCGAACATCACCGATCGTTCCGCACGCAGGTCTGCGAAGATACGGCGGAGCAGCTCCGGGTCCTCCGGCTCTTCGATCGGTTGCGTAGTGAACCTGAAGTTCGTCCGGAGATACTCTCGGGGCGAGGTGGTCAGCCACGGCACCTCGGCCCTGACGGCCTTCCAGTTCTTCTCGAGTCGCCACAGCATGGGCGAGAAAGTAGCGACGCCGCCCTCGATGAACACGAACTTGAGCTCGGGGAACTCCTCGAAGGGACCCTGGCTGGCCAAGCTGATCATGTGATTGAGGTACTCGGTGGCGATCATGGTGTGGGCTTCGAGATAGGTGGTTGGCCAGCCGGCCGAGGTCGGCGGGAGGACCGTGTAGCCGGAGGGGTGGATGGCTATCGGCAGGCCATGAGCCGCCGCGACTTCGTAGAGTGGCCAGTAGAACCTGTCGCCGTAGAGCCGCCCGGAGTTGGAGGGCAGAATGACCTGGACGATGCCCTTGTGGTGCCCGATTCGCTCGACTTCTGCTACGGCGGCTGCCATGTCCAACTGGGAGACCATCATCGACCCCTTGAAGCGGTGCTCGACGTTCAGCCAGTCTTCAATGAGCCAGTCGTTGTATGCCTGCGCGAACGACACGCCGAAGCGAGAGTTCGGGTGGGCGGCTACTCCTAGCAGGCCCGCGTTGCCGGTGAGGATGGCGAAGTCCACGTTGTAGGTGTCCAGCAATCGCTTGGTCACGTCTGCAGCCGTGCGGTCGTGCAACTCGCCTTCTTCAGTATGGACATCCGATCGATATCCGGTGTGGCCCAGCACAGAAGCCGGCCACGACACGGCGCTGCCGGGACGCATCTTCCGCCAGGGCATGGGTAGCCGCTCCCAGAACGCGTCATCGATGCCTTGATGGACATCTGCGTCTACCCGGGTGACCTGTGTGCCGGCCTCCGGCTGCGAGTCAGGGGCTCCTTGGGAGCCATCGGCTGGAGCTTTCGTATTCGATTGGTCCTTGACGGCGCTTGACACTTCGAGCCTCCTGCGGAGATCAACTCATGAGCGAGCGAAGACGACTGCCGCGTCAGGCTCGTTGACAATCCTATCACAATGTTCTAGTATGCTACCACAAATTACGCTCGGAGGTCGCCGGCTGGTGGTGCGCTTTATTGGTTATAGCTTTGCGAACGCACTGTTCATGAAGCACGCGTATGCCTCCTCGGATCGGCTGAACAACTTGCCTTGTTGCCTCCTTTGCCTTGGAGTTCTCCGCCGGCTCGCGGCCGAGACGACTGACGGGAACGGGTGCCGCGATCGTGACCGGGCGGACCGAAGACCTATCAGGCGGAGACTGCTGGCCCCGCGAGTCGCTCATACCGAAGGACCGGCTGAAGAGGCGTTGCGGTTCTGCGGTCCGGTGCTTGCGCCATGAGCGATCTGTCGGACCCGAACGTGCCGGGGACGCGCCTGACGTCTCGACATGTCGTCGCTACAGTCGACGAGATACCTATCGGTGGCAGGAAGATCGTAACTGTGGGCAATCGCTCCATCGGGGTGTTCAACATTGGTGGGCGATACTTCGCCCTGCGCAACACATGCCCCCACCAGCAAGCACCGCTATGCGAAGGAAGGGTGATGGGTACGACGCTTCCTTCGCGCCCAGGCGAATACCACCTTGGGCTTCAGGGGCAGATACTGAGATGTCCCTGGCATGCGTGGGAGTTCGATCTGACTACGGGTAGGTCTTTATTCGACCCGACCAAGTGCAGGGTGAAGACCTTTGATGTCGCTGTCGAGACCGTCCAGGTAGAGACGTTCCGGACCGAGGTCGTAGGTCAGGTGGTCGTGATATACGCCTGAGGGAGTCGGGCATGCACGGGGATGTGGCGCATGCTCCCGGTCCACTTGTAGTTGCCGTGGCTAGAGTCATGGGGGCCAGACTGGCCTAGGAGCACCGGGGATCAACCACTAAGCGGCCTCGGGTGTTGTTGCTACGCGGCTATACTCCCCGTACTCCCAAGCGCCGCCACGGCGCACCCGCCAAGCCCAGAGGTGCAAGGTGCCGAACGACAACGTGACCAACACAGCCGGGGGGCGTCTCTCAGTAACGCCCGAACAGTTCGCCAAGGACTTCGCGGCCATGCGCTCGGCCATCTCGAGCGTTGTGGTCGGCCAGGAGCGGGTCGTCGAGGAGCTGCTCGTCGCGGCGCTCGCCCGCGGTCATGTGCTCCTCGAGGGTGTGCCGGGCCTTGGCAAGACGCGGCTCGTGCACACGTTCGCCGACGTCTCGTCGCTGAGCTTCTCGCGCATCCAGTTCACGCCTGACCTCATGCCGGCCGATGTCACGGGCACGAACGTCTTCATCGAGGCCGCGGCGCAGAGCCGCTTCGAGTTCCAGCCCGGGCCGGTGTTCACGAACGTGCTCCTGGCCGACGAGATCAACCGGGCCACGCCCAAGACGCAGTCGGCGCTCCTCGAGGCCATGCAGGAGCGGGCCGTAACCGTGGCGGGCAAGCGCTATGCGCTCGACGAGCCGTTCATGGTCCTCGCGACCCAGAACCCGCTGGAGATGGAGGGTACCTACCCGCTGCCCGAGGCGCAGCTCGACCGGTTCCTCTTCAAGGTCGTCATCCCGCGGCCGGACGCCGCCACGCTGCAGCGCATCCTGATCGTCACGACCGGCACCACGGAGGCGCAGGCGGGCGCGGTGGTGGACAAGGAGCGCCTCCTCATCCTGCAGGCCATGCTCCGCGCTGTGCCGATCGCCGAGGCCGCCATCTCGTACGTCGTGCGCCTCGTCGAGGCCACCCACGCGCACCCACTCGTCCGGTTGGGTGCGAGCCCCCGCGGGGCCCAGGCCATCACGCTGGCCGCGAAGGGGTACGCGCTCGCGGCGGGCCGGCCGAACGTCGAGTTCGAGGACCTGCGCCGCGCCGCTCTGCCCGCCCTGCGCCACCGCCTCCTCCTCAGCTTCGAGGCCGAGGTCGAAGGGATGACCCAGGACCAGGTGCTCGGCCAGATCCTCGAGCAGGTGGACAAGGCCCGCTGACGTGCTCGCCTCCGGCACGCGGGCGCTGTTAGACCGTTACGCCATCGCGTCCCGTGCCCTGTCGCGCGTCGGGGGCGACCGCAGCGCCGTGGAGGCCGGCCAGAGCGTCGAGTTCCACGACTTCAGGCCCTACCAGCCGGGCGATGAGCTCAGGTACGTCGATTGGCGCGTGTACGCGCGCACGGGCAGGCTCTTCACGCGCCTCTACGAGGCCGAACGCGCGGTCGAGCTGCACCTGGTCCTCGACAACAGCGCCAGCATGGGCTTGGGAGGCAAGCTCGAGCACGCCCGCACCGTCGTGCGGCTGCTGAGTTACGTCGCTCAGCGCGACGCGCCCACCCAGGTCCACTTGCTCTCCGGTGGCGCCACCCCGCGCCTCCGCGGGCGCCGCGGCATGTTGGAGACCTGGCGTTTCATCGATGAGGCGTCCGTTGGTGGTGCTGCCACCGGACCTTCCGGTCCGCTATCCGGCCTGGTTCCCTTCGCCATGGGCCTGCCGAGCGCGCGGAGTCGGGCGCTCGTGATAGTCGTCTCCGATCTCCTCGAGGACGTTTCCATCGAGCCCGGCCTGGCGGCGCTGCGCTCGCGGGGCGTGGACGTGGGTTTCCTCCAGCTCCTCTCCCGGGACGAGCTCGACCCTCCGCCCGGCCTCTTGGAACTGCACGACGTCGAGTCCGGCGAGAAGCTGCCGGTGGGGCCGGACGAGGCGCTCGCGTACCGCGAGGAGGTCCGCGCCCACGTGAGGCGTACGCGCGAGGCCATCCTGCGCGCAGGGTACCGTCACCAGCTGCTCACGGCGCCGGCCGTCGGGGCCGACCCCGCTGCCGCCCCGAGTGCCCCTTCCGCCTCTTCCGCTGAGCGAACCGCACTTACGGAACTCATCAAGCTTGGGCTTCTCGTCAAGCGTTGAGTGATCGATTGCTGCCGGCAGGGTCGTGCCTAGGTATTTTGCCTAGCCGCCGGCTAGGGCGCCTGTCGGTTCATGATCTTATGCAACAGGAGTGTTGAATGAGGTCACGAAAATAGAGAGCTACCCCATGCTCGTCACCACGTGATGCCCTCGGGGAGGGCCGCGGATGCTCCATAGCGCCCCCGGAGGCCCACGGATCCCCCGTGAAGCCCAGTGCAGAAAAGGGCAGCTGTAAATGCTATCTAGATTGTGTATCTAGAAGGAGGCTGGCATGGCCTTGAGTATCAAAACCGACGAGGCGGACCGCCTAGCGCGGGAACTATCCCGCCTGACCGGCGAGACCATGACCGAAGCCATCACGCAGGCCATGCGTGAGAGGTTGGAACGGCTGCGCGCCGAGCAGGAGGCGCAGGGGAACTACGTCTCCCGAATGAAGGCGTTCGTCAGCGAGCGCAGACTACGCTATGACCGCCGCCCGGTCACGACACAGGAGTGGGATGAAGCCGTAGGCGACACGCCGGAAGAGCTTGATCACCCCCGATGGTGATCGTCGATGCGTCCGCCATCATCGCGATCATGTTCGAGGAGGTGGAAGCTTCCGACTGCATGGCCGCCCTCCAGAAGGACGCTTCGCGCCTCATATCCGCGGTGAACTATGTCGAGGCCGGGACCGTTCTGGCGAGCAGGATCAAGAGCGCCGACCGTGGCGAGGCGATCGCCGATCTGGATGCGTTCCTGTTCGACTTCCGCATCGCCATCGACCCGATCGACGAGAGTCTGGCGCGTGCCGCGTTGAAGGCGCGCCTGGACTACGGCAAGGGCCTCGGGACGCGCGGTGGCCTGAGCTTCGGCGATAGCTTCGCCTACGCCCTCGCCAAACGCCATTCGGCCCCGCTCCTCTACGTTGGCGCCGACTTCGCGCTGACAGACGTCAGGCGCGCACTGGTGCCGTAGTGGTCCGGCGCTACGTATGATGGCTAGCGTGAACGAGCGTATGGCACTGATCGTGCTGGCGTTGGTGACGGCGCTGGCGGTCGTCTTCGCTCCGTGGGCCGCCATCAACCGCGAGACCGGCGCGCGCAGCGCCGTCGTCCTGCTCCCCGAGCGGTACGTGGACTTCACGGGCCGCACCCAACCCATCGAACTCCCGCAGCAAGGCGCGGTCCTCGTGCTCACGCTCGTCGGCCTGGCGCTCGTGGCGGGAGGCGGCGCGCTGCCCGCGAAGGCGCGGCGCTTCGCGTGGTTGGCAGGCGGCCTCGTGCTCGTCGTCGGCACGGCCTGGGGCATGGGGCGGTTGACCGGCGCCGTCGAGAGCGCCCGCTACGACGCGTTCCTCGGCGAGGTGCGCGGCGCCATCGAGAGGCCGCGGCCCGCTTACGACGTCGATAAGCTCGAGGCGCTGCTCGCCGCGGCCGAGCAGCCCGACAGCGAACGCAACCTCACCGAGGGTCTGGCCCAGGCGGACGACGCAGGACTCGTGATTAGACGCCTGCCCTACACGAACGCCGGCGTGGGCCTAACCGCGTTCCTGGCCCTCGTGACCGGCGCGTTCGCGCTCGTGTTCGGTGTGAAGGTGTTCAGGGGCGCCGGACAAGTGATAGACCGGCTGCTGCGCGCGGCAGCCGTGCCGGCCACCGCCATCCTGCTGGCGCTGCTAGCTGCCGCGGTCGTCATCCTTGCACTACAGGGCACGCCCGTCGGCGCCGGCGCCCAAGTGGGCGGCGCCTTCAACGCGTTCGTCGGGCGCCTCGACACGCTCTGGTACGCCTACTACTCCATGTTCCACGATTCGCTCGGCACCGTGAACGGCTTCGCCGAGTCGCTCAAGTTCGCGACACCGCTCATCTTCACCGGCTTGGCGGTCGCGTTCGGCTTCCAGGCCGGCCTCTTCAACATTGGGGCTCCCGGTCAGATGGTCATGGGCGCCATCTTCGCGATGCTCGCCGGCATCTACATGCCCGGGCCGCGCTTCATCGTCCTGCCGGTCGCGGTGCTGTCCGCCGCGCTCGGCGGCGGCCTGTGGGGTGCGTTGCCGGGCTGGTTGAAAGCCAGGTTCGGCGCCAACGAGGTCATCAACACGATCCTCCTCAACTTCGTGGCGGCGTCCGTCCTGCTCTTCATCCTCTCAGCCGGCAACGTGTTCGCCGCCGCCGCCGTGCGCATCTTCGTCGTCATCGGCGTCTTCGTGGTCGTTTTGGCGGCCGCCCTCCTCATCCCGGTCGTCAGGAACCTTGTCAAGCGCGCGCCGCGCGCCGCCTTCGCCGTCGGGGCGGTAGTGCTGCTGGCAGGTTGTGTGGTGGCCGGCTTGCCGCGCGCCGATGACCAGCCCATCACGGTGAACATGCCGTTCAAGGTGCCAGGCAACGAGCCGAAGTCGCGTCCGCTCAACGCGGGCGCGCGGCTACCGCAGCTCCCGGCCATGCTCGGCGTGACGCGCGGCGGGGTCAACGTCGTTCGCATCGACTACGCCAGCCTCGTGGCGCTCCTCGGCGCGGTGGTGGCCGCGTTCCGGCTCGGCCGCATCGGGCGCCTGAAGGGTTGGGCCGCCCGCCTTGTCGGGGCGCTCGGCGTCGGCGGCGCCCTCTACGGGCTTGGCGCCCTCGTCGGGCTCACCGGCGTCGCTACCGCCATCCCGCCGACCAAGCTCAACCTCTCCTTCCTCATCGCCCTCCTCATGGCGGTGTTCGTGCAGGTGTTCCTGTTCAAGACGCGCTGGGGCTACGAGCTGCGCGCCGTCGGGTTCTCGCCGCGCGCCGCCGAGTACGGCGGGGCGCGCATCGGCCGCAACACGATCATGGCCATGGCCATCAGTGGAGCGCTGGCGGGCCTCACGGCCACCCACTACGTCCTGGGAGGCGCCCTCGAGGACTACGCCCTGCGCCAGTCGATCCCGACCGGCGACGGCTTCGACGGCATCGCAGTGGCGCTCCTCGGCGCCAACCAACCTGCGTTCATCGTCGCTTCCGCGTTCCTCTTCGGCGTCCTCAAGTACGGCGGCTCGGTCCTGAACATCACGTTCCCCGACCTCACGCGCGACGTCGTGAGCATGATCCTCGCGCTCGTCGTGCTGTTCATAGCCGCCAAGGGTTTCCTACCGGAGCGCCTAACGAACCCGCTCAAGTGGGGCGTGAGGCAGGAACCGGCGGCAGAGCCCGCGGCGGCGGCGGCGACCGCGGCGCAAGCCGGCTCGACCGACCGCGCAGGGGAGGGCTGAACCGTGGACACCGTCATCCTTCTAGCCCTCGCCTCCTCGATGCTGCGCGCCACGACTCCGCTCCTCTTCGCGGCGCTCGGCGGGCTCTTCTCCGAGCGTTCCGGCATCGTCAACATCGCGCTCGAGGGCATCATCCTCTTCGGTGCCATGGCCGCGGCCGTCACGACCCAACTCGTCGAGGCGCCGTACCTGCGCGCCGACCCCACCGCCAGGGTATGGTTCGCGCCCTGGCTCGGCCTGCTCGCCGCCATGGTCCTCGGCGCGCTCGTGGCGGGCGTGCACGCGCTCGTGTCCATACGCTACAAGGCCGACCAGATCATCTCGGGCACCGCCATCAACCTCATGGGCCTCGGCATCCCTGCCGTCGTGCTCGCGGGGCTGTACCACAACACGTCGATCAGCGACCCCATCCGCTCCCGCCTACCCGAGATCTCGTTCTTCGGCATCCCCGGCCTGAGCTTCAACGTGCTCGTCTACGTGGCCTTCCTGCTCGTGCCCGTCGTCTGGTTTGTCGTGTTCCGCACACCGTTCGGCCTGCGCCTCAGAGCGGTCGGCGAGCACCCGGAGGCGGCCGACTCGCTCGGCATCAGCGTCACGCGCATGCGCTACACGGGCGTCATGCTCTCCGGCGTCCTGGCCGGGCTGGGCGGCGCCTACCTTTCCATCGGCAACCTCAACCAGTTCATCAGCGAGATGTCAGGCGGCCGCGGCTTCATCGCGCTCGCGGCCCTCATCTTCGGCAAGTGGCATCCGCTCGGCGTCCTCGGCGCCACGCTCCTGTTCGGCGCGTTCCAGGCCACCGAGGTCCTCCTCGGCGGCGGCAAGCTGCTGCCCCCGACGGTCGTGCAGAGCCTGCCCTACATCCTGACGATGCTCGTCCTGGCCGGCTTCGTCGGGCGCTCGGTCGCCCCGAAGGGCATCGGCAAGGCGTGGAACGAGTGAGCGCTCCGGTGTCGCGGCGTTCCGGCGTCCTGTTGCACCCGACGTCGCTGCCCGGCCCGCACGGCATCGGCGAGCTTGGGCGCGAGGCGTTCGCGTGGCTCGACTTCCTCGAGTCCGCCGGCCAGCGGCTCTGGCAGGTCATGCCCCTCGGGCCGACGGGTTACGGCGATAGCCCGTACCAGTGTTTCAGCGCGTTCGCCGGCAACCACTACCTCATCGACCTGGAGAGCCTAGAGCGCGCCGGGCACCTGACGGCTGGCGAACTGGCCGGTCTGCGCGCGTTGCCGCCGGACCGCGTGGACTTCGGGGCGGTCATCCCGCTGAAACTCACGCTCCTTGGCACGGCGGCCGAGCGCTTCCTCGCCGCGGCGGGTGCCGCCGAGCGCGCCGCCCTGGCCGAGTTCACGCGCGCGAACGAGGCGTGGCTGCCCGATTACGCCCTCTTCATGGCCCTCAAGGAGGCGAACGGGGGCAAGGCGTGGAACGAGTGGCCCGCGGGCGTGCGCAGCCGCGCCGCTGCCGCTATGGAGTCCGCGCGCGCCGAGCTGGCGCCCACCATCGCCAAGCACACCGTGTGGCAGTACTGGTTCCGCGAGCAATGGGACGCGCTGCACGCCTACGCTGCCGAGCGCGATATCACCATCCTCGGCGACATCCCGATCTTCGTCGCGCACGATTCGGCCGACACGTGGGCGCGCCCCGACCAGTTCCATCTCGATGCCACCGGCGGTCCGACCGTCGTGGCCGGCGTGCCGCCCGACTACTTCTCGGCCACGGGCCAGCGCTGGGGCAACCCCCTGTACCGCTGGGACGTGATGGCAAGGGACGGCTACGCCTGGTGGGTGGAACGCGTGCGCGCCACCCTTGGCCTTGTCGACATGCTGCGCATCGACCACTTCCGCGGCTTCGCCGCCTACTGGGAGATCCCGGCGTCGGAGCCGACCGCCGTGCAGGGCCGGTGGGTCGCGGGGCCCGGCCAGGCGCTCTTCGACGCCCTGCGAGCTGCCCTCGGTGAGCTGCCGCTGGTGGCCGAGGACCTGGGCGTCATCACGCCCGATGTCGACGCGCTGCGCACCGCCAACGGCCTGCCAGGCATGAAGGTCCTGCAGTTCGCCTTCGCCGGCGACGCGGACGACCCGTACCTGCCTCACAACTACGACGCCGACTGTGTCGTGTACACGGGGACGCACGACAACGACACGACGGCGGGCTGGTTCGCCTCCGCCCCGGAGGTCGAGCGGGACCTCGTCAGGCGCTACCTGGCATGCGACGACGCGGCCGTGCCGTGGTCGTTCCTGCGGCTGGCCCAGGCCTCGGTCGCGAGGACGGCGGTCGCGACGTTGCAGGACGTCCTCGGCCTAGGCGGCGAGGCGCGCATGAACACGCCTGGGGTCGCGACCGGCAACTGGAGTTGGCGGTTCCGATGGCAGGACGTGCCCTACTGGGTGGCGCCGCAACTCCGCGAACTGGCGACCCTGTTCGGGCGCTTGCCAGGTCGCGGGCCGGCCGACACGCCGTACCGCCAGTCGACCACCGGCGAGGCCTGAGCGGCTCTCGAGGTCTAGCTCCTGAAGATGACGGACTCGCGCTTGAAGTTGCGCAAGGCGAAACGTAGCAGGAGGAGGACGGCCACCAGCATCACGCCCCACGTGATGAGGGCTTCCCGACCGGTGCCGACTCCCCGCACCACGTTGTCCATCAGGATCAGGACGTTGAGAACGGGTACGTAGAACACCGAGTCGGACAGCCCGATCAGGTCCTTGAACTGCAGTGCGACGGCGGGGAGGATGAACAGGAACGAGAGCGGCGCCACGTAGCTCTGCGCCTCCTTGAACGAGCGCGCGAACATCGCTATGCCGAGGAGCAGCGCCGAGACGAACGCGGAGAGGAGCAGGGCGCTCACGATGAGCGCGAGGACGATGGTCGGCGTCAGGGCGATGCTGCCACCCATGATGTTGACCATGCCGCTCGCGCCCTCGCCGAGGCGCGGCACGATGAGGCTGCCCATCACGGCGCCGCCGATGACGATGCCGAGGATGGCCATCAGGGCGGCGCTGAGACCGAAGGTCATCGTCGCGATGAACTTGCCCGCCACGACCTCGGCGCGGCGTACCGGCGCCACGAGCAGGACCTCGAGCGTGCCGCGCTCCTTCTCGCCGGCCGTGGCGTCTATGGCCGTCATCTGCCCACCCGTCAACGTCCAGATGGCTATGAAGAACGGGATGAGCCAAGAGAGCTGCCCGCTGCTGCGCTCAGCCTGGCTGCTGGCGTCGACCGTCCGGACGGTCACGGGTCGGAGGACGCTCGCGTCGAGCCCGGCCGCGCTCAGGCGCCCGGCCACGACCCTGGACTGGTAGTCGGAGAAGGCCTGCTGGACCTTCGAGGTGTTCAGCTCGCTCTTCATGTTCCCGACCTTGCTGTGCACCTCTACGGTGGCGCTGCCGCCGCCAGCCAACATGGCCTCGAAGCCGCCCGGTATGACGACGGCCACGTCCACGGTGCCATCGCGCACGGCCTGGTCGGCGTCCGTGACCGGCTCGAGCGCGAGGTTGGCGGCCGTGAAGGCGGCGCGCAACTCCTGGGGGACGTTCGCCTCGCCGACGACGCCGACGTTCGTCACGGTGACCTGCTCGCGCTCGAAGAGGCTGCCGAGGAGGAGCGGCATGCCGATCATCATGACGGGAACGAGCACGAGCGGGATGACGAGGTTGGAGACGATGGCCCGCGTGTCGCGCAGCGTGGAGATGATCTCCTTGCGGGCGAGGCTCAGGATGATGCGGGGTCTCATGCGGCCACCCCCCGCGACGTGTCGTAACGGTTCACGAGGCGGAAGAAGGCCTCCTCGAGACCCTTGCCGTCGCCCTGCGCCGCGAGCTCGGCGATCGTGCCCTCGGCGATCTTGCGGCCCCGGTAGATGATGCAGGCGCGGTCGCAGAGCTCCTCGACCTCGCTCATGACGTGGGTCGAGTAGACGACGGCGCGCCCGGCGCTCGGGTACGCCTTGACGAAGTCGATGACGGCGCGGCGCGCCACTACGTCAAGCCCGCTCGTGGCCTCGTCGAAGAAGATGACCTGCGGGTCGTGCAAGACGGCCCTCGCTATGACGACCTTCTGCTTCATGCCGGTCGAGAACCCGCCGGCGCGACGCGACAGCGTGTCGCCGAGCTGCAGCAGTTGGTCGAGTTCCGCGATGCGCGCCTCGATGGCCGCGCTGCGCATGCCGTAGAGTCCACCGAAGTAATGGAGGATCTCGCGTCCCGTGAGCCTGTCGTAGAGGCCCATGCCGCCGTTCACCACGCCGATCGTCGCGCGTACGCGCTCGGCGTCCTTCACCACGTCATGGCCTGCGACGGTGGCGGTGCCGGCGTCCGGCGCGAGCAGCGTGGCGATGATCCTGAGGGTGGTCGTCTTACCGGCCCCGTTGGGCCCCAGGACGCCGAAGACTTCTGATGCCGCGACGTCGAACGTCAGGTCGTCGACAGCCTTGACGGTGCCGAACGCCTTGCTGATGCCGCGGACGGAGACGAGTTCGTTCACGCCGGCGATGTTAGCAGACGCCTCCGTGAGGCCCGGACGCCCGAAAGCTGCCCGGGCGTTCCGGAACTGCCCGGGTCGCCGAGCCGGCACCCGACGGGCCTTGCTATCATCCAGGTGTGACACAGCGCGAGTTAGCCGCGTTGGACGCGTACCAGCTCCTGCCGCGGGCGCTGCACGACGTCGCCAACCCCGACATGACCGCGGCCGTCCTCGGCCTCACCCTCGCCGCCCCCATCGTGCCGAGGCGCCGCCGCGGGGACGCGTTGGCGAGCGGCCAACTGGCCGCATTGCCCGCCGAGGCGGTGCTCGCCGACATGGAACGTCACCCCGCGGGGCATACGGTCGCCGTGCTGCCGCCCCGAGCCATGTCAGAGCTCGTTGGCCAGGTGAAGCGCCTGGCGGCGCGCGGAGTGGCCGCCGTCGGACTCGACCTGGCGCCGCTCGCCGACACCGCCCCGTTCGGCACGGAGGAGTGGCGCCCGCGCACCAGGGAGGACCTCGCCGAACTCCGGGCTGCCGCAGGGTGTCCGCTCTGGCTCTTCGGTGTGGCCTCGGCCGCCGACGCCGAGGTGGCCGCCGAGGCCGGCGCCGAAGCGGTGGTCGTGAGCGGTGGCCTCGGGGCGCACGTGGCCGCCCCGCCCGTCATCGAGTTGCTGCCTGAGATCGTGGACGCCACCGGCGGCATGCTCACGATCGCCTCCGGGGGTCCTGTGCGCGACGGGCTCGACGTCTTGCGCTACCTGGCGGTCGGTGCCGAGATCGTCGTGATGGAGGGCGACCGCGACCCGGTCGACATCGCCGCGGAACTCGCGTACGCCATGCGGCTCACGGCCTGCGCCAACCTGGGCGACATCGGTTACGACCTCCTCTTCGCCCCCGCCTTCGAGGAACCGTGATCGCCTTCGTCGACGGGGTGGTGGCCGCGGTCGGCGAGACCAGCGTGGTCGTCTCGGTCGGCGGCTTCGGACTTGAGGTGCTGGCGCCGAGTTCCACTCTGGCGAGGTGCGCCGTCGGGAGCGAGATAAGGCTGCGCACCCACCTCGTCGTCAGGGAAGAGCAGCCCAGCCTATACGGCTTCCACCAGGCCGAGCAGCTCGCCCTGTTCAAGCGCCTGCTCGAGGTTGGCGGCGTCGGCCCGAAGCTCGCCCTCGGGGTCCTGTCCAGCCTGAACGCCTCGCTCATCGTGACCGCCGTCATGAACGACGACCCCGGGCTGCTGACCAGCGCGCCCGGGGTCGGCAAGCGCACGGCCGAGCGCATTGTCCTGGAGCTGAAGGGCCGACTCCCGGACGACCTGCTCGCCCTGGTGGGCGACGGCAAGTCCGTCGCCGGAGCGAGGGGCGGTATCGGGGCCGCGGGAGAGGACGCCGTGGCGGCGCTCCTCGCCCTGGGCTACCGCGAGGGGCAGGTGCGCGCGGCGGTCGCCGACCTCTTGGCCAAGGCGCCGGCCGACACCGCGGAGGCGCTCATCCGCAAAGCGTTGTCGCAGCTCCGCTGACGCGTTCTCCTCAGGCCGGCACGCCGCCGGCGCGTAGGGCGCTGGCAGGGTCGACGACCGGCAGGTCGAAAGCCTGCCCGACGGCCCCGTACGTGATGGCCCCCGCATGCGTGTTGAGACCCTTGAGGAACGCCGCGTCGTCCTGGAGCGCGCTCAGGCCCTTGCTCGCGAGGCGCAGGGCGTAGGGCAGCGTCTGGTTCGAGAGGGCGCGGGTGCTCGTGTTCGGCACGGCGCCCGGCATGTTGGCGACCCCGTAGTGCACGACGCCGTCGACTACGTAGGTCGGGCTCTCGTGGGTGGTGGCGTGGATCGTCTCGATACAGCCGCCCTGGTCCACGGCCACGTCGACGATCACGCTGCCGGGCTTCATCAGGGCGAGCATGTCGCGTGTGACGAGGCGCGGGGCGCGGGCGCCCGGGATGAGCACGGCGCCGATGAGCAAGTCCGTGACGGGCAGGAGCTCGCGGAGGTTACCGAGGTTGCTCGCCATGGTCTGGACGCGGCCGCCGAAGACGTCGTCCAGGTACTGCAGACGCGAGTGGCTGACGTCGAGGAGGTTGACGCGCGCACCGAGGCCGAGCGAGATCTTGGCGGAGTTGGTGCCGACCACGCCGGCGCCGATGATTGTCACGACACCCGTCTGCACCCCCGGCACGCCGGCCAGCAGCACGCCCTTGCCGCCGTGGGCGCGCTCGAGGAAGTGGGCGCCGACCTGCGGCGCCATCCGGCCCGCCACCTCGCTCATGGGGGTGAGGAGCGGCAGCGTGCCGTTGGCCAGTTGGACCGTCTCGTAGGCCACGGCCGTGGTGCGGCTCGCCACGAGGGCGTCCGTGAGGGCCCGGTCGGCGGCCAGGTGTAGGTAGGTGAAGAGGAGCAGATCGGGGCGCAGGTAGCCGTACTCGCTCGCGATGGGCTCCTTCACCTTCAACACCAGCTGCTGCGACCAGGCGTCGGAGACGGTGCCCAGCTCGGCGCCGGCGGCGAGGTACTCCTCGTCGGGGAAGCTGGAGCCAAGGCCTGCGCCGGCCTCGACGAGGACGCGGTGGCCCGCGCTCGTGAGGGCGTGGACCGCCCCCGGCGTGGCGGCCACGCGGTACTCCTGCGGCTTGATCTCTTTGGGGATCCCGATGTTCATCTTTCAGCTCCCTGTGGGGCCGATGGCGATGCGCCGACCCACTCGGTACTTGTGAGAGACAACCTCCCGAGTCTAACTACTCGCGTGCCCCCTCAGGAGTGGCAAGCAGCGCACTTGGTGACACCGCGCGCCACCTGGGTAGGCGTGGAACCGGACTCTGACGGCCGCGTGATCGCGCCGGGCCTACGCCTGCTGGCGGCGTGGGATCACGGTGTGAGTCCGCGCTGCCAGACGCGTAAGTAGCGCAGGCGGTCGCCCGCGCCAGGCTCGACGACGGCTGCGAGCGCCCCGTCCTCGTCGACGAGCGCCGTGGTGCTCGTAAGGCCTAGCGTCACCTGCTTGCCTTGCCTTACCTCCACCGCCGCCGCGGCGTCCAGGTCGATGCGTGGGTAGGGGAGGAGCGCGACGGGGTCTAGGGGTGCGGCGCCGGCCACGCCCTCGAGCGGCGAGCAGTCCGTCAATCGGACCTTGCCGGCTCGCGTCCTGACGAGCCCGGCCAGGTGCGCGGGCACGCCGAGCGCCGCGCCGAGGTCGCGGGCGAAGGAGCGCACGTACGTCCCGGCCGCCACCGTCAGCGACACGAGCGCACAGGGCAGTTCGGCCAACTCTGGTGGGAGACGGAATGGCCGCCCATCCGGCCCGGCGTTCGCAGGTAGCCCCCCGCGCAGGGGGGCGAAGGCGAGGACCTCGACGTGGCGGTAGGCGACCGGGCGGGCGGGTGGCTCCGTCGTTTCCCCTCGCCTAGCCGCCGCGTAGCTCCGCATGCCGCCTTGTTTGATGGCCGAGAAGGCGGGTGGGCGCTGCTCCGTGACGTCGAGGAAGGTGCGTGCGGCCGCCGCGACGCTCTCGCGAGTCAGCGCGGCCGTTGCCCCCGGCTCCGCCCACGTCAGCGTCGCCGCGTCCTCCGGCTGCTCGGCGTCCAGGGTAGGCGTGCCGAGCCCGAAGGCGACCCAGGCCAGGTACTCCTTGTCGCTGGCGGTAAGGAACGGCGACAGCTTCGTCGCCTCTTCGGTGAGGAGGACCAGGACGCCGGAGGCCAACGGGTCGAGCGTGCCGGCGTGCCCCACGCGGCGCGTGCCGAGCAGGCGGCGCGCGCGGGCGACGACGTCGTGCGAACTCAAGCCGAGCGGCTTGTCGACCGGAAGGACGGGCACGCTATCGGCGGGACGGCCGGCGGAGCATCGGTTAGAAGAAGAGCGCCCTGACCCATGGGCTGAGGAGCGCGGCTGCCAGCAACCCCAAGTGCATGGTCAACTGGGCCACGAGCACTTCCCAGCCGCTCCTGCGGCGCCGGTAGGCGTCCGCCAGGAGGAGTCCGAAGACGACCAGCAGCAGGGACGGCGTGCCGAAGGCTATCGCCGAGAGGCAGGCCGACCCGATGGTCGCGATGGCCCCGTCGTACCTGCGCGTGAGGGGCGTCATCACGAAGGGCCGGAAGTAGATCTCCGCCAGGGGTACGAGGAAGGCGGCGGCCACCACGAAGGGCGACGTGCGCACGAAGTCGAGGTAGAAGCGGCCGAGGCCACCGTCGATGTAGTGGAGGTAGGCGAGCGTGCCTACCAGGAAGAGCGCCCCCCAGCCGACGCCGTAGCCGGCGGACCGCGAGCTGCCGAGCAGCGTCTCCATGGCGTCGAAGCCGTTGGCCTGGACGCGGCGCCAGGCGAAGAGGGCGAGCAGCACCGCGAACACCGTCACGAACAGGGCGTGCATCTCGCTTCTGAGCGGCGGCGTGATGATGGCCAGCGTGTTGTCGAAACGCACGAGTCCGTAGACGACCGTCACGAGGAGCGCCAGCAGCAGCGCCGCGAAGAGCGTCGTGAAGACCTGCCCAACGCTCCAGTTGCGTGGGCCGTCCACGACCTCGAGGCTGGAGGACGAGGCGATGCGGCTCTCGCCGATGAGGTGAGCGCCGACCAGGAGCACGAGCAGTAGGAGCCAGATGAGCGAGTTGCCGCGCAGGAACGACGTCAGGTTCTCGCGCTTGAGCGACTCGCGCAACGCGAGCCCACCGGCATCGACGTCGCCTTGCGCGTAGGCGATCATGGCGAGGGCGCGCAAGTCGTCCGCCTGGGCCGCCACGTTCCGCACGCCGCGGAGCTGGTGGGCGGTGGCGATGTTGCCGTTGGCGGCTTCGAGTTCGCCGTTCGCCCACTGCGCGCGACCTATCAGCGAGCGCACCTCGGGGTCGCGATCGTCGCCCGTCAAGTTGATGTAGCTCTGCAACTGCTGTTCGGCCGCCGCCGGTTCGCCAAGGCGCAGCCTCAACCTGGCATCAGCCAGCCGATAGCCGACATCGAGGGGGTTGCCGAGGATGGCGTCGGCGTACGCGTCGAGGGCCTCGGCGAACCGCCCCTGGCTCTGCATGATGCGCCCCTGCAGGAACGCTACCCGCCCCTGCAACTCGACGTTCACCTGAGTCGCGAGGCGGTCCTTGGCCTCTTGCAGCAAGGCTTCCGCGTCGCCCGGGCGGTGGTTCGCCAGGGCGGCCTCGGCCAGGAGCACGATCGGCTCGGCGGTATCGATGCGGTTACGCACGCGGCGCAAGTGGTTCTCGGCGCTCGCCACCTCTCCGAGGCCCAGCTCTATGCGAGCGAGCGCCAGCTCCGCGGAGGCGAAGTCTGGCCGGATCTGGATGGCGTTGAGGCAGGCCTGACGGGCCGTCTCTAGGTCGCCACCCGCCTCGAAGCGGAGGCATTGCTGGTAATAACGGTTCTCGTCGAACCCTTGCGCATGCGTAACGCCCGCTCCGAGAGCGAGGATGGCGATAAGCAGCGCCAAGGGGCTCGTCCGCCTACTCAAGAGTGCGGCTCCCCGGTTGCCTGACATGCGTTCCCTTCCCGCTAGTCGATGTCTAGCCCGGTCTCATGATGCAGCGGATCACCGCCGGGAGGAGGTTACTTCGTTCACTCGCGCCTCGCCACCACCATGGGTGGCCGGGGTCCGGCGTGCGCATGGTATGGGCGCTCGGCCCACGTCGGAGGGGCGGTCGTGAGCGGGCGGTCGCCGGTACGCGCCGCCGCCGCGGGCGGTTAAGGTTCCCTGAAGCCGCTTCCCTCGGGCCGTTCACGCGCCGCTGATAGCATCTTCTCATGACGTGCGCTGAGCATGGGTGCTGCAACGGCCCGGTAGCAGAATGAGCATCGCGTTCTTCCTGATGCTCGGCCAGGCGGTCTTCCAGCTCCCTGCCATGCCCGAGGGGACTGAGGTCCGCATCGTCTCCGTCGACCTCCTGACCGTGTACGCTTCTGCCAAGGTCCTGGACGGGCACCTCGTGTTCGGCGAGTTCCCGCCGCCAGGCACCGAAGTGCGCGTCCTCATCTTCCCGCCCGACGACGACCCGAGTTCCAAGGCGGCTCAACTCGCGGGAGCGACCGCGTACAAGGGCAGGGTCACCGAGGGCGGCACCGATGTGCTGCTCACGGTCGAGGGGCGGGACAAGCCCTTGTCCCTTCGCAAGATCCTTCTCGAGGAGCGCGAGGTCTGGCTCGATCTGCCGCTAGGAAGGAGCCTCTAGCATGTCTACAAAACGCATCCTGATCGTCGAAGACGACGTGGACATCCTGCGGCTGCTCAGCCGCGAGCTGGAGGACGCCGGTTTCGAGGTCTTGGCGTTCGACAGCGGCATGCGTGGCTTATCCGCGGTCCGCGAGTCCAGTCCTGACCTGGTCATCCTAGACCTCGGCCTCCCTGACATCAGCGGCCAGGAGATCGCCAGACGCCTGCGTCATACCGGCAACATACCTATCATCATCCTCACGGCCGCCGACGAGGTCGGCACCAAGGTGGAGATGCTCAACGCCGGCGCCGACGACTACCTGGCCAAACCCTTCCACGTCGAGGAGCTGCTCGCGCGCGTCAACGTCCAGTTGCGTAAGCGCACTCTGGGCGTCACGCAGAAGATCGGCGACTTGACCATCGATCCGGCGCGCAGGCAGGTCTTCTGGTCGGCGGAGGAAGTGCGCTTCAGCCCACGCGAGTACGAACTCCTGCACTACCTGGCCGGCCAGCCCGGCAGGGTCTACAGCCGCAAGGAGATCGAGCACAACGTGTGGGGGGAGGAACTCCCACCCTCGTCGAACGTCGTGGACGTGCATATCGCCAACATCAGGAGCAAACTCCGCGATGCCGGCGGCTTCGGGGTGATTCGCACCGTCCGCGGCGTCGGCTACGCCCTCAAGTCCTGACAGGATCGGCGGCTTAGCTCCGCGTGCCGCGCCCCACCCAGCCGCGCCCCACCCACCCGCGCGCCGGCGCTCCGCGCCTGACGGCGCTGCGTTTGACGACGCCACGCCTGGCCCTCACTTGGCGCGTGGCGCTGCTGGCGGGCGCGGCCATCGCGCTCCTGGCCGGGCTCACGATGGTAGTCGCGTACCAGGTCGTGCGCGCCGGCCTGTATCAGGAACTGCGGCGCACGATCAAGGAGGACGCGCGGGTCGTGGCCGCGCTCTACAGTTCCGGCGAGGGCAGCGCGCACACGAGCCTCTCCGGTCCGACGGGCGGCGTCGTGCTGCAGGTGTACGACCCGGCCGGCAACCTGCTCGTGGCCAGCCGCCCGGAGTTCGAGCGCCCGTCGGCGGCGCTCCCGCCTACCGACGTCATGGCCGGGCGAGGCGTCCCGACGACCTGGAGCGGCCTGGTCGACGGGAAGAAGATGGAGGGCGCGTTGGCGCCCTTCGAGCTTGGCGTCGTTGTCGTGCTGACCGACCCCGCCTACATCGGCGCCGTGCTCGCCGACCTGTCGCGCAACCTCCTGATCGCCGCCGTCCTCTTGGTCGTCGTCAGCCTGCTCGTCGGCTACGTCGTCGCGGCAGCCTCTCTGCGACCCCTCTCCCGCTTGGCGCGCCTGGCAGGTACGCTCGGCCCTGACCACCTGGAGCCCATCCAGTACGACGGTCCGCGCGACGAGGTCGGGCGCCTGACGGCCGCCCTCAACGGGCTGGTCGAGCGGCTGCGCCAGGCGCTCGACTCCCAGCGGGTGTTCCTGGCCGAGACGAGTCACGAGCTGCGCACGCCGCTCACGAGCCTGCGGGGGTTCCTCGACCGCGCCGTCAGGCGCGCCAAGCCGGAGGTGCGCGACGACCTCACGGACGCGCAACGCGTGGCCGGCAGCATGACGCGCCTCGTCGAGGACCTATTGCAGCTCTCGCGCGGTCAGTTGGTCGTCGACCCCAACCCCCACCTCGTCGAGCTCCGCTCCGACGTGCTCGGGCCGGTGGCGGACGAGTTCCCCGGGGTCAGGGTGGCCTCCGGGCAGCCGGCGCTGGTGCTCGGCGATCCGCAGCGGCTTGCCCAGATGGTCCGCAACCTGACGGCCAACGCCGTGCGCGCGGCGTCCGGCACCGGGGCCGTGACCCTTGGGCTCGAGTCGGACGGCGGTTTCGCCACCGTGAGCGTGAGCGACGACGGCCCCGGCATCCCTGCCGAGATGCTGGAGAAGATCTTCGAGAAGTTCTACAAGGGCGCCGGGGGCGGCTCGGGCCTCGGGTTGGCCATCGCCCGGCAGGTGGCGGAGCACCACTCCGGGGCCATCGAGGTGGAGAGCCGGCCGGGCTCGACCGTCTTCAGGGTGCGGTTGCCGCTCGCGGACGCCGGCGAGGACGAGTGACGTCGAACCACCGGGCCTTGGGCCTCTGAGGGATCAGCTGACCGGGTTGGCGCCTTCCGGCAGGAGGCGCGCCCTCTTGAGGGAAGCGCCTATTCTTAGATCCTTAGAGCTTCGGTAGCGTCACGCCCGTCTGGCCTTGGTACTTCCCCTGCCTATCGCCATAGGTCTGCTCCGGTCGCTCGCCCTGGAAGAAGAGCAACTGCACTATGCCTTCGTTGGCGTAGACCTTGGCTGGGAGCGGCGTCGTGTTGCTGAGTTCCAAGGTCACGTGGCCTTGCCAGCCGGGTTCCAGAGGCGTGACGTTCGCCACGATTCCGCAATTTGACACGAACACACCGGCTTCGAGGGCGAAGTTCCCTGCCTCGGGCACCGTGAGGCAGTAGACGTCGTGTTCGCCCTTGAGCTCGCGCACGCTCGCCACTTTGTGGTTTTGGACTCGACCTCTGTGCTCGGCGATCACATTTGGGAAGCGCCGGAAGACGCTCCTATCGACCCCTAGGAGCCTTGCGGCGCCCCTGATCGATCCGGTCTCGTCTAGAGCCTTGCGGATCGCCAGAGGGGTGATGTCGCCACGCAACCTGATCCGACGCGCGCGTTCGGCCTGCGCGGACCGCCTTGCCGGGTCGGCCGTGGCCCACGCTTCGCGCGACAACTCACCGTGAGCGGCCCGCGCCTCGACGTTGCCATCCCAGTACGCGAAGATCCTCCGCCGTTGAGCCTCACGCTCCTCCGCGGTCCAACGGGATCTATGCGCTTCAACCAGCTGCGACCGGACGCTATCGTACTTGGGGTCGTGCCAGAAATCGTAGGCGCGTTGCTGTTGTTGAGCGTCGCGGCGGGCGACCCAAAGCGGATCCTGGGAACGCCGCTGAAAAGAGGCCTTGATGGCCATCGAATGCTCCACCGGGTCGAACTCTTCTCCATATGTATGCTCGTTGTGATATTTGATGTGCTCGCTAGCCAGCATGCGCACGATGTTCCAAGGATTGTTGTTGCGGCGGTCATGGTCCACGTGATGCCGGTGCGTTTCCGGTTGATCGTTGTAGACGCCATGCCTTAGGTTCCACTCGTCTGCCAGTCGGTGAGTGGGGTAGTAGTACCCGGTCAAGGGCTGATACGTCATCTCGTAGCCGCGGAAGGCGTCGCGGTACAGCGGCATGAGGGAGTCGCCTTCCTTGAGGTCCGCGGCCGGGCTCCACGACCCGTCCCGACGCATGAACGCATGGTCAGGTGTCGCCTTTACTACCTCGCCATCGTCGAGAGTCACTTCCAAGAGAGAGTCCCTGCCGATGAACCGGGGAGCCTCGAGGAGCGAAACGATCAGTTGGCCATTCCGACCGATGGAGTAGCCGAAGAAGAACTCGCCTTCCCGGTGTCGGGCGGCCAGCTCCTCGAGCGTCGGTGCAGTTCCGTCCACCAGTGCCACGCGAGTGTCCGCGCTGAAGCACCTGGCGTACGACGACTTCCCGAGCGCGATGACCATCGTGTCGTCCGGGATCTTGAGGTACTCTACCGAACGCGTTAGCACAAAGGAGTTGGGCGGGATGATGCAGGTGTCGCCCTCGAACTCCACCAGGCTGCGGGTGTCGAACTCCTTAGGGTCCACCACCGTGTTGAACGCGTTCACGAAGATGCGCCACTCCGGCGCCGCGCGCAGGTCGTAGCCGAAGCTAGACAGGCCGTAGCTTATGACGCCCTCGCGCACGAGGCGCTCCTCGAACGGCGTGATCATGCCCTCGCGGGCGCGCTCCCTGATCCACTTGTCCGGTCGGATGCTCACGTCCAGCACTCTACCAACGGTTCACTGAGGTAGGGCAATGGGCCGGAGACCAGGGTCTGTTCACTCTTGACGGCACGACTCACTCTTGACGGCACGGCGTCAGAAG
>JBDZVI010000123.1:0-5648 GCA_040255585.1 Deinococcaceae bacterium
CTCGCCCACGAGCGATCCGGAAACAGGGCGAGGAGCAGCGACGCGGCCAGGTCGGACGCCTCGGGGCTCACCCTCAGCGCCTCGCCGAACCCGGCTTCACTGTCGAACGGTCGATCCGACCGCTTCTCCCCGTCGCTCACGGCACCAGTGTATGCGCTCCGTGCCAGTGACGGCCCGGACGACGGCTTCGTAGCCGCACCGGCTTCCCGAGCGCGCTCCCCATGTGCGCTCGAAAGGCCGTCCGCGCCACGCGAACCGGCAAATATCTCACCCACACCGGGCACGATGCCGTACTGTTCGGTCGAGTCCGCTCGTCCGGGTTCACTGGTCCGAGTTCTCTCTTCGGAGGCTGCCGATGCGTACCGCAACGTTCGTCAAGTCAGCGCTAGCCGCGCTCCTCGCCGGTGCCGCCCTGAGCGCCTGCCAGGGCGCCGGCCCTGGCGTGGTAGTCACCGTCTCCCCCGCCGAGATCGCGCTGTTACCTGGCTCCGAGCAGACCTTCACCGCGCTCGTCTCCGGCTCGGCCAACACGGAGGTGGCGTGGGCCGCCACGGCGGGCGTGGTCGACGGTGCCGGCGCCACCATCAACTTCCACGCCCCCGCCGAGCCGGGCAGTTACGAGTTGACGGCCACAAGCGTCGCCGACCCGACGAGGCACGCGACGGCCAAGGTAACGGTCGTCGGGCCGGGCGACCGCCTTTGGACACGGCTGTTCGTCGAGGACCCCGTCGTGCTCGCCGGCCCATTGGCTGTCGATGGGGCCGACAACATCCTCATGGTCGGCTACGGCTCGGAACTGGCCGAGCGCGAAGGCGAGCGCGGAACCGACGTCCTGGTGCGCAAATACTCGCCTGCCGCGGAACTGATCTGGGAGCGTCGGTTCGGCTCCCTCGGCGACCTCGAGGACGCTGGTCTCGATGACCTCCCTTCGTCGATCGCGGCGGACGCAGCTGGTCGGATCGTAGTAGGGGGTTCGACGACCGGTCCGCTGGCGGGGCCGAACCAGGGCAAGACAGACGCGTTCGTACGTCTCTTCGCCGCCACCGGCGAGACACTGTGGACCAGGCAGTTCGGAACCTCGGAGGAGGACTACATCGCCGGGGTCGCCATGGGAGACGAAGGCAGGGTGATCGTCGTCGGCACGACCGAGGGAACCCTGCAGGGACCCGTTACCGGCTACCGGAACGCGTTCGTCCGCATGTACGACCTCAACGGCGACATCGTGTGGACCAACCAGTTCGGCGGGGAGAGCAGCCACTCGGCGACGGCCGTGGTCGTCGACCCTGCCGGGAACATCATCGTGACCGGCTACGCCTACCCAGGCGCAGTCGGTCAGGAAGTCTTCATGCGGGCGTACAGCGCGGCCGGCGCGCTCCTGCTCAGCACGACGTTCGGCACCGCGGAGGACGACTCCGGCGATGCCATCGCGGTGGATGCGGTTGGCAACGTGTTCGTCGCCGGTTCGACGGAAGGGGCTCTCGGGGCCGACAACGCGGGCGAGGAGGACGTGTTCTTACGCAAGTACGACCCCATGGGCAACGTGCTGTGGACGCGGCAGTTCGGTTCGGGCAGCGACGACAGGGTGGTCGGCGTCGCCACCGATGCCGCGGGCAACGCGCTGGTCGGGGGCTACAGCCTGGGCGCTCTGGCCGGCGACAGCGGCGCGTGGCTCGAGGGGTTCGTGCGGAAGTACTCGGCCGCGGGAAGCGTGATCTGGACGAGGTCCATAACAGTCGGCACCATCAGCGTCGCGGCGGGGATCGCCGCGGACTCGACGGGCAGCGTCTTGGTGAGTGGTTCCGCGTACGTACAGGACGACGATGACCCGGACGCCTCTACCTTGCAGAGCTACCTCGTCAAGCTGGCGCTCTGACCCGCCTCACACGGTGCCGTGGCGCGGTGCCGGGCAGCGTCACTGTTACCCACCGGACGGCGCTGCACCTTGCATGGGCGTGTCTGATTCCACGGTACAGGCTACGCGCCACACGAACCCGGCCTTGCAACTGAGGCGCCCGCTGTGCGCCGTGCAGGGCCAGCCCGTTCGCGGGGCGCATAGAATCCGCCAGGCTCGCCAACCTCCTCGACAGGCCCGGAGACATAGCACCGCCGCACGGACCTCGACTACTCGCACAAGGGCACCGCGGGCAGGGCCACCGGAGGTACGTCCATGCAAGGACTCGGGCGCAGCAAGCTCTCGGTAGGTGTTTGGCTAACATGCTTGTTCCTCGCGGCCTGCCAGAGCAACGGCCCAGGCGTTCAAGTGACCATCGTGCCAAGGCAAGTCGTTCTCGCCCCAGGCGTAAGGCAGACGTTCACGGCCACCGTTACCGGCACGCCGAACACGGCCGTGAGCTGGAGCACGACAGGCGGCACCTTAGAGAACGGGGGCAGCCAAGCCATGTACCTAGCCCCGGCCGTTCCGGGCGACTACGAGATCACGGCAACGAGCGTGGCAGACCCATCGAGGTTGGCCACCGCCGAGGTCAGGGTCGCGGCGCCAGGTGAAACGCTCTGGACGAGGCTGATGGGCGCGCAAACGCACGACGGCGCCACATGTGTGACGATCGATCGCGATGGGAACATCGTGCTGGCGGGCATCGTCAACGAGGGAGCCCTCGAGGGTACTAGCGCGGGCAACGCAGACGCCTACGTGCAGAAGCGCAGCGCCGACGGCGCCGTGTTCTGGACGCGGCAGTTCGGCTCGGCTGAGGACGACGCCGCGGCCGGCTGTGCGGTAGACACGGATGGCAACGTTGTCGTGGTGGGGGTAACGCTCGGTTCGCTGCACGGTGCGAGCGCGGGTGGCGTGGACTCCTTCGTGAGGAAGTACGACCAGGACGGCACCTTGCTGTGGGCGCGGCAGTTCGGCTCGAGCGGGACCGACGAGGCGCGAGGCGTGGCCGTCGACCGCCACGGCAACGTGGTGGTAGTTGGCCGAACGGACGGCGACTTCGGCGGGCCGGTGCCAGACTTCCCAGATGCGTTCATCAGGAAGTACAGCCCGATAGGCGACATCCTCTGGACCCAACGGTTCAACAGGGATCAACCGTTCGATGCCGCGGCGGTCCGGACTTACCGGGGTGAGGACGAGGAGGACTTGTACTTGGTCGCGAGCACGGCGGGTTCTACCACCAGCACGGAGGCGTTCTTCATGACCTTCGGCTCGGAGGGAAACCTGAGGGCTACCAAGCGCTTCGGACCGGAACAGAACTCCACCGCCCTGGCCATCGTCAACGGCCCGAACCAGGAGATCTACGTGGCCGGGAGCACGCGCGGCTCCCTAGGAGCGGACAACGCAGGTGGCGCAGACGCCTTCGTGCGGAAGTACGGCCCGGACGGGCTCGAGGAGTGGACGCGCCAGTTCGGAACGAACGCAGAGGACCTGGCGCTGGGCGTAGCGCGCGACTCGCAAGGCAACGTGTTCGCGCTCATCGCCACGCTGGGCGGCGGCGATCACAACGTCGACGCACTGGTGCGGAAGTACAACTCCAGCGGCGACGTAGTGTGGACGAGTCAACTAGACTTCGGCGGCGAGACCTTCAGCTTTGCCCTGCCAACCGGCCTCACGCTCGACGACGCGGGCGCTCCGATCATCGTCGGCACCACGGACGCGGCGCTAGATGGCGTTGGCGAGGGCGTGACGAAGGGCTACGTTACCCGGTTGTCTCCGTGAGCGCCCGACCGGTTCAGCGCGCCAACGAGTACCATCAAGCGAGGAACCCCAGAGACCGTCCCAACTAACCCGGACCCGAACGACGGTTGCAGCGCCACCGCTCGCAGACGTAGACTAACGGGCGGACAACGTCCCGGCGGGAACGGCGGATGGGTTCGCTCCCACCGCCTTTTCCATGAAGGACGTCCGAGGTTTTTGGTCCGGCTTCCCGGCGCATCCCTAGACTCACGGCTAAGGGTGCTTGGGGGAGCGAGTGGGCCGTGCTGGTCATGGGAGTCATGGGAGGTGGCGTGGAACTAGAGCGTGCGGCGACCGAGGTGCTCGAACCTCTCGGCTACGAGGTGCTTGAGGTTACCGTCAGCACTTCGGGGCAGTCACGCCGCGTTCTGCTCCGCATCGACCGTCTCGACGAGGCCATCGTCGGCATCGACGACGTCGCGAAGGCCTCCGAGGTCTTCGGTCTCGAGTTGGACCGGCTCGACCCGTTCCCGACGGGTTACCGCCTCGACGTCGAGTCGCCCGGCGCCGAGCGTCCGTTACGGCGCGCGCGGCACTTCGAGCGCTTCCACGACCTGCTCGTCAAGTTCAGGGCCGGCGGGGAGACGTTCAAGGGGAAGGTAAGGGCAGTAACGGAGGACGCCGTCACGGTAGAGGTCGACGGCGCCCAGCGCAGGGTGCGGATCGCCGACATCGTGTCGGCGCGCCTGGCCGAGTGGCCGGAATCGCCACGTTGACGGCGCGCCGCAAGCGGCGCGAGCTCACCGCCACCCGCGGACTGCGGCAGTGGCCACAACCGAATAGGTAGGGAGTTGGACTAGATGAACAAGGAGTTCGTAGACGCGCTCAACCTGCTGGCAGCCGAGCGCAACCTGGACAAGGAGCAACTGCTGGCCGACCTCGAGGACGCCCTCGGTCAGGCCTTCGAACGCAACGTCATGCCGGGCCACCAGATCGACGTCGAGCTCGACCCCGAGTCGGGCGAGATGGACATCATGGTCATCCGTCGGGTCGTCGAGACGGTCGAGGACCCCACCACCGAGATCTCGCTCGCCGACGCGCTCGACCTGGACGAAGAGGTCGAGGTCGGCATGGAGATGGAGTTCCCGGTCGACCCTGAGAAGTTCACACGCATCGCCGTGCAGACGACCAAGCAGGTCATCACGCAGAAGATCCGCGAGGCCGAGCGCGCCTACGTCTTCGAGGAGTACAAGGACCGCGCCGGCGACATCATGACGGGCGTCGTCGCGCGCACCGACAACAAGCGCAACGTCTTCGTCGACCTGGGCCGCGGCGAGGCCATCATGCCCGCCAAGGAGCAGATCGCCGGCGAGCGCTACATGGTCGGCATGCGGATCAAGGTGTACGTGCAGAACGTGGAGCTCAGCCCGCGCGGACCGTCCATCCACGTCTCGCGCGCCGCGCCTGAGCTCCTCGAGTACCTCATGCGCCAGGAGATCCCCGAGGTCGCCGACGGCACCGTTGAGCTCAAGGCCATCGCGCGCGAGGCTGGGCAGCGCTCCAAGGTCGCCGTCAGCTCGAACAACCCCAACGTCGACCCCATCGGGGCCTGCATCGGCCACCGCGGCAGCCGCATCCAGGCGGTGACCGGCGAGCTGCAGCGCGAACGCGTCGACATCATCCAGTGGGACGCCAACCCCCGCGAGTTCATCCGCAACGCGCTCTCCCCCGCCAAGGTCGGCAACATCGAGCTCGACACGGAGAACAAGTCGGCGCGCATCACGGTCGGCTCCGACCAGCTCTCGCTCGCCATCGGCAAGTCGGGCCAGAACGTCCGGCTCGCTGCGAAGCTCACGGGCTACAAGCTCGACCTCCAGCCCTCCGAGACGGTCTCCGACTTCGACGCCGCCTTCCAGGCCGCCGCCTCGCGCCTCGGCGACGCCGCCGCGCAGCCCGAACGCACGCACTCCGCCTTCGACGCGCTCTTCAAGGACGCCGCCGCGCAGCCGACCGAGGA
>JBDZVI010000032.1:0-6006 GCA_040255585.1 Deinococcaceae bacterium
CACGAGTTCGCCGCGCTGCGGCGGGGCGCAACGACGGTAAACGCACCAGCTGACGCCATCGTGGTGGTCGAGCGGCGGCTGGAGGGCGAACCGTCGGTGTGGACGATCGTCAACGTTGGTGAGGGGGCGGCTGCGGTGCCGACCAGCGTGGTGCCGGCTGGGCGGTATCGCGAGGTGTTGTCAGGGGACGTAGTGGAGCAGACCGAAGGGGCGTCGATCGTGTCCGGTAGGGGCGGGGTGCTGCTCGCGCCCGCTTGATGAGGGCAAGTCAACGGGCTTGGTCGTCACGGAGCAGCAAGGTGTTCAGGTCGCCGAAGTCACCGCTCGTTCATCTCATCGCGCGTGAAACGGCGCCCGCGAGTACGCACCCTGGCTCGCATGTCCTTGACGACCTGCATCGCAACCGGGCTCTGCTCCTCCCGGCTGGCGTACCGCTCCGACCAGCGACGGAACTCGTCGTTGAGTGTGGACCGCTCCTCGCGCTAGCTCACGTTCCGCCGCCTACTCTTCTTTGAGCATGGCCCACGGCTGCTCCCGAAGCCTGCTCTCAGCCTGGTCGCAACGGACGCTCCGTCGCCAGGCTCGTACCCTACGAACACCTTGGAGTTGAAGGGCCGGTTCGACAAGGGGTTGATCACCAGGCTCGGTGTGCTCGGTACCAATGCCACCGCGTGGAGGTAGAGCATGTCGAGGTTGTGACACTAGACCCACGAGACCACCGCCCATGGCCACGAGATCAGCAGATAGCTGCCCCACGCGCTTCGCGCGATTGCCCTTGACAGCTGGGGAAAGTCAGCGCATGTGCAGGGTGCTCAATCCTCGGCCGCGGCCAGCGCAGCAGCGACGTGCAGCGCGGTCGTGGGGAACACCGGCACAGGAGAGTCGGCCTGGCCGACGAGGAGTTCGATCTCGGTGCAGCCCAGGATGATGCCCTCCGCTCCCTGCTCGACGAGGCGGCCGATGACCTCCCGGTAGGCCTGCCTGGACTCCTCGGTGGTGATCCCACGCACAAGCTCGTCGTAGATGATCCGGTGCACCGTGGCCCGGTCCTTGTCGTTCGGGATCAGCGAGATGATGCCGTGATCGGTAAGCCGGTCGCGGTAGAAGGCCTGTTCCATCGTGAACGCGGTGCCCAGCAGCCCCACCGTGGAGATGCCCGCGGCGATGATCGCCTCGGCGGCGGTGTCGCCGATGTGGATGAACGGGATGCTGATCGCGTCGGTGATCTGGTCCGCGACCAGGTGCATCGTGTTCGTGCAAAGCACCACGAGTCCCGCCCCGGCGGCCTCCAGGCCCTTCGCGTGTGCGGCGAGGATGCGGCCGGCGGCATCCCAGTCCCCGGCCGCCTGCAGCGCCTCGATCTCGGCGAAGTCGAGCGAGTCCAGCAGGATCGGTGCAGAATGATAGCCGCCGAGCCGATCGCGGACCTGCTCGTTAGCCATCCGATACCAGTCCAGCGAGGACTCCCAACTCATTCCACCGAGTACACCGATCATCTTCATGTCGCAAGGTTACATGTCACCTCATGTGCGCCCAAGTCTCTGGCCGCCTACTTGCTCCACCTCGGCTGAGGCCGCCTCAGGCGGTCATGCCCGGAACGGGTCGACGATGCTGACGCCTCCTATGCGCTGCCCGTCTTGCAGGTCCTCGGTGAGGATCCGTGCACAGCCGGCTTCTTGGGCGGCAGCGACGATGAGAGAGTCGTAGAAGGAGAAACCCAGCCGCCCGTGGATGCTCACGGCATTGCGGTACAGGCCGGGGGTGGGGGAGATGCTCCATAGGGGTGTCAGTACTGCGTCGATTAGGCGTCGCGCGTCCTCCGGCGGGGCTCCGAGCTTCCTGGTAAGCACGTTGACCGTCTCTTGGACGACCTGAAAACTGACGGTTCCACTCCCGTTCGCGAGTGCGTCTTCTACGATCGCTTCGGCGATGCCCCGTTTCCTGTCATCCTTGTCGTCGAACAGGTATACGAAGACATTCGAGTCGATGAAGTCAACGCTCATTCATCTCTGCTCGCGTGAAACGGCGCCCACCAGTGCGCACCCTAGTCCGCATGTCCTTGATGACCTGCATTGCCACTAGGCTCTGCTCCTCGCGGCGGGCATACTGCTCCAACCAGCGACGAAACTCGTCGTTGAGAGTAGAACGCTCCTCGCGCGCGCGTTCGCGCGCTGCTTCGATCAGGCTTTCATCTGCACTGAACGTGATGTTGCGCATTGACGCCTCCGCAACGATCGTAGCACGAGTCTCGTGTACACGAGACTCGTGCACCGTCACTGTTGCGGGTTGCCACGCTAGTGAACCGAAATCGCCCAGCGGCTACTCGTGCAGCGAGATCCTGCTCTCGTCCCCCACGACCATGCGGTGCGTCGCAGGTCGTGAGTCGTGGCCCGTTATCGTCACGTCCTCCCCGATGAGGCTGGCCTGGATGCGTGGCTTCACGCCGTCGATCACGGTGCGGTTGCCGACGACGGAGTACTCGAGCTCCGCGTTGCGGACGGTGCAGCCGTCGCCAATGGCCGTGAAGGGGCCGACGTACGCCCGCTCGACGTGCGCGCCCTCGCCGATGATGACGGGGCCGAAGACGGTGGTGTCCTTGACGACTGCGTCTGCCCCGATGACCACCTCGCCGATGAGGTTGGCGTTCTCGATGGTCCCCTTGATGTCTCGCTTCAAGCGGGAGAGGAGCAACCGGTTGGCGTCCAGGATGTCGTCCGGCTGACCCGTGTCCTTCCACCAGCCGCGAACGGTGACGGGCACGACCTCGTCTCCCGCCTCGATGAGGCGCTGGATGGCGTCGGTGATCTGGTACTCGCCCTTGGCGCCGGGGGCCAGGCCTTCGATCATGGCGTGGATGCGCGAGTCGAACACGTACACGCCGGCCACGGCCAGGGTGCTGGGTGGGTCGCTCGGCTTCTCGACGAGCTTGGTGATGCGCTCGCCCTCCACCACCGCGACGCCGAGCGACTTGGCGGCCTCCAGGCTCACCGGCACGAGGGCCATGACGGCGTTGCTCTCGCCCGGCCTGAAGCGGTTCACGAACTCGGTGATGCCGTGCTCGAAGAGGTTGTCGGAGAGGTACATGACGAACGGCTCGTCGCCGAGGAACTCGCGCGAAACCTTGACGGCGTGTGCCAGACCTTGCGGCGGGTTCTGCATGATGTACTCGAAACGCACACCTGGGTAGCCGTCCAACGTCTCCTTGATGGAGTTGAGCGTGAGGTAGCTGACCACGACGCCGATCTCGCGCACGCCGGCCTCGACGAGGTTGTCCACGGCGTGGTGGATGAGCGGCTTGTTGGCTACCGCGATCGTCGGCTTCGGCTTGAGGCTGGTTATCGGACGCAGGCGGGTGCCGAGACCGGCTGCGAGAATGAGTCCCTTCAAGAGGCCCTCCATGGCGGGCGGCGACCGCGGGCGTCCCTAGCCGTGTAGCGCTTCCTATCGTGTCGCGCCGGCGCCGGGTAACGCCATCGAAGATACCGTGCGCACCGCCGCCGGTGCAGTTACCATGCTCGCATGTTGAAGTCTTCCCACATCCGCCTCGCGGTCGACATGGACGACACGGGCATCGAGGCCATCCGCTGGCAGGCCGACGACTCCCCCGAGCCGGGCGAGAACGACGCCGGGGCCATGATCTTGTCGCTGTGGGACGGTGCTCAGCGCAACGCACTGCGCATCGACCTCTGGGTCAAGGAGATGTCGGTCGACGACATGAACGATTTCTTCTTTCAGACGTTCATCTCCATGGCGGATACTTACCGCAAGGCAACGAACGACGCCGGCTTGGCGAGTGAGATAAAGCTGTTCGCGAGGGACTTCGCCGAGAAGGCGTCGCGCGCGGCGCAGGCTGGAGGCGCCCAGAAGGCTTGAGCGTTCACCTGGCGTGAGCGCCTCCGAGCCGCCGCCCTGGAGGCAAGGATGGTCGTGAGAACGGCACGGTGGACGTCAGGACCTGGGCGTCTGGAGTTGGGCCGCACGCTGCCGTCGTTGCTCGCCGAGGCCGTGCGGGGGAGACCGAACGAGCGAGCGTTCAACGACCGCCCGTCGGCCGTGCCCGGCAAGCCCGGCGGGCCGGGCACGGCCTGGACCAGCCTATCGAACAGCGAGTTCAAGCTCCGGGCCGAGGCCATGGCCGCCGGCCTACGGTCCATGGGCTTGGAGCGCGGCGACCGCGTCGCGCTGCTCACGCACTCAGACATGAGCTTCGTGCTGGCCGACATGGCCTGCCTGATCGCGGGGCTCATCGACGTGCCCATCTACCTAACGCACACTCGCGACGCCATGCGCTTCATCCTGCAGGAGAGCGCCTGCGCGGCGGTCCTGACGTCCGATACGGCGCTGCTCGCCCAGGCGCTCGACGTCACGAGCGACCTGCCGGGCGTGAAGCTCGTCGCGGTGGCGACCGGCGGGTCGACCTCGGGCGGCGAAGGCGAGCCGGCGGTCGGTGACGGAGGCACGCTGGTGACCGACTACGCGACCGTCATCGCCATGGGAGAACGGCGGCTGGCCGAACGCCCCGGGTTGATAGAGTCCTTCGCGGCCTCTCAGCAGGCGAGCGACGTGGCCACGATCATCTACACCTCCGGCACGACCGGCTCGCCGAAGGGCGTGATGCTCAGCCACGAGAACCTCTCGAGCAACGCCATCGCCTCCCTTACGGACCTGCCGACGTTCCTCTCCGGCGACCAGGAGACCGTGCTCTCCTTCCTGCCGCTCACGCACATCTTCGCGCGCACCCTCATGTACGCGAACATGTGGTTCGGCTCCACCGTCCACTTCGGCACCACGGACTCTGTGAGGGAGGATCTGCAGGACGTGCGCCCGACGTTCATGGCGGCCGTGCCGCGCGTGCTCGAGAAGTCGTGGGAACGCATCGAGGCTGTCGGGACCACGCTCACGGGTGTCAAGAAGGTGCTCTACGCACGGGCGCTGGCCTTCGCAGACGCCTTCGACGTGAGTAGGCCCGCCGGAGGACTGGCCGCCGCCGAGCGCGCTCTGCTCGACAGGCTCGTCTACTCCAAGTGGCGCGCAGCCCTCGGCGGGCGCCTCAAGACGATCATCGTCGGTGGGGCTGCGCTGCGCGGCGAGCTCGTGAACCGCCTCGGCGCGGCAGGTATCGACGTGCTGCAGGGTTACGGCCTCACGGAGACAAGCCCAGTCATCTGCTTCAACCGGTCCGGCCGCAACCGCGCCGGCACCGTGGGCGAGGCGATACCTGGCGTCGAGATGGGCATCAGCGACGACGACGAGATCATCACGCGCGGACCGCACGTCATGCTCGGCTACTTCGCGCGCCCCGACGAGACGGCCAAGGTCATCGACTCGGACGGTTGGTTCCACACGGGCGACCTCGGCAAGCTTGACGACGACGGTTACCTCGCCATCACCGGACGCCTGAAGAACCTCTTCAAGCTCTCCACCGGCAAGTACGTCATGCCCGACCCGATCACGGAGCGTCTGGAGGCGGACCCGCTGATCGCCACGGCGATCGTCGTTGGTCCGGGCGAGAAGTTCTGCGCGGCGCTCCTGTTCCTCGACTTTGAGGTGCTGGCGGAGCGTTATGGCCCCGTTACCCAGAGCGTGTTGGAGCAGGCCGACCTGGCGGGCGCGCTACGCGAGGCGGTCCACCGCGCCAACGCTGGCATGCCCGACTGGTCGAGCGTCAAGCGCGCGGCGGCCGTGCTGAAGGAGCTGACGATGGCGGACGGCTCCGTGACGCCGAAGCTGAGCATCCGGCGCGACAAGGTGGTGGCCGACCATGCCGCGGTCGTGCGCGCCATGTATACCGGTGGGGCGGCGCCGGCGGGGGTGAGGTTCGTGGATGTTGGGTAAGGGGCGCGACGAGATTGCGCGAGAGAAGGCGGAGGCGCAAGCCAAGTTGCGGAAGGCCTGGGCGAACCCCGGCTCGCGCCTAGAGGCGCGTTTCGTTCGCGATGATCTGTACGCCGAGCGCTTGGACAGGGTCTGCGATCGCGGCGGGGCCGCCTCACCCCTCCCCGTCGA
>JBDZVI010000032.1:6106-30042 GCA_040255585.1 Deinococcaceae bacterium
ATCCTGATGCTGGAGGTGTCGAACCATTATGGCGACTAACGAACGGTTCCACTCCGACCTTGCGATTCCCCCAGGCGAATACCTAGCGGAAGTCGTTGAAGAACTTGGAGTTTCCCAGGCGGAGTTGGCCCGCAGGATGGGCAGGCCACCGCAAGCGATCAACGAGATCGTACTGGGCAAGAAGGCTTTGACTCCGGAGACGGCGATACAGCTCGAGAACGTTACCGGTGTCCCGGCGAGGATCTGGACGAGCCTGGAAGAGGAATACCGGCTGGCACTTGCGCGCAGGGACGAGAACGAGCGTCGCCGGGAGGATGCCAAACTTGTAGATTCGGATCTCTATCGAGCCATGGTCAAGCTGGGTTGCGTCGAGGGCACGCGGGACCCGCTAGCCAAGGCGCGGGCGCTCTGCAAGTTCTTCGGCACCGATTCACTGAGCTACGTCAAGGACGCTAAGCACGTTGGCTATGTATTCCGCCTCGGAGATAGGGACGGGGCTTCGGGCTTCGCGCTGGCGGCATGGTTGCGCATGGCTGAACTCGAGGCTAAGGAGATGAGCCCGGACCCGTTCGATGCTACTGGTTTGCAGTCCGTGATCGAAGGCCTTCGGAGCCTTACGTTCGAACTGCCAAGCCGCTGGTTGCCCGAGGCTCGTGAGCGATTGGCTAGCGTCGGTGTCGCACTGGCCGTGATCCCGCACCTCCCCAAGACCTTCGTCAATGGCGCGACATTCTGGCCATCCCCGCACAAGGCCGTTGTCGCGTTGAGCCTGCGCGGCTCTTGGGCAGACATCTTCTGGTTCACGCTTTTTCACGAACTCGGGCACGTCTTGCTGCATGGGAAGCGCGATCCGCACGTATCACTTAGAGACACGCAGGAGCACGAAGTGGAAGCGGACCGGTTCGCGGTAGATCGGTTGATTCCCCGCAGGGCTTACGAAGAGTTCGTTTTCAAGCAGGAGTTCTCCACCCAAACAGTGGAGGAGTTCAGTAAGACGGTCGGTATCGCACCCGGAGTCGTGGTCGGCCGTCTACAACACGATAAGTTGGTGCCCCACAATCGCCTGAACGAACTGAGAGAACGCTACCGGTTCGAGGCGCGGGCCGTTTGAACGGAAGCCTAAGCTACTCCTAGCCCTGATCCGCAGCTACTCCTCCCCGTCGAGCGTAAGCAGCGCCCGATATAGCTCCGGCCGCCGGTCGCGGAAGAAGCCCCAGCCCGCCCGCCGCGTGCGCGCCGCCGCCAGGTCGAGGTCGGCGGTGAGGATGACCTCCGAGGTCCGGTCGGCGTCCGCGAGCAGCTCGCCCTCGTAATCCGAGATGAACGACGAGCCGTAGAAGGTCGCGTTCCCCTCGCGCCCCACGCGGTTGGCCGCGGCCACGTACGCGACGTTGCTGACGGCGTGGCCGAGCATGGCGCGGCGCCACAGGTCGCGCGTGTCGAGCCCGCCCGCCTCATCGGGTTCGCTGCCTATGGCGGTCGGGTAGAGGAGCAGGTCGGCGCCCTTCAGCGCCATGATGCGCGCGGCCTCCGGGAACCACTGGTCCCAGCAGATGCCGACGCCGATGTTGCCGAAGCGCGTGCGCCACGTCTTGAAGCCGCTGTCGCCCGGATTGAAGTAGTACTTCTCCTCGTAGCCGGGGCCGTCCGGGATGTGGCTCTTGCGGTAGTGGCCCAGGACCTCGCCGTTCGAGTCCACCATCGCCAGGCTGTTGAAGTACGCCTGCCCGGCCTGCTCGAAGAACGAGACGGGCAGCACCACACCCAGCTCCCCGGCGAGCCTGGCGAAGCGCTCGATGAAAGGATGCCCCTTCACGGGGTGCGCCAGCGCGAAGAGTTCCTCGCGCTCGAGCTGCGGGAAGTAGAGGTTCTCGAAGAGCTCCTGCAGGAGGATGACGTTGGCACCCAGGGCGGCCGCCTCGCGCACGAATGCCTCGGCCTTCGCCAAGTTCTCCTCCAGCACGTGCGAGCAGCTCATCTGGACGACCGCGAGGCGGACCAGCTCGGGGCTCTTCTTGGGCTCAGGCACGTTCGACCTCTCCTTGGGGCTGCTGCTGAGTAACGCAGTGGAAGGCGCCGCCGCCCGTGATGAGGCTCACGGCGCCGAGGCCGATGACCTCGCGGCCGGGGAAGAGCGGGCGCAGGATACGCAAGGCCTGCTCGTCGTTCGCGTCGTCGTACTGCGGCACGATCACGAAGCCGTTACCTACGTAGAAGTTGGCGTAGGTGGGCGGCAGGCGCTGGCCCTCCAGCTCCATGTGCTTGAGGGGGAGGGGGAGTTCGACGACCCGGTACGGCGCACCCTTGGCCGTACGCAGGCTCTGGAGCTGCTCCAGGTTGCGCGCCATGGTGGCGTGGTTTGGGTCGTCCTCGCGCGGTTCGACGGCGCACACGATCGTGTCGTCGTCCGTGAAGCGCACGATAGTGTCGATGTGGCCGTCGGTATGGTCGCCTTCCAGGCCTTCCTCCAGCCACACGAGCTGCGTGACGCCGAGGTAGTCGCGCAGCAGCAGCTCGAGCTCGGCCGGGCCGAGGTCGGGGTTGCGGTTCGGCTCAAGGAGGCACGACCGCGTGGTGAGGCACACACCGTGGCCGTTCAGCTCGAGCGAGCCGCCCTCCATGACGGCCGGGGCGACGAAGCGCCGCATGCCGAGGCGCGCTGCGAGCGTGGCCGGTGCACGGTCGTCGTCCGACCATGGGGCGTACTTCTTGCCCCAGGCGTTGAAGCCCCAGTCGGTGAGGGCCACGCGGCCGGATTCGGCGCCCTGGACGAAGAGGGGGCCGTTGTCGCGGAACCAGACGTCGTTCAGGGGCAGCAGGTTGTAGGTCACGTTGCCGAGCACGCGTTCCGCTTCGTCGGCGTGCCGGGCGGCCGCGGCATTCGCGATGCGCGCGCGGGCGTCCTTCTCGGCCTCGCCGTCGCGCACGTTAAGAACGACGGGCTCGAAGCGCGCGATGGTGGCCACGAGGTCGGCGAACTCGCGCCTTACCCCTTCGAGGTGCCCGACCCAGAGCCAGTCGTCGAACGGCCATGACGTCCAGGTGGCGGCGTGAGGCGCCCACTCGGGGGGCATGCGGAAGCCCAGTGATGCGGGGGTTGGGGTAGGGGTCGTGGGCATGCTTGGGACAGTCTAGGCCGGGGAGGCAGGCACGGACGTCTGGCATCGGCTGTCCGGGAGTCCTTCATGGGCTACGAGAACGTGGACGTTCTAGCGGGTGACTGGCGAGATGCTTTCCGAGAGAGGGGCCCCTTCGACTTGGTGTTCTTCGATGGCGGGACGAACGATGCCCTGCAAAGTGCCAACTGGCTGGCCGTTGCTAACCTTGTCCGACCGTCAGGGATGATGGTTCTCGACGATCTGACACCAGAGGAGCTCTGGCCGGAGGGTTGGCGAGGGAAGCCTGATCCGAAGCGGGACTTCGCGTTCAGGAGCGGGTTGTTCGCTGCTAGCGAGTTGAGAACAGGCGGCAACGCATCACTGCTGCTCATGGTCCGAACGGATCGCGCTGAGGCTGCGGGTTTGGCGTGATCGCCAGTCGGATCACCGGGCTCTCGGTACACCTCGCATGGCGCGCTTTCAGTTAATCGGGTTGCGGCACGTACACGCTAACCTTGAGGTTCCGCGCCGTTGCGGTAAGTCACCGGAGACCTCCTATACTCAGTTGAGGAGGCCGAGTGGAGTGGAGCGCTGCCAGGTACTCGAGTTACTGCATGACCACATGGCCGAGTTGAATGGCATGGGGTCCAGTCGTTGGCGCTCTTCGGATCCGTGGCGCGCGACGAGGCGACGCCTACCAGCGATGTCGACCCGCTGATCGAGTTCTCCGTCCCTGTTGGTCTCTTCGAGTACTTCACGGTAAGGGAGCGTCTGGAGGAGATACTGGGAGCGCGGGTGGATCTGGTGACTCCGGGAGGATTGAAGCCGCGTATACGGGAGCGAGTTCTTAGAGAGGCCATCAGTGCCACCTAGGGACTGGCTCTTGCGCATTGAAGACATCCTAGATGCGATCGGCAGGATCGAGGATTATACAGTCGGCCTGGATTTGCCCGCCTTCAAACAGGATGGGCGGACGAGGGATGCCGTGGTCTGGAACCTCGCTGTCATCGGGGAGGCTGCACGCTTGGTTCCTCGAGAGATCGAGGCCCTTCTCCGCCACGCGCTCCATCCGCACGAGCAACGTCGACGACGGTGCCACCTTCCCGTTCAGGTAGGTCGACAACCGCGATGTCGAGGTTCCGATGGCCTCGGCGAAGGCTCTCCTGTCGAGTCGAGAGGCCCGCAGATAGCAGCGTATGCGGCGAGCCACCTCGTCTCTCTCGGCGGCCGCGGCGGCTTCTCGCGCGGTGCTCAACGCCCCCTCCAGCAACGGCGCGACGCCGTAAGGGCGGGTGACCTTCAGCGCGTCCTCGAGGCGCCTCGCCACCGGCCCCCACGGGTCGCCGCGCACCGCCTCGGCCAAGCGGCGCCAGTCGGGTAGTTGACCACGCTCCAACGCTGCGATGACGCCCTCGGTAGGCCACTCCTCGACGGGGGCCGTAGGCTCCAGGTCGAGGTTGCGGAACTCAAGGTCCGACATCTTTGTCTCCGTCGGGGGGCCCGGATAACCCCGAGGTGAGCATCGCCTCAGCGAGAGCCTTGCTGGTCGCCGCCACTTCGTGCCAGTCGTGCCACTTCGGATCGAGGCGCTTGTAATGGCGCAACTCATGGGTAGTACGCTCGTCGGCGGGCTTGGGCTCGGCTAGCTGACGCGCCAGCTGCGATGCCACACCCTTGCCGCCCGAGCGCTGGTCGCCGTAGTAGTCGTCGATCTCGGAGAGGACAGTGGCCGCGTTCGGGATACCCATGTGGTCGGCCAGCGCGACGACTTCCAGGTAGTCGCGCGTCTGGTTCCGGCTTATGAGCAGGTAACCCTTGATGCGTAGCGTCTCGGCGAGAGTCGGAACGCGAAGCGTGCGCCCGGATGACAACATGATGTCCGCCGTCTCCAGGGGTTTGCGCCTGATGAGCTGCCGTACGCCGGCCTCGATGTCTCCGAGCCGACCCAGGATGATCTTGTTCGCCACGAGGCGGTTCGTTATCCAGCCGTCGGTGGCCTCCAGCGCTTCCAGCACCAGGTCGAAGCGCAACTGCAGATCGGCGAGCACGTGGTCGTGGTCGGTCGACGCTCGATGCCCGGCATGGAACGCGGCGGCCGTCCCTCCGACGAGGACGGCGTCCGGCACGATCTCCTGGAGCTTCGCAGCGGACTCCAGCACTTCCTCGAGCAGCCCTTCGGCATCGCCCACGATCTTCATTATTATCACTGCTGATAATACTCCGAGTGTTGTTATCAACAGTGATAATGGTGAAGGCGGAGCTGGCCCTCCAGCCGCGCCAGGTGGTCCGGCCCGCGTGGCGCCAACCTTTCCCGAGGAAGTGCTAGCGTAATCCGTTCGGCGAGGCACGCGCTCCAAGAAGCGGCGCTCGCGTTCCCACCGAACCGCGAGCCGTGCCGGCCACTCGGCCGCGCGGCTCGAAGCAGCAGGGCGGAGCGCCCCGCCACGTGGAGGACCAGAAGTGAGCAGACCCACCCTCGACCCAGGTTTCAGCATCACGGACGCCGACGAGCTTTACAGCATCAAGGCGTGGTCGAGCGGGTTCTTCGGGGTGTCCAAACGGGGCGAGCTCACGGTGTCGGTCAAGGGTTCGCCCGCGATCCCCCTCAGGAGCATCGTCGACGACCTCACGGAGCAGGGTCACGCGCTGCCCATCGTGCTGCGCTTCCCCGACATCCTCGAGGACCGCATGGACCGCATCAACGAGGCGTTCGCGGCCGCGATAGCGGAGGCCGGGTATCAGAACCGTTACCAGGGCGTGTTCCCAATCAAGGTCAACCAGCGCCGGATGGTGGTCGAGACCATCGCGTCGTACGGCGCCAAGTACCGCACGGGCCTCGAGGCGGGCAGCAAGGCGGAGCTCGCCCTATGCCTGGCGCACGAGACGCACGACGACGCGCTCATCTGCTGCAACGGCTTCAAGGACGACGACTTCATCCGGCTGGCCCTGTGGGGCCGCAAGCTCGGGCGCAACGTCATCATCACGCTGGAGAAGGCCGGCGAGCTGGAGCGCGTTCTGCGCATCAGCAAGGAGGTCGGCGTCGAGCCGCTGCTCGGCGTGCGCTTCAAGCTGCATGCGCGCGGCAGCGGCCAGTGGGAGGCGTCGGGGGGCGACGACGCCAAGTTCGGCCTCACCGCCTCGGAGCTCATCACCGTCGCTCAGCGCGTGCAGGCGGAGGGTCTCGGCCACAGCCTCGTGCTCCTGCACTGCCACGTCGGTAGCCAGCTGACCGACATCCGGCGCATCCGCGCCGCCGTGCGCGAGGCGGCCCAGGCCTACGTCGAGCTCGCCGAGATGGGCGTCGGGGTCAAGTACCTCGACGTGGGAGGCGGCCTGGCGGTGGACTACGACGGGTCGAAGACGACCTACTACACCTCGGCCAACTACGGCCTGCGCGAGTACGCCGACACGGTCGTCTACACCATCATGGAGTCGTGCCAGGAGTGGGAGGTGGCGCACCCGGTCATCGTCACGGAGTCCGGTAGGGCCCTCACGGCGCACCACTCCGTCGTGATCGTGCCGGTCGTCGACGCGATCGGGCCCACCCGCGCGCCCGTCGACCTGCCGCCCCTCACGGGCGAGGTCCACGCGCTGCTGCGCGACATGCAGGAACTCGACAAGGCCGTGACCGTCAAGACCTACCGCGAGGTCTTCAACGAGGCCGTCTCCAACAAGGAGACCATGCATAGCCTCTTCGACCTCGGCTACCTGAGCCTCCTGGAGCGCGCGCACTTCGAGCAGCTCTACAACCGCCTCCTGGAGCGCGTTGCCAAGGTGGTGGCCGGGCTCGATTACGTGCCGGAGGAGTTCGAGCTCCTCCCGCAGATGCTCGCCGACAAGTACGTGGTCAACTTCTCGTTGTTCCAGAGCCTGCCGGACCACTGGGCCATCAAGACGCTCTTCCCGATCGTGCCGTTGCAGCGCCTCGCCGAGAAGCCGACGCGCAACGCGACCCTGGTCGACATCAGCTGCGACTCCGACGGCAAGATCGAGCGCTTCATCGACCTGCGCGACGTTCGCTCGACGCTGCCGGTGCACGACCTGGTGGCCGGCGAGCCCTACTACCTCGGCGTCTTCCTGACGGGGGCGTACCAGGACGTGCTCGCCAACGCCCACAACCTCTTCGGGCGCGTCAACGAGGCGCACGTGCGGCTGGGCAAGGACGGCGCGCGCGTAGAGCTGTACGTCGAGGGCCAGAAGGCGCGCCGCGTCATCCACAACATGGGTTACGAGACGCCCGAGCTGCACGCCGCCGTGCAACGCCAGGTCGAGGAGCTGCGCGCGGCCGGCACGTTGGACGCGGAGGAGGTCGAGGAGTTCCTCGAGCTCTACGACCGCGAGCTCGTCGGCTACACGTACCTGGAGGCGATGTGACGGTGCGCGTCGAGCCCGACGCGGGTGTCGAGCCAGACGTGCGCCTACCCGACGGCCGCCGGGTGGTGGCCGGAGCGGTCCTGCTCCACCCGGACGGCCGCGTGCTGCTGCAACTGCGGGACGACAAGCCGGGCATCGTCGAGCCCGGCAAGTGGTCGTTGTTCGGCGGGGGGCTGGACGTCGGCGAGACGCCGGCGGAAGGCATGCGCCGCGAGATCGCCGAGGAGATCGGCTTCGACGTGCGTCACTTCCGGCCGCTGCTCGTGTTCGACGGTTGGCGGGCCCGGTACAACATCTTCCTCGCGGCGATCGACGCCGCCAAAGAAGAACTCGTGCTCGCGGAAGGCGCGGGCTTCGACTACTGGGAGCCGGCGGACGCCTTGGCGCAAGTTGGCGTCACGTCCATCGCGCGGCTGAGCATCCTCGCCATGGAGGAGCTGAAGGGGCAGCGGGTCGAGGCGGGGGCCGAAGCCGTGGAACTCCTGCCGGGCGCCGGTTACTGATCCTTAGCGTACTGATCCTTAGCGGTCAGAACGCGTGCGCGTCGCCGTCGTGGCCCAGCTCGGTGGCGGCGAATCCGGCGCGCGCGGAGGCCAGGAGCGCGGCGCCCCCGTCGCGGAGCGGCGGGAGATGCACGAGGACGAGCCGCTTCGCGCCCGCCCGTGCGGCCACGTCGGCCGCATCGGCGCCGGAGGAGTGACCCGGGAACGCCCCGCTCGCCTCGTGGACGAGCAGGTCGGCGCCACGCGCGCCCTCGACGACCGCTTCGGAGCGCTCGGTGTCGCACGAGTAGGCGAGCACGCCGCCCGAACGCAGGTCCGCGACGCGTAAACCGATCACCGGCACCGCGTGGTCGCCGGGGATGGCCGTGATCTCGAAGTCGGAGTTCATCAGCACCGGAGCGCCGAGGACGCGCTCGACCTCGTGGTAGCTGATCTCGGGATAGCCGGGCCAACCGGCGGTGTCGAACGCGTCGTGGACGCGACGCGCCTGCTCCAGTGCGGGCCGGATGCCGTAGACGTCGAACTTGTGCTTGTGGCCGGCGAGCCACAGGCGTTCCATGAGCAGCGCGAAGCCGCCGATGTGGTCGGCATGCTCGTGGGTGGCGATCAGGCCGCTCACCTTGGCCAGATCGAGGTCGCTGGCGAGGAGGCGATGGGCCGCGTCGCCGCCGCAGTCGACGAGCATTAGGCTCTCTTGCCCCTCGAGGGCCAGCATCGTCGTGGTCCTGCTCTTGTCCGACAGCGCCGCCCCAGTGCCTAGCAGGTGGACCTTGGCCATCCTCGCCTCCAGACGCGATTCTACGGTGGCGACCACGTGGTCCTACCGCGCGTGCCACAGACGACCGGGAGAACGAGCGCGGACCGGAGCGTCCGTCAGGCCTGCTCGTCGGCTGGACCGCGGGGCGGCGCGCCCTCCTCGACGACGTCCGCATCCCACCGGCGCCGCAGGTGCGCGAACCCCGCCTCGATGACGGCGCGTTTGAGCACGACCTGGACGGTCTCGCCCTCGCCCACGGTGTCCCCGAGTTCGCTCGTCGCTACGCAGCTCACGTACACGCGGCTTCCCTCGACGCGCTCGAACCTCGCTTTGAGCGAGACGCGCATGCCAGGCAGCGCCGATGCCGTGTGCCTGACGCTCACGGCGTGACCGATGCCCTCCTCGTCGTCCTCTAGGAAGGGGAGAACGAGCTTGCGCCCGACGAGCTCCATGTGCTTGACGAGCCAGTAGGTCGCGTAGACGGGGTGGAGTCTGCCGAGCCGCGGGTCGTCTCCATCCTCGAAGTCCACTGTCATGGCCTCGGTGACGACGAGGTCGTGGCGCGCCGAGGCGCCGGGCGGGATGTCACGCATCGCCGGGGCTCCTGCGCGTGGCCAGCCACACCTTCGCGATGGTCTCCGGGTCCGTCAGCTGGGCCCCCAGCAGTTCCTCGACGCGCTTCAGGCGGTAACGGAGCGTGTTCACGTGCACTCCTAGCTCGGCCGCCAGGCTCGGCAGATCGTGCCGGTTCCGCAGGTAGGCGTCCAGCGTGGCGCGCAGCCTGCCGCGCGGGTCGCCGGCGGCGAGCGTGCCGAGCACGGTCTCCCGCAAGGCGCGCAACTGCTCCGGCGTCTGGTGGCGCAGGAGTTCATCGACGACGTCGGGCTCGTAGGCCTCGACGCTGCCGGGAGCGGCCTGTTCGAGCGCCAGCGCCGCGCGCCGGTACGCCTCGGGCGCCGCCGCCACGCCCTCCACCACCTCGCTGATGCCCAGGCGCGGCGCGCTCGGCCCGTTGTCGACGCCGGTCTCGCCCCGCCATGCTTCCGCCATGGCGCGCAGGAGGGCCTGCGCGTGCGGCGAGCTTTCGGGGCTCGAACTCCCCGTGTCCGCGAACAGCCACACCACGCGCCCGGCGCGCACCTCCGAGACGGCGCGCACCTCGGAGAGGACGGGCACGGCGCGCTCCGCGAAGTGGTCGCAGCCGGCGGCACTCGCCCGTGCGTCCTGCTCGCTCGCTCCGACCCCGGTGCCTCTCGCCGCCGCTCTGGTTGCGCCGCTGGTCGCGGCGCCTGCTGTGGGTGGCGCGACCTCGCCGACCGCCACGCGGTACGGGGTGCGTGGGCCGAAGCCGTGTGCCGCCAGGCGGGTGCCCAGACCGGTGGCGGTCGGAGCCGCCAACCATAGGGCGAGGAGGCCCGCCCGCTCGGTGCGCCCGGCGAGGGCCTCCGATGCGCGCCTGTCGTACGCCATGGCGAGCAGCGTGCGAGCGAACTCTGCCCACGGTCGCGGATCGAGCCGTCCGGCTGGAAAGACGAGCAGGATGGTCCGGAGCCTGCCCTGGGAGCTCACGCGGTAGAGGAAGGCGTCCTTCCCGTCCAGACGTGCGCGGCCCTCCGTCCAGGCGCCGATGGGTGTCTCCGACCGTGGCCGCCACGTCCCCTGGCCCGCGCGGGCGACGACCTCGCCCGCCGCGCCGAGGAGCACCAGGTCGGCGCCGGTGAGCTCGTGAAGGCGTTCGAGGACGTCGCGTTCCGGCTTCGCGCCTTCCAGGGCAGCCAGGAGGAACGCTTGCGGCGCGTGAACGGCGGCCGCGCGCGGGACCGCAGCGAGTAGGCGCAGCGCCGCCGCCTCGACCCGCTCGGGAGCCGTGGAGGGCGGTGCGAGTAGGAGAGTCACCCCGGCCGCCTGGGCCCTGGTCGCCAGCCCGTCTGGCAGCCTCCGGTCGGAGGGGGTTAGCGCGTAGACGATGGCGGCGGGGTTCGAGCGCAGCAGCGGCTCGAACGAGCCGCCGCTCCCGGCGCCCGCGCCCACTAGGCGCAGGTCGCCGGGCTCGAGCCAGCGGCGATCGGGTTCGCGCTCTGGCCAGCGGACGTTCAGGAAGCGTTTGGTGGGGTCGCCGACGACGAGGCTCAACCCTAGGCGGCGATCCTCGAGCAGCGCGCCGAGCGGCGCGCCTGACCTGGTGTCGTACGGGCGCTCGGGCTCGGGTTTGGGCTCGTGCTCTGGTTTGGCCCTGCGCTCCTGCTGCGCGGGGGTCGTGGAGCGGTCACTCGGCGAGGTCGGCCTCTCGGGCGCGTCGGACTCGGAAGCTGCCACGGCTAGATTGTACGCACGCACAGTTATCGCTAAGGCATTGTGCGTGCGCACAGTTGGCGACTGGGTGGCAGGGCGCTAACCTGTCGATTCGGTGACTGCTTCCGACATCCTCACACTACGGCCCTCGGCGAGTCAGACCGCTGGCGGTGCGTTCTCCGCCAGCGCGTTCGCCGGCCATGATCCAACCGGCGCTGATCCGACGGCTCCAACCGGCGAGGACCCCGCCGGCGTTAAGTTTTCCGGCAACGAGTTCGCTGGCTCAGCCATCGAAGGTCGCCACTTCCGGGCGGCGCTCAGCCGGTTCACGACCGGGATAACGGTCGTCACCATGCTCGGCGCCGCGCCAGAACCACCGGGACCGACGACGTCTGACCCAACGGCTTCCGAACCAGGAGCGCAGGCACAGACGGCGTCCGAACCTAAGGCGCTCGAACCCGTCGCACCCGAACGCGGCGCCCACGAACACGCCGCAGGGGAGCGGGCCGGGCCATTCGGCATAACCGTCAACGCCTTCCTGTCCTTGTCGCTCGAGCCGCCGCTGGTGGCCGTGTCCATCGACAAGCGCGCCAGGGCGCACGCGACGCTGGTCCGGTCGGAGCGCTTCGGCGTCTCGGTCCTCGCGGCCGACCAGGCGGACGTCTCCGATCACTTCGCCGGCCGGCCGGTGGCGCTGAACGGTGTACCGTACGAGGAGTACGAGGGCTTCCCCGTCATCCGGGGCGCCATCGCGCAGCTCGTCCTGCGCACCGAGCAGCAGGTCGACGTCGGCGATCACACGCTCTTCGTCGGTAGGGTCGAGGCCCTCCGCTACGCCGACGGCGCCCCTCTGGTCTACTTCGGCAGCGCCTACCGGCGGTTGCCGGAACGCTGATCGAGGGACCTGTGCGAGGAAGTCGAGCCAGGACCTCGAGAGGGTGGTGTGATTCGTGAGCCGAGCAGTCGAAGAGGCCATCGAGGCAGCCAAGGCATCCGCCGCTAGGAACGCGGAGGAGCTGATGGAGTTCGTGCGCGTGCCGAGCGTCTCCACGGCGCCGGAGCATAGGCAGGACATCGACGAGGCCGCGCGCTGGCTGGCGGCGCGCTTCGAGCGCGCCGGGGTGCCCGACGTGCGCATCCTACCGACCAAGGGTCACCCGGTCGTCGTCGCCCGCTGGCACCACGACGAGAGCGCGCCGACCGTCATCATCTACGGTCACTACGACGTGCAGCCGCCCGAGCCGCTCGAGCTGTGGAACTCTCAGCCGTTCGAGCCGGAGGTACGCGACGGGCGCATCTACGGTCGTGGAGCCAGCGACGACAAGGGCGGGGTGATGATCGCCCTCCACGCCGTCGAGGCCAGCGCATCCGCCACAGGCGCGCCGCCGGTCAACGTCACCTTCCTGGTCGAGGGCGAGGAGGAGATCGGCAGCCCGAACCTCGCGCCTTTCCTCGCGGAGAACAAGGACCTCCTGGCGGCCGATCTGGCCATCAGCGCCGACGGTGGCATCTTCGGCGTCGGCATCCCGTCCGTGACCGTCGGCTCGCGCGGCCTCGCGGGCGTCGAGGTGACCGTCACGGGCGCCAACGCCGACCTCCACTCCGGCATGTACGGCGGGGCCGTCGCCAACCCGATCATGGCGCTCGCGCGCATCCTCGCGAGCATGCAAGACGCCGACGGGCGGATCCTCATCGACGGGTTCTTCGATGGCATCCCGGCGTTGAACGGTGAGCTGCGCGCCGCCATCGCCGCCGTGCCGGAAGAGGGCGCCGGAGCCTCCAGCCTGGGTCTCGACGGCTGGTGGGGCGACCCCGCCTACACGCCGGCCGAGCGCCGCGTCGCCAGGCCGACCCTCGAGATCAACGGCATGTGGGGCGGTTACCAGGGCGGCGGCATCAAGACTGTGCTACCCAAGGAAGCGCACGCCAAGATCACCTGCCGCCTCGTGGTCGGGCAGGAGCCGGACAGGGTCGTGGCGGCGCTGACGGAACACATCCGTCGCAACACCCCCGCTGGCGTGAAGGTGGACGTCAGGCCGCTCGCCGGCAAGGGCCGCGCGTACCTCATGCCCCTCGACCACCCCGTCCTGGCCGTGGCCAGCGAGGCCATGGAGGCGGCGTATGGCAAGCGCCCCTTCCCGACCTTCACTGGTGGGACGGTCCCCGTGGCCGAGCAGTTCGGCAGCGTCCTCGGCATGTGGTGCCTCTACTTCGCGTTCGGGGAGCCCGACAACGGCCTGCACGCCCCCAACGAGTTCTTCCGCCTCTCGGCCATGGAGAAGGGAACCGAGGCGACGGTGCGGCTCCTCCACGCCCTCGCCGCGACCGGCAAGGACGCGTTGCGGGCCCCGCTCGTCTGAAGGCCGGGCGACCATGCCGGCGCGCGACGGGCAGCAGTTCCTCGACGGCCTGAGGCGCGACCCGCCGAACCTCTACGTCGACGGTGAGCGCGTCCTCGACCCGACCGCGCACCGCGCCACGTCGGCCGCTGCCCGCGCCATAGCCGACCTGTACGACATGCAGCTGAGCGGGGAGACGGGCTGCGACATGACGTTCGCGAGCCCCTCCACCGGGGAGCCCGTCGGTCTGAGCTTCATCGAGCCGCTGACCAAGGACGACCTGCGCGCGCGCTCGGACGTGCACCGCGCCTGGGCGCGCTACTCCCTTGGCTTCATCGGTCGCAGCCCCGACTACCTCAACGTGAACCTCATGGCGTGCGCGCGGGCCGCGCCCTACTTCGCCCGCGGCGGCGAACGGTTCGCGGAGAACGTGAGGCGGTACTTCGAGCACGTGCGCGAGCGCGACCTCTGCCTCACGCACGCCCTCACGGACCCGCAGGTCAACCGCGCCGCGCCGAGCGACCGGCTGCACGACCCGTACATCGCGCTGGGCGTCGTGCGCGAGACGAGCGCGGGCGTAGTCGTGCGCGGCGCGCGCATGCTCGCGACGCTCCCCGTGGCGGACGAGCTCCTGATCTTGCCGCCTCCCGCCGGAAGCACCGCCGTGGAGCCCCAGCGCTACGCCCTCGCGTTCGCCGTGCCGTGCTCGACCCCGGGCCTGACCTTCATCGCGCGCGAGCCCCTCGAGGAGCGCCGTAACCTCAGCGACCACCCCTTGGGTGCCCGCTTCGACGAGCTGGACGCCCTCGTGACGTTCGACGACGTGCTGGTGCCGTGGGAGCGAGTGTTCCTGCTCGGCGACGCCGACCTGGCCGCCGGCCTGTACTCATCTACCAACGCCGCCTACCAGATGGGCCACCAGGTCCTGAACGTCAAGATCGTCAAGGCGGAGGCCTTCGTCGGGGTGGCGGAGCTCATCGTGGCGGCCATCGGCAGCGGGCGCTTCGAGCACGTGCAGCTCAAGCTGGCCGAGCTGGTGACCGTTTTGGAGGTCCTCAAGGCCCTCAAGACGCAAGCGGAGGAGTTCGCCACCCCCGACGAGTACGGCACCATGACGCCAGACAAGGCCGCGCTCGCGACGGCGCGGGCGTACTTCCCGCAGGTCTACCCGCGCCTGGTCGAGGTCTTGCAGCTCCTCGGCGCCAGCGGCCTGATCATGTTGCCAAGCGAGCGCGAGCGCCAGGGCCCGATGGCCGACGCCATCGACCGCTACCTGCAGGCGACCAACCTGGCGGCGGAGGACCGGCTCAGGCTCTTCAGACTCGCGTGGGACATGAGCATCTCCGCGTTCGGCGGGCGCCAGAACCTCTACGAGAAGTACTTCTTCGGCGATCCGGTCAGGAACCAGGTGGCACTGCGCCGCGATTACGACACCTCCGCGGCCCTGACGCTGGTGAAGGGTTTCCTCCAACGCCGCGGCGTCCGTTGAGCGGGAGAGGCGCGGTCCCCGTCGCGCTCGGCGCGGCCTTGCGCCCCGGTTCGTTGGCGCCTTGATCGGCGGTCCTGGTCCGCGTTGTGCCCCGCGACGTCCGTACGTCGCGCGCGAGGGCGCCAGCGCCATGCCAACATCGTGGTAGGAACTTAGGTAGTCGCCAATCGTCTCGCAAGAGGCGGGCGTCAGCCCGCCGCCGTCCTCCGGAGGGGACCATGTTTGACATAGTCAGACGCGCCGCCCACATCGCGACAGCCGCCGTTGCCCTCTCAGGCCTCGCCGCCTTCGCCCCCAGCGCCTTCGTGCCAGGTGTCGCGCATGCCCAGGACCAGGTCCTGCGCGTTGGTGCCGTGGTCTCCCGCACGGGCGGTTCCGCCGCCCTCGGCGAGGGCGAAGGCGCCACCCTCGAACTCCTGCAGCGTCAGTACGCCGCCGGCGGCATCGGCGGGGGTGTCGGGCTCGACATCACCGTTCTCGACGACGGCTCTTCGCTCGACCAGACGGTCGCCCTCGTCAAGAAGCTGCTCGACGAGGGGCGCGTCGACGCCATCATCTGCTGCACGCGCTCCGTGGGCTCCCTCGCCGTCGTCACGCTCGCCCAGTCGGCGGGCGTGCCCCTCATCAGCCTCGCTGCCGCGGCCCCCATCGCCGAGCCAGCCGAGTCGCGGCGCTGGGTCTTCACGACCGTCCCGACCGACCGCCTCATCCTCGGCGGAGTGGTAGCCGACATGCAGGCGCGCGGCATATCGGACGTCGTGTTCCTAGGTTTGGCCGACGCGTTCGGCGAGAGCGGCCTGGTGGAGCTCCAGCTCCAGCTGATGGGCACGGGTGTCCACCTGGACAAGGTCGTGCGCTACGAGGCAGACGCCGATTCGTACACGGCGCCGGCCCTGGCGGCCACGCTTTCGCGCCCGCAGGCGGTGCTCGTCTGGGGCATCGTCGACGACTCCGCCCACATGGTGCGTGAGCTCCGCGCCCGTGGCTACGGCGGCGACATCTACGTCAGCCACGGCGTGGGCAACGACCGCTTCATCGAGCTCGCCGGCGCCGCCGCGGAGGGCGTGCGCCTGGCCGTCGGCCCGCTGCTCGTTGTCGACGACCTCTCGGCCGCGGCCCCGACCCGCGACGTCACGCTGGCGTTCCGTACGGCCTACACGGACGCTTACCCCGGCACCAAGCCCTCCACCTTCGCGGGCCACGCGTACGACGCAGTCCAGGCGCTGGTCTCCGCCGTCGGTTACGTTCAGCGGGCCGGGCGCCTCGACCTCGACCATCGCGTCGGCACGCGCGGCGCCCTGCGCGACGCCCTCGAGGCCATGGGGCCGTTCGCCGGCATCGGCGGCGTCTTCGACTTCACCGGCACCGATCACCAGGGTCTGGACGCCCGCGCCTACGTGCTGGCCGAGATCCGCGAAGGGACCTGGCGCCTGGCGCGCTAGCGGCGGGAAGGCTGTGCTCAGCGGGCCGCGCGGGTCCGGCGATCACGCCGGCAGCGCGGCCCGCATGGTTGCTTGCGGCCTGATTGCTACCTGGCGCGCCGCTCCTTTAGCCGATCGGGTTGTCTAGCCCCGCGGCGCGCCGGTAGAGCATGAGTTGGCCGAGGTGGTAGGCCTCGTGCCAGACCAGGAGCTCGAAGTGCTGGCGCACGGTCGTCCTGCCCGCCGGACACACCAGGTCCTCCGCGCGCACGGCCGCCAACGCGGCGCTCAACGGCGCCTCCGTCTCGCGGTACGCGGCCAGCAGCTCCGCGAGCGTGGCGTCCGGCTCGCCCTCCGGCTTGCTGCCGAAGCCGAACGCCTCCGAGAACGAAGCTTCCTGAAGCCGCTCCGCCCCCAACGTCTTGAGCATGAAGTCGCGGCTCGCCACCAGGTGGCCGACGACCCATCTGGCGCTGCTTCCGTCCGCCACCAGGCGTTCGCGGGCCGCTTCTTCCGAGAGCCCGGCGGTGAGCTGCAGCACGGTGCGGTGACTGCGCGCGAGCATGCTGCCGAGCGTCGCCTTGAGGGCGTCGACCGCGACGGGATCGAGGAGGGTTGCGCCGTCTTCGGACATCCGCATCACCTCCCGAGGAACGTGCGGAGGAGCGCCAAGTCGCGCCTGTGGCCGCCGTCGTCGTCGCCAAGCGGGGTCTCCAGGACCTGCGGCGCGTGCGCGAGCCTGGGGTCGTTGATGATGCGCGCGAACGCGCCTTCGCCGATCAACCCCTTGCCGATGTTCTCGTGCCGGTCTTTGCGCGAGCCCAACGGATGCTTGGAGTCGTTCAGGTGGATGCACCTGAGGCGCGCGAGGCCCAGGTGCCGGTCGAACTCCTCGAGCAGGGCCTCGAAGCCTTCCTCTGTGGAGACGTCGTAGCCGGCGGAGAAAGCATGGCACGTGTCGAGGCACACCCCGACGCGGTCCGGTTGGTCGAGGAGGGCGATGATCCCGGCCAGCTCCTCGAACCGCGCGCCGACCGCGCTCCCTTGGCCGGCCGTGTTCTCGAGCAGGAGGAAGGTCTCGACCCCGTCGGTCGCGGCCAGGACGGTGTCCATGTTGCGCGCGATGGCCTCTATGCCGGCCTCGGTGCCGGCGCCCAAGTGCGCGCCGGGGTGGAAGACGAGCCCCCCGATGCCGAGGAGGCCGCACCGCTCGAACTCGTCTTTGAGTCCCGCGCGCGACTTGGCGGCGATCTCGTCGTCGGCCGAGGCAAGGTTGATGAGGTAGGCGGCGTGGGCGACGAGCGGCCAGCCCGCCTCGGCGCCGCGGGCCCTAAAGCCCTCGACGTCCTTCGGGTCGAGCGGCTTGGCCCGCCACTGGTTCGGGCTCTTGACGAAGACCTGGACGGCGTCGCAGCCGATGTCGGCGCCCCGGTCGAACGCTTTGGCCATGCCGCCTGCGGTGGAGACGTGTGCGCCTAATGCTGCCATGGGGGCGAGTGTAGCAGCCACACGCACGGCTGTTACACTCGCGTCCGTGATCAGGGAGCTGCTTGAGAACCCGACGCCCGAGGACCTGGCAAGCTTTCTCGATGAGCATCTGAGGGCTGGGGACGAACTCGTCCAAGTGGCGGGCGAGTGCGAGGTCCTGTACACGGGCAGGGCGGCAAGCGTGGCGGAGGCGGGAGACTACCTCGTGATCGTGAAGGCCGACGGCAGCGTGCAGGTGCAGGGTCCGCGCGGCGTGAAGCCGGTCAACTGGCAGCCGCAGACGGACGAGGTGCGGGTGGCCGTCGAGGACGGGCGCGCCGTGCTGGTGGCGGAGCGCTACAACCCCGCCGAGTTGGTGCGCGTCTCCTTCGAGGCGCCGGCCTTGGCCGTCGCGCTCCGGCTCGAGGAGAACGGCAACTTCGTCCTCATGGGCAGCGAGGCCGAGATGCAGCGCGCGCTCGCCCGCGACCCTTCCGTCATCGAGCCGGGGCTGACCGTCATCGACCTCGAGTTGCCGACGGACGTCGGGGGCATCGACCTCTTCGCACGGGACAGTCTCGGTCGCCTGGTCGTCGTCGAGCTCAAGCGCGGCAAGGCGAACCACGAGGCCGTCCATCAGCTCGACCGCTACGTGCAGAGCGTCAGGGCGCGCTATCCGGGCGACGTGCGCGGCGTGCTCGCCGCGCCGGCTGTCACGGCCCCGGCGCTGAACCGCCTCGGCGTCCTGGGGCTCGAGTACCGCGAGGTGACGGCGCTGCCCGGTCTCGGTGACGAGCCCGCCAAGCAGCCCGGCCTCTTCGGTTGAGGTGTCCAGCGCATGAAGTTGGTAACGCCGCTCCCGCTCCAGACGTTCTAAACTGCCTCTCACATGCCGTTATTCCGCAAGGATCCGTTCGGTCGCGCCTGGGTGCTCCTCTCGCCGGAGCGTGGGCTGGAACCGTCGGCGTTCGGGAGCGTGCCGCCGGCGCCGGAGCGCTCGCCGCTGTCGCCGGGGAGCAAAGACAGGGTAGGACCGGAGATCGCCGCCGTGAGGCCGCCCGGTTCGCATGCCGGCGACGCCGACTGGCGCATCAGGGCGATCGCTCACCCCGCTCAGCTGGTCAGTTCCCGACCCACGGAGGTCGACGTGGGCGTCGACCTGTTCCAACAAGCCGCCGCTTACGGCCACCATGAGATCATCGTCGAGCATCCGGATGCCAGGCAGCGCCTGGAGACCATGCCCATCGATCACCTCACCGAGGTCCTCCGCTTCTACCGTGAGCGGATCGCCCTCGCCGCCTCACGCCCCGGCATCGCGCATGTCCAGCTGACGCGCAACGTGGGCCGGGCCGCCGGCGCCATCTACGAGCACCCCCACGCGCAACTCCTCGCCGTGCCAGTCACCAACCGCTGGGTCGAGGAGGAGGTGGCGGTGGCCGCCGCGCACCACGCCGCGCATGGGCGCTGCCTCTTCTGCCACGTGCTGGAGCGCGAGATCGCGGCGCGCGAGCGCGTCGTCACCCAGAACGACGCCTACGTCGCCATCGCCCCGTTCGCATCGAAGACGCCGTTCGAGACCTGGATCCTCCCGCGCCACCACGGCAGCTCGTTCGCGACCGTGGCGTCGAACACGTTGCCGGCGCTGGCCGAACTCCTGCGCGCCGTCGTGCGGGCCATCAACGACGCGCTCGACTACCCGCCATACAACCTGATGCTGCACACGGTCGTGGAGGAGGGGCGCCCCGACTACCACTGGCACCTCGAGCTGCTGCCGCGCCTGACGAACCAGGCCGGTTTCGACTGGGGCACGGGCTTCTTCGTTAACCCGACCCTGCCGGAGGACGCAGTGCGGTTCCTCCGCGAGGCGCTCGCCATGCAGGAGGTCCGCGCGTGAGCGACGGCCGGGACGGCCGCTTCCGCCGGAGCGAGCGTCCCTCATCCGACGCGCGCGCGCGACCCGAAGCGCCCACCGAGCCGGAGGAGCGCCAGTCCCGGCCCGCGGGCAGGCGGAAGCTCAACATCGTCATCGTGGTCCTGGCCAGCCTCGGCGTGCTCCAACTCCTCTATCTCAACTACGTCGAGAGCGATCGCATGTTCGTCCTGCGCCGCGAGGTGGCGCGCCTGGAGGACGACGTGGCTCGGCTCGAGACCGAGCAGCAAGGGCTGGAGGAAGTAGCGGCGCACGCCCAGGACGCCGCGTTCCGGGAGGCGCTCGCTCGGAAGCAGGGGTTCATCCTGCCGGACGAGGTCAGGGTCGTCACCGGCGCCCAAGGAGGCCAGTAGCGCCATGCTGAGGATCGGCTCCATCGTGTGGGGCGTTCGCGACGTCGAACGCGCCGTAGAGTTCTGGTCGGCGGCCCTCGACTACGCCCCGCGCGGCGGCGACTCTGCCGACTGGGTCATGCTCAAGCCCAGGCGCGGGACGGGCGTCCAACTCGCCCTGCAGGAAGTCCGTGCCCCGGCGCATGAGCGCAGGCGCCACCATCTTGACCTCTACGCGTTCGACCAGGAGGCGGAGGTGCTGCGCCTCATCGGCCTCGGGGCCACCAGGGTGGAGTGGCGCTACGGGCCGGATCCCGACTACACGGTGCTGGCCGACCCAGACGGCAACTACTTCTGCGTGATCGCCGCGGGCGAGGCCGCCGAGGACCCCGGCCTGCGGCTCGCCCAGATACGTTACGTGCCCGACGCCGCCGGACTCCCGGCCCCGGACGCCTTCGCAGACCGGGTGGTCAGGGCGCTCCTCGCGTTGCAAGAGCGTGAACTGCGGGCCTTCCTACCCATCTGGCGCCGGTTCCGGGCCAGCGGTGCCGCACTACCCAGCTCGCAGAACGAGGCCTACCGGTCCAACGAGCACCTGCTGCTGCACGTCCTGCAGTCCTCCGGGAGCTACCTGGCGTGGGTCTGCCGGCAGTTGGGGCTACCGGACCCCGGTGTGCGCCAGCCGCCCGCGCCCGCCGATGTGGCGGCCCAGGTCGACGACTACGTCGAGCATCTGCTCGAACGGTGGCGTGCGGGCTTGAAGGATGCGACCCTGGCCGGCACGCGGACCACCGTCTTCACGTCCAACTGGGGCGTGCCGCTGACCATCTCGGCCATGCTCGAGCACGCGGTCGCCCACCCAATGCGGCACGGTTTCCAGCTGGCGGAGCTGCTGGCCAGGCGCGGTTGAGGCGCTGGTAGACCCTCGGTAGACCGCCGGTCGGCTCCCGGCCGACCATCGATCGACGCCAGACCGACCCCGACCGACCCCGACCGACCCCGACCGACCCCCTGCGCCCGCCGCTCGCGGGCCGGCCTACGCGTTCAGTCGACCTCACGCAGGTCGCTCATGAGCTGCCACCCGACGCCCTGGGGGGTGGTCTCGAGCCGCTCACCCAGGCGTTCCGCCGCTTCGGTCAGGAGCGCGTCGGGCACCTGGCCCGGCTGGACGATGGCGACCACCGTGAGCTGGTAGACGACCTGCGTGGCGCTCAACGTGCCGTCGTCGAAGAACGTGAACGGAGCGGCCGGCATGGCGTCGAAGAGCAGATGCACGTCCGGGCCGAGGGTCTCCGGCAGGTAGGCGGCCAGGTCAACCGCTTGGTCGCGCGGGTGCCAGATGTAGCCCTGGATGAGCTTGAAGGCGCGGGGCGTTGTCGCCTCGCCCTCCCAGAGGTCGCGGTCGTTGCCGAGGCGCTCCGTGTAGTCGTCGGCCTCGGCGCCGGTCATCTGAACCCTGGGGGGAGGGGCAGGTCCGGGAAGAGCGACCGCCAGCGCGCGGCGAAGCCGGCGACCGTGTCACAGAGCAGCCCGACGAAGCCAAGCCGCTCGCAGGCCTCTATGTTGTCGCGGTTGTCGTCGACGAAGACGATCTCGTTAGGCGGCAGGTCGAGCGCCGAGCTCAGGGCCGCGAACGCCCGTTCGTCCGGCTTGCGCACCCCGATCTCGTTCGAGAACACGAAGGTCATCAGCTTGCGCATGCGGGGGTCGTCGCGCACGACGTCGCAAAGCTCCGGGGAGTTGTTCGAGAGCAGCGCGAGCGGCACGTCGTCGGGCAGGGAGGCGAGGAGGTCGTACATGGCCTTGCGCTCCCTCACGGCGCCCAGGAACGCTTCCCTGAACGTGTCGAGGGTGGAGGCGCGCCCGACGGCGGCCTGGAAGCGCGCATGGAACTCAGGCATGTCGAACTCGCCGACCTCGAACCCTTCCATCAGGTCGAGGTAGATGGGGAGCACGTCGGCCGCGTCGAGCCCGTGCAACTCGGCCAAGCGCGCGTGCGCCCGCGAATCGAACGTGCCTTCCGTGAACACCCCGCCCCAGTCGAAGGCGATGGCGCGGAGCGGCTGCGGGAGCCGGCTCACGGTTTGACCCCGCCCCAGCGGTGCTCCTTGTCCTCGGTCCAGAACCACTGCAGGAACGTGTAGATGAACGGCAGGCCGAAGGCTATGAGCCCGCCGACCTTCATGACGGCGCCGGCGACCTGCTGGTCCTCCATCGGAGACAGGCCGAAGGCGCGGGTCGGCATGTTGGCGTAGGCCGCGTACAGGACGTCGGGGGAGAAGGTGACGCTGGCGAAGATGGGGAGCTGCGCGACGGGCAGGAGGAAGAGGTAGACGGCGCGCGCGAGGAACGGCGGACGGGGAAGCTCGGCGAGCGGGCTCATCATGGGCCACCACATCATCAGCGAGGCGACGAGCATGATGACGTGGATGGCGTGGTGCAGGGACGTGTTGGCGAGCGCGGCGTCGTAGATGGGCGGCAGGTGGTAGACGGAGAGGACGAGCGTGAAGGTCGCGAACGTCGTGATGGGGTTCAGCAGCACCTTGGCGACGGGAAGCATGCCGCGGTTCGCCAGCGCGGCCCTGAGGAGCCACGGCGGCGTTCCCGCCAGGAGGATGGGCGCGATGGCGTACGTGAGCAGCAGGTGCTGCACCATGTGCGCTATGAGCAGATAGCGTTCCGCGAGGTCGTGCAGGGGCGAGCCCTCGTTGAGGAACAGGGCGATGAGCCCGATGCCGAAGATGATGGCGTAGCGGGTGGGGTACGGCTCCTTGGGCGCCAGCCTCTTGCGCAGCGGTCCGACGCATAGGTAGTAGGCGACCGCCAGCGTGGCGATCATGCCCAACAGGACCGGTTCTAGTTGCCAGGATAGGAACAGCACCCCGTCATGCTAAACCGAAACGGCGCGCGGTGACGGCCCAGCGCGACTCAGTGGAGCGGCTTCCGTACGCGGTGTGTAAAGAGGGGTGGCACAGTGCGACCAGCGCGCCTGGCGCGTGGTGGCCACACAACGAGCGCGCACCGCCACCGTGGCAGTGCGCGCTCGCTCGCAGGGTTCGGTACCCGCGGTACGGCCGCGGTATCCGCTTGGCCTCAGTGCAGTCCGAGGGCCTCGCGCTTGGCGTGCACGTCGCCGGCGCTCAGGCTGTCGGCGCGCCTGGCGGCGATGTCGGCCGCCACGTACGGCTGGAAGCCGGCCGGTGCGTCGTCCCAGGCCGTGAGGACGTGGTTGAGGGCGTCGGCGAGGTCGGCGTCGGCGAGGTGGCCCCACGCTGGCATGACGCCGTTGTAGGTCATGCCGTTGACGTTGATGGCGCCCTGCAGGCCGAAGAGGACGGCGTCGGCCAGGTACTCGCGGCCGCCCGGGGCGGCGTAGACGTCGACGGCGTGGTCGGCGAGGGGTGGGAACGCTCCCGGGATGCCCTGGCCGGTCATCTGGTGGCACGCCATGCAGTTGGCGTTGAACACGGCGGCGCCGTGGTCCTTGTCCCAGCTGATGGAGGCCGCTGGCGGCTCCGTGGCGGCGGGTGCCTCGGCGCTGGCCTGCTCGGCCTGGGCGGGCGCCTCCTCGGCGGTGGTCTCGTCGGTCGCCGCCGGTTCGGTCGCGGCCTCAGCCGCGGCTTCCTCGGTACCCGTGGTCTCGCCGGCGGCGGTATCGGCCGCCGCGCCCGTATCGGCGGTGGCTTCCTCGGTCGCGGCGGCGGCGTTGTCGGCCGGCACGCCCTGGGGCGCGCCCTCCGGCGTGGTGACGCTGTAAGTGGACGCGTCGTTCGGAGCGGTCGGCGCTTCGACGCTCACGCTGCGGTCGGCGACGGCCGGCGTGTCGGCGATCTCGGCCGGCGCGCGCGAGGCGCCGCGAGTCTCGACGTTCTCGAGCAGCTCATGCGGCACGGCGTGGCTGGCCTCATGCGCGGCCTGGTTGTCCGGTCTGGTC
>JBDZVI010000033.1:0-28604 GCA_040255585.1 Deinococcaceae bacterium
GCCTGGGCGCGGGCCCGCTCGGAGGACCGTTTCGACGTGTTCGCGCCCGAGTTGGCGGCCGTGCTCGAGCTCAAGCGCGAGGAGGCCGACTGCGTCGGCTGGCAGAGCGGCGCGAGCCGCTACGACGCGCTCCTTGACGTGTACGAGCCGGGCGCGACCGCGGCCTCCCTCAAGGCGGTCTTCGAGCCCATGAAGGCCGAGCAAGTCGCGCTCCTCGCGGCGCTCACGGAGAGCCGCGTGCAGCCGGCCGACGAGATGCTGCATAGGGACTACCCGGTCGACGTGCAGCGCCGGGTCTGCGAGGCCACGGCGGCCTCTTTCGGCTACGACTTCACGCGCGGCCGCCTCGATGTCACTGCGCACCCCTTCGCCATCGGCATAGGCGCCGACGACGTGCGCATCACGACCCGCTACGACGCGAGCTTCCTGAACACGGCCCTGTTCGGCACCATGCACGAGGCAGGTCACGCCATGTACGAGCAGGGCTTCGCGCGCGAGTACCACCGCACGCCGCTCGCCCATGGAGCCAGCCTCGGCATCCACGAGTCGCAGTCGCGCTTGTGGGAGAACCTGGTGGGGCGCTCGCTCCCCTACTGGGAGGGCGCGTTCCCGGCGCTGCGGGCCGCCTTCCCCGAGGCGCTGGCCGGCGAGGACGTCGAGGGCTTCTACGCCGCCGTCAACCGCGTCGAAAGCAGCCTGATCAGGGTCGAGGCGGACGAGGTGAGCTACAACCTGCACATCCTCGTGCGCTTCGAGCTCGAACTCGCGCTGTTGAGCGGCGACCTCTCCGTCGCCGACCTACCCGCGGCTTGGAACGACCTGTACCGCTCCTACCTCGGGGTCACGCCGCCCTCCGACTCCCTCGGGTGCCTCCAGGACATCCACTGGGCCGTCGGTCTCGTCGGCTACTTCCCGACCTACGCTCTTGGCAACCTCGTGAGCGCCCAGCTCTTCGCCGCGGCCAGGTCCGCGCTGCCCGACCTGGACGATCAGGTGCGCGCCGGCGACTTCGCGCCCCTCCTCGGTTGGTTGCGCTCGAACGTGCACGTGCACGGCTCGCGCTACTTGCCGAACGATCTGATCGCGCGGGCAACGGGCGCGGCGCTGGACTCGCGTCACTACCTCGACTACTTGCAGGGCAAGTACGGTGCCCTCTACCACCTCGCATGAGCGCACCGACCGCCATCCGCGTGCTCGCACTACTGTTGGTCTCGTCGTTCGCCCCGCTGCGTGGCGTTGCCTTGGCCCAGATCGGCGAGCCGCCCACCACGATCTTGGCGGCGCTCGAGGACTACCAGCTCACGCCCGCGGAGGACGGGGCGGGCTTCGTCACGGCGAGCGGCTTCGAGTTCGGGGTGCTCGCGTCCGAGGGCGTCGCCGTGGAAGTGAACGGTGCCGGGCTCCTGACCGACGCGAACGTGCGCTTCCTTGGCGCCATGGTCGGCGCCGCCACCGGCTACGGCGAAGGCATCGCGGCGCCGGTGGCCGACTTCTTCCGCACCCGCGCATCGGAGTTGGTGGGCGTGGGCGAGGTGGCTGTCGAGGTCATGGAGTACCTCATGTACGTCGACGTCTCCGCGGGCGTCATCCCCGAGGCCACCGTGCGCTTCGTTGCCCAGTACGTGGACGCTGACCGCTTCGGTCCGCCGGCTCACGTCCTCGGCCCGGCGGATGCCCAGCACGTGGTGCGCCTGTTCACCGACTTGCAATGCCCGTACTGCGCCCAGTTCGAGGCGGTCGGCATGCCCATCGTGCAGAACGAGCTGCTCCCGCGCGGCGATGTGCGGCTCGAGCTCTATCACTTCCCGCTGAAGAGCATCCACCCCAACGCGACGGTCGCGGCCGAGGCGAGCGAGTGCATGGCCGCGCTCGCCAGGGAACGGATCGACTTCGTCGCGGGCGAGGCCGCGTTCTGGACGTTCCAGAACGCTCTGTTCACGAACCAGGACAGCTGGGCGAGCCGACCTGACCCGTTGCCGCTGTTCATCGGCATCGCCGAAGACGCCGGGCTATCGACCGAAGGGCTCTCCGAGTGTGTCAGGAGCGGGCGTTACGGCGCCGTCGTAGAGGAGTCCTACCGCGTCGCCGCGCAGGACTTACGCTTGACCGGCACACCGACGGTCTTCCTCGACGGTCTCAAGGTCGGTGACTACCGCGACCTGAACGACTACCTTCGGCTCATGCGGCTCAGCAGCGCCCTGGCTGGCGAGGCCGAGCCCGTGCATCCGTGAGCGACGCGCGCTTCTCGTATGCGATAGTGAGAGACGGAACGACGATGCATGAGGAGCGTGTCGGGGCGCAGGAAGTCGGTGCCAGGCGACGCGCCCACGGTCGGAGGGGAAGAGCATGACGGAAGCGAGCCAGTACCCGAGTCTGGTTTGGCACCTCAAGAACACGGAGCTGTTCGAGGACCTGACGCCGGACGAGATCGAGCAGATGGCGAAGATAACGCCTTACAAGCGTTTCGCCGCGGGCGAGATCATCTACCACATGGAGGATCCGGCCGACGCCCTCTACTTCATCCGCGACGGCATGGTGAAGATCTCCATGTACTTCCCGAACGGCAAGGAGATGATCCTCGGGCTGCTCGGCAAGTACGACATCTTCGGCGAGCTGCTGCTCCTGCAGAGCGAGCGGCGTCCCAACCAGGCCGAAGCGGTCATGGACACGACGCTCATCGTCATGCCCGAGATGGAGTTCCAGCGACTGCTGCAACAGCAGCCGCGCATCGCTATGAAGTTCATCCAGGTCATGAGCACACGCCTCTGGCAGGCTCAGCAGTGGCAGGCCGAGGTCGGCGCCTTCGATGCGCCGGGGCGGCTCGCCAACCTGCTATTGAGGCTCGCCAAGGACTTCGGCACGCCATCGGAGCGCGGAACGGTCATCGACTTGACGCTCACGCAGCAAGACCTGGCGAAGATGATCGGCGCGACGCGCGAGACGGTAAGCCACTGCCTCGCCCGGCTCCTCGAGTACGGCGCCGTGCGCCGCAGGCGCGCGCCCATCACCGTCAACACCGAGCGGCTGCAGGCGTTCCTCGACGAGGCGAGCACCTGAGGCGCTGCCGAGGATCGCTGCTCGGAAGGGGCGTCGGGTTTTCAGGAAGCCTGCCGCCCCTCTTCAGTGCGGACCGCTCTCAGGAGCCGTTGATGACGATGACCGGCACCTCCGCTGCGGCCAGGATGCGCTCTACGCGCGGCCCGAGGTAGAGCCGCTCCGAGCCGGGACGCACGTCGGTTCCGAGGACGATCAAGTCGTATTCGAGCTGCTTGGCTACGGCGAGGATCGCCGAGACCGGGTCCGCCGCGACGCGCACCTCAGTGCTCGGCTTCACGCCGCGTGCCTCACCGAGTTGGCGCAGGTTGTCGACGATCTGGTTGGCTGCCGCTAGCTGACGCTCCTCGGCGGCGCCGCTCGCATCCATGCGGTACGGTCCGGGCTGTTGCACGGCCACGTTGAGTAGGGCTACATGCACCGCTGCGTCCGACGCCAGCGCGAAGGCGAGCTCGGCAGCATGCCGGCCGGCAGCCGAGCCGTCGCTCGGCACTAGGATGCGTCGCGGCGGCCAGGAGACCGGCTCCCCGGCACCCTTCACGACCATGGTGGGGCAGGGCGCCATACGCACGACCTGATCGACCACGCGGTTGAAGACGACCTCGTTCGTGCCGGCCTGCTCGGAAGCGCCGAGTACGATGAGGTCGTAATCCTTCGCCGCCTCGTCCAGTATCGCGTCGACGGGCGCCTCCGATTCGACCACCCTGCGGGTTACCTCGCCGTTGTCGAAACCGGTGGCGAGCTCGCCGAGGAACGTCTGGGCCGTGACCTTCTCGCCAGGCCTGGCGACGTTGAGCAGTGTCAGCGACAGGTCCTTGCCGAGCTTGTCAAGCACGAAGGCCTCGATGGTTCTCGGCGCAGGCTTGCTTTGGCCGGGTCGTGGGCCACGCACGGGAAACAAGACGCGGTGGACGTTGGCGATGAGGCTGTCCTCCGCCAGCTCCTCCTGGCGTAGCCTGCGCGCCTCCTCCTCGTCCGGCTTCACACGGGCGAGCACGAAGCGCAGCGCGGTCGGAGCCATGATGGACGTTGTCATCGCCATGACCACGATGATCGAATACATGTCCTGGCCGATTATGCCTAGTTGGAGCCCGATGGCGGCCATGATGATGCCCATGGCCCCGCGGGCGTTCAGCCCAGCCCCATAGGCGAGCGCCGTCCAGTGACCGTGTCGGCCCACCAGCCGGGCGCCCAGGTAAGTACCGGCGACCTTGCCAAGGGTGGCGATGACGATGACTCCGAGGACCACTAGGAGCAATCTCGGTTCCAGCAGACTGCGCAGGTCTACCTTGAGACCTGCCACGGCCAGGAAGATGGGCGAGAAGATCCCTACAGACATGCCTTCGATGCGGTCGTGCACCTCGTCGGGCAGGCGTCGCATCTGTCCGAACAGCACGCCCATGACGAACGCTCCGAGCACCGCCTCGATGTGCAGCGCCTGGCTCACCGCCGCCCACGCGAGGGTGAGAACCATGACGAGCGTCAGGAGGCGGTTCGGGCTGACCACCCGGTCCTGCACGAAGGCGAGAGCCTGACGAACCAACCACCGCCCCAAAGTGAACGACACCACCATGAACGCGAACACGCTCCCAACGGTGCTGAGAACGCTGCCAGTCGTCACGGCGTCGCCTGTTGCCAGGCCGGCCACCAGCGATAGGAGGATCCAGCCGATGGTGTCATCGCTCATGCTGGCTGCGAGGATCGTCTGACCGATGTCCCGACGCATGAGCCTAAGGTCGATGAGTACCTTGGCGATGACCGGGATCGACGAGATAGCCAGTGATGTAGCGACGAACAGCGCGAAGACGAGGCGTCCCTGCCCTTGGCCGATCAGCGATTGCGGCAACAGTTGGCCGAGCGCGAACCCCGTCGAGAACGTGACGAGAATGCCCCCGAGCGACACTCCGACGGCGGTGCGGATATGTCGCCTGACGAGCTGAAGGTCGGTCTCGAGCCCCGTCATGAGGAGCAGGAACATGGCCCCTAACAGGCTGACGAGCTCCAGCAGATAGCCCTGCGTCGGGTTCTGGGGGAGCATCCAGTGCCCGAACGCCGGGATGATGCTGGATGCCAGCGACGGGCCGAGGATGATGCCGGCAAGCAGTTCGCCAACGACGGACGGTTGGTTGAAGCGTCGCGCCAACTCGCCGAGCGCGCGCGCGGCGAACAGCAGTAGGGCGACCTGCACGAGCAGGTGCAGGACGTCTCCGTGAGGGGCTGCGGTGAACGGTGCCGTGGTCGTCTCCTTCTCGTTCCGCGAGGTCGCGGCCTATGGCGGGCTAGACGATACCCGACGAGCGCCGCGCTTGGCATGTAACCAGGACAGCCGCTCGGGGTCGGCTACGTGCTAGCGTCGCCCGGTGGATCAGGAACCGTCCGGAACGCGCGCCAGGCGCTACCTCGTGACCACGGATCACGGAGATGTCGTCGTGACCGTCAACCCGGCGGCAGGCGGGCTCGACCACGACCTGCTCACGCTGGAACCGGCGACGCCCGAGGCGAGGGCGGGCATCGCGATGGCGACGCCGCTGCGCGCGTTCGGCGCCAAGATGCTCGACCTGATCGAGATCCAGGGCCTGGGTGACGCCGGCTTGAGCCCCGGCCTTCGCGACATGCTCATGCGCGAGAAGGCCACGCAGGACCTCAAGCGGATCGAGCGTTTCGCCAAATCGGCCGTCGCCGGGGGTTGAGCGCTTCCGACGGTGGGATCGCAGCCTTACTCTTCCTCGTCCTCTTCCTCTTCCTCGACGACCTCGCCTAGGTCCGCGAGCACGTCCTTGTAGAGCCGCAGTGCGAAGTCGCGGATCGCGAAGAGCGCCGCCTCGCCTCTTAGGTCAGCGCTGACGCGCCTCTCTGCCACGGTTATCACGCTGGCGAGGACGTCGTCGATCATGGGCCATGGGCCGGTGAACGGCTCAGCGTCCTCGCGCTTGGAAGCGGGAGTCGCGGGCTGGGCCTGTACGGCCGCCGGCTCGCCGGCGGGACGCGCCGCACGGGCCGCAGGCGCCTGTGGCGCTGCCGCGCCCTTGGAGGCCGTGCCGCCCGACGCCGTAGCGCCCGACGCCGTAGCGCTCGGCGCCGCGGCGGCCTGCTTGCCTCCGGTCTGACGCCGGGCTTCCTTCGGGGCCGTTTTGGAGCCACCCGCGGCAGCGCCCGCCGCGCTCTTGGCGCCGCCCTTCGCCACCTTGGCGGCTTGCGCGCCTGTGGCGCTCTGCGGGCCTTTGCGTGTCGCATCGCCGTCCGCGCTCTGCGCATCGTCGGAGGCCTTCGCGTCGGCCGGCTTCTTGGCGGCTTTGGTGACTTTCGCAGCGCCCTTCGCGGCGCCCTTGGCGTCGGCCTTCGGCTTGGCGCCCGTCTTGGGCTTGGCGTCTGAGCTCGCCGCCGCCTCCCGCTTGTCGAGCGCGGCCAACGCCTCCTCGGCGGCTCGCCGCTCGGCCTCACGCTTGGAGCCGCCCTGCCCGGTTCCAAGCAACTCGCCGTCAAACGTCACGTCGCTCAGGAACGACGGTTCGTGCTCAGGGCCCGTCATCGCCGTGTCGAACTCCGGCCTCGGCAGCCCGAGCCGCTGGGCGCGCTCGATCAGCAACCCCTTGGGGTGCGCCATGTTCACTCCATCCTTGTCCATACTGTCTCGTATAGGGAGCGCGGTCGATGTCGACCGTCTCCATTCGCGCAACTGCCGGACGCCCGCCGTCTCCGACGACCGCCTCCGTGCCATGTGCGGCGGTGAGGATGCGAGTGGCGGTGACGCCGCGTGCCCGGCAGCTGCCCGGGAAGGGTAGCACGCCCGGGCGCCCCACGGCGGCAGGCCCGCCAACGCGAGCGGGCCGAGCGCGGCTCGTGCGATACGATTGGGTCCATGACCCGCCTGCTGCTAAGTGACGACCATGCCATGTTCAGGCAAGGCCTCCGGAGCATCCTCGAGACGGAGGAGGACTTCCGCGTCATAGGCGAGGCCTCCACCGGTCGCGAGGCCGTCCGCTACGCCCTCGAGACACGCCCGGACGTCATCCTCATGGATATCCAGATGCCGGAACTCGACGGCGTCGCGGCCACCAAGGCCATCCTCGCCGAATGGCCGGACGCCCGCGTGATCATCCTCACCATGTATCGCCAGGACAGGTACGTGTTCGAGGCCATCAAGGTCGGCGCTCGCGGCTACATGCTGAAGGACGCCGGCGCCACGGAACTCGTGACGGCCATCAGGCGCGTCGCCGCCGGCGAGACGCTCCTCAACGCCGAGATGGCCGCCTCGATCCTCGACGAGTTCCGCAAGCTGGGCGATCTCCCGAGCCATCCGGAGCACAAGCTCAGCGAGCTCACGGAGCGCGAGGAGGACATCCTCAGACTCCTGGCGCAGGGCGCCACGAACCAGGAGATCGCGACCTCCCTGAACGTCAGCGAGAAGACGGTCCGCAACCGGCTCTCGGAGATCTTCTCGAAGCTGCGCCTGAACAACCGCACGCAGGCGGCGCTCTACGCCTTGCGCGAAGGCATCGCCACGCTGCAAGACTCGCAACAGTGACCAAGAGACCCGGCGCGCAAGGCGCGTCCGCACGGGGCAAGGCGGACGCCGTAGAGGACGTGCGGGTCCTGGGCGCCCTGCTCCTCGACATCGCCCAGACGCCGGCGCCGACCGGCTCCGAGGGCGAGCGCGCGGCCCTCGTACTGCGACTCTGGCGCGCCGCCGGTCTCGAAGCGCGCCTTGACGCCGTCGGCAACGTCGTGGCCGAGGTCCCGGCCTCCGGGGCCGCTACCCGACCGCGGTCCGCCGGGGTGGCCAGGACCGTGGTCCTCGCGGCCCACCTGGACAGCGTGTTCGGCCCAGAGGTGGATGTGAGCGTCAAGCGGGGCGAGGAGCGCTGGAGCGGTCCTGGCATAGGCGACAACGCCGCCTCTCTCGCCGTACTGACCAGGTACCTCCAGACGCGCGACCAGCCAGGGCGCTCGGTCCGGCCGCGCCTGATCGTCGCCGCCACGGTCGGCGAGGAGGGCCTTGGAGACCTGCGCGGTGCCAAGCACCTCGTGGCCGGGCTGGGTCGCGAGGCCGATGCCTTCATCGCCTTCGACGGTGTCCTCGGCTCCATCACGGACGCCGCGGTCGGCTCGACCCGCTACGAGGCGCGCTTCACGGCGCCGGGTGGCCACTCGTGGGGCGACTACGGCGCGGCCAGCGCCGTGCACGCCGCAGGGGAGGCCATCGCCGCCCTGCGGCGCGTGCCGGTGCCAAGCGTCCCGCGGTCGAGCCTAAACGTAGGGCAGGTCTGGGGCGGCACGAGCGTCAACGCCATCGCGGAGCGGGCCGGGTTCAACCTCGACCTCAGGAGCCTGGACGCAGCCGCGCTGATGGGCCTCGAGGAGGCCGCGCTGGCCGCAGTACGCGCGGCCGCCAAGGCGACGGGAGCGCAGGTCGAGCTGATACGGGTGGGCGCGCGGCAGGCGGGGCGGTCGGCCAACGCCTGGCTGGTGGCCGCCGCGCGCGCCGCATACGACGATGTCGGCGTGACGTCGAGGGCCTCGGCCGCCAGTACCGACGCGAACCCGGCCATGGCGGCCGGCATCCCTGCCGTCGCCTTCGGCGGCTACCGCGGCGGCAACGCCCACCGCCTCGACGAGTGGCTCGAGCCCGCGTCGTTGACGGTCGGGCTCGCGGCACTCACCGGCCTGCTGGCGCGGTTGGCGTACCCGACCGCTTAGCGGTTCGACGGGCTGCCACGCTTGTCGTCCGGTTGCGGCCGACCAACCCTACGACCGGCGCATAAGCGATCGCCTCAGCGACCGCGCGAGCGACGCGCTGCCAGCGCGAGCGCGTCGACGGCCTCGTTCTCGGCGTGGCCGGCGTGCCCCTTCGTCCACGACCACCGCACCCGGTGGCGCTTCTCCAATTCGAGCAGCTCTTCCCACAGGTCGCGGTTCTTGACCGGTTGGCGCGCGGCCGTGCGCCAACCGTTGCGTTGCCAGGTCTTCAGCCAGCCGTCCGTGAAGGCCTTCTTCAAGTACTCGCTGTCCGTCACGATGGTGACGTGCGCCGGACGCTCCAGCGCCGCCAACGCGCGTACGGCGGCGGTCAACTCCATGCGGTTGTTCGTGGTGTCGGGCGCATAACCCGAGGCGGTCCGCTCCAGACCGGCCTGGATGAGCATGTACGCCCACCCGCCGTGACCGCTGGCCGTGTCGCACGAGCCGTCCGTGTAGATCGTCGCCTCTTCGAGCGGGGCTTGCGGCGCGGTCGAGTCGTTCGCGTGGGCCGACGAGACGGCGAAGAGACTACCCTGCAGGTCAGCGTCGTTCTTCGGGCACATGAGGCGCCACTGTAACCCGTAGCTCCAGCACTACCACGGCGGCGGCGGTGTCACGGGCGTGGGTCAACGACAGGTGGGCGCTCAAGCCCTCGCGCTCGCAGGCCTCGCGCAAAGCGGGCGCCATGCGCAGCATGGGGCGACCGCCGTCCTTGACTACCCAGACGTCGCGCCATCCGAACGGTGTCGACCAGCACTTCTGGAACGCCTCCTTGGCCGCGAAGCGCGCGGCCAGCCCGGGAACCTTGTCGGCGCGGCCCTCGAGCGCCTCGAGCTCCTCGGGGTGGAAGACGCGCTGCAAGAACCGCTCGGGGTGGCGACCGAGCACGTCCCTCACGCGGGCGAGCTCGACCAGATCGAGCCCGACGGCGACGATCAACCGCCGACCTCGTCCACGCCGACGTCCGTCGCCACGAAGGCGAGTTCTGCCATGCCAAGGAAGAGACCGTGCTCGACCACGCCTGGCAGGTCGGTCAAGCGGGCGGCGAGCGAGCGCGGATCGAACGGTTCCGAGAAGTGGATGTCGTAGACGAGGTTGCCGTTGTCGGTCACGAAGGGCTCGGTGCCGGCGAGCCGCTGACGGACCTCCCCGCCGAGTCGCGCCAGCAACCTCTCGGTGCGTAACCGCCCGAAGCGCACGACCTCGACCGGCAGCGGCGCCTTCTCGCCGAGGTGCGCGACGCGCTTGCTCGCGTCGCCGATGAGCACGAACCGCTTGGCCGAGGCGGCGACGATCTTCTCACGGGTGAGGGCGCCACCGAGGCCCTTGATGGCGTCCAGTCGGGGGGTGAGCTCGTCCATGCCGTCTATCGCGAGGTCGACGCCGTCGGGTGGCAGCTCCACCAGTGGGATGCCGAGCCCAGCGGCCTGCGTCTCGGTCTGCTTGGAGGTGGCGACGCCGCGCACGCCCATCAGTTCACCGCGCGCGAGCGCCGCCCCGAGCTCCTCGACGAGCCAGCGCGCCGTGCTGCCGGTGCCGAGTCCGAGGAGCATGCCGCTCTCCACGAGGGCGAGGGCCCGCAGCGCCGCGGCGCGTTTCATGGCCTCCAGGCCGGTGATCGCTTCGCTCATGCCCAGGAGCATACCGTCATGCACTCACAGCGCGCGGGCGTCGGCCGCCGCACCGACACCCGTCCCGCGGCCGGGTCGGCGCGTCCGCGTGGCCGCGCGGGTTGGCGCGTCCGGGCGGCTTCGGACCAAGGGTGCGAGTCGAGCCGTTATCCTGTGCCGAGTGTCTGGGATGAACGCGGACAACCTTGACAGGTCGGCCGGGGCCGTGGCTGCCGCTCGCCGGGCGGATGGCGACGAGCGCTTGCCGGGCGGCACCGATGGCGGCGCCGTCGGCTCGCCGGACCGACTGCCTCGCATCGTCCTGGCCAGCGGCTCGCCGCGCCGGTCGCAACTCCTCGGCAGCATCGGCTTGACGTTCAGCGTCGTCGTGCCGGAGGTCGACGAGACCCCGGCGCATGGCGAGGCGCCACAAGACCTCGTCGAGCGCCTTGCTGCGAGCAAGGCGCTCGCGGTGGCCGCTACTCACCGCGACGCCCTCGTGATCGCCGCAGACACCACCGTGGCGGTCGACGGCGCGATCCTGAACAAGCCGACCGACGAGGCGGAGAACCGCGAGTTCGTGCGGCGACTGGCGGGCCGTGAGCACGAGGTGTTCACCGGTCACGCCCTGGCGTACGCGGGTGAGCTCGAGACGGTAGTGGTGCGGAGCGCCGTAGTGTTCAGACCGCTTTCCGAAGCCGAGATCGCCGGCTACTGCGCCACCGGCGAAGGGCGCGACAAAGCGGGCGGCTACGCCATCCAGGGCAGGGGAGCCGCCCTCATCGAGGGCATCCGCGGCTGCTACCCGAACGTCATGGGCCTCAGCCTGGTCAACGTGGTCTTGACAGCCAGGCGGCTCGGGGTCGACCTTGTCTAGCCTCCTGCGCGCCTGGTACCTGTTCATCGCCCTCGGGCTCTTCACGGTCCTCTTCACGGCCTTCGTCGGCACCGTGCCGGCGGACGTAACGGCGACCATCGCCCTCCCTCACGAGTTGCTGCACCGCGCGGGAACGAACGTGAGGTTGGCGCTCGAGAGCGCCGTGGACCGGCGCGATCTGCGCGCGCTGGTGGCCGAGTTGGGCGAGCGGCTCGCCGCCGAGCAGGAGGCGACCAGGGGGTTGGAGTTGGAGCTGGACCGCTATCGGGAGGCTTTGACGGTCGCGCAGACGCAGTCTCCCGGGGTGCTGGCGGTCGCCCCCGTGATCGGGAGCGACGCCGGCGCGGAACTTGCGAGGCTGCGCGTCGGCCTCGGCGAGAACGCGGGCGTGCGACGCAACCTTCCCGTCACCGTGCCGGAGGGGCTGGTAGGGATCGTCACCGACGTCGCGCGCGACTCGTCCATCGTGCGCACCGTCGTCGACCCGCAGTCGCGCGTCGGGGTGACGGTCAGGGACAAGGGCGGACAGGGCGTGGCCGTCGGCGAGGTGGGTGGGCTCGTTCGCGTATCCCGCTTCATGCTCGACCAGCCCATCGTGGTCGGCGACGTGGTGGAGACGTCGAGCTTCGGCGGCCTCTTCCCGGCCGGCATCAAGGTGGGCGTCGTGATCGAGGTCGAGCCGGTCGACCCGAACGACCTGCGCCGCACGTTCATAGTGCGTCCGAGCGTGGAGATCGGTACGTTGCAGCAGGTCGTCCTGCTCGCCCCGCAGTGAGGTGGGCGCCGCCGCGCTACTTGACCACGAAGTTCACGAGCTTGCCGCGCACGACGATGGAGCGCACGACCTGCCTGCCCTCGAGATGCTTAGCCACGTTGCCGTCAGCCTGCGCGACCGCGACGATCGCCGTGTCGTCGGCCTCGACCGGCACCTCGACCTGACCCCTGAGCTTGCCGTTGACCTGCACGGCCATCTGCACGGTGTTCGCCACCAGAGCGCCGGGGTCGTGGGTGGGCCACGGTTGCAGGTGCACGGAGCCCGTCTTGCCGAGGCGGTGCCAGAGCTCCTCCGTAATGTGCGGCGCTATCGGCGCCAGGAGGAGCAAGAGGGCCTCGACGCCATGCCGCCACGTGGCGCTCCCGGCCAAGCCGGCCGCGCGTGCTTTCTGCAGCGCGTTCTGCAGGGTCATGAGCTCGGCGATCGCCGTGTTGAAGCGGAAGGCCTCGAAGTCCTCCGTGACCTCCTTGACGGCGTGGTTGATGGCCCGGTTCAGCTCGGTCTCGGAGACGGCGCCGGGGGCGTCGACCTTGGCCTCGTCGACCACGAGGTTCCAGACGCGCCCGAGGAAGCGTGACTGCCCCTCGATGCCGCTGTAGTTCCATGGCGCCCCCTGGTCCCACGGACCGAGGAACATGAGGTAGGCGCGCACCGTGTCGGCACCGTAACGGGCGACCAGGTCGTCGGGGTTGACGACGTTGCCGCGCGACTTCGACATCTTCTCGTTGTCCGCCCCGAGGATCATGCCCTGGTTGCGCAGGCGCTTGAAGGGCTCATCGCACGTGGTCAGGCCAAGGTCGCGCAGGACCTTCGTGAAGAAGCGCGCGTACAGGAGGTGGAGGATCGCGTGCTCGATGCCGCCCGTGTACGTGTCGACCGGCGTCCAGCGCGCGGCAAGCTCAGGGTCGAACGGGCGCGTGTCGTCGTGCGGGCTCAGGTACCTGAACCAGTACCAGGACGAGTCCATGAACGTGTCCATGGTGTCGGTCTCGCGGCGCGCCTTGCCGCCGCAACGGGGGCAGGTCGTCTCGAGGAACGCGGCGTGGGTCTTGAGCGGCGACTCGCCCGTCGGCATGAACGCCACGTCCTCCGGCAGGACAACGGGCAGGTTCTCGTACTTCTCCGGGACCATGCCGCAGGCGTCGCAGTACACGATGGGGATGGGCGTGCCCCAGTAGCGCTGGCGGCTGATGAGCCAGTCGCGCAGTCGGTACGTCGTCTGGGCGCGGCCGAGGCCGTTGCGCTCGAGGTGCTCGATGGCTGCCGCGATGGCGGGGCTGGCGCGGCCCTTCTCCCCGTTATGCGCGAGCCCGTCGAGCGGGCCGGAGTTGACCATCACACCGGGCCCAGCCCACGCCTCGGTCAGGTCCGCCGCGCTCAGCGCGCCCTCGACCCCGGCCGGGCGCACCACCGGCACGATCTCGAGCCCGAAGTCGCGCGCGAACTCGAAGTCGCGCTGATCGCCGTACGGCACGGCCATGATGGCGCCCGTGCCGTAGCCCATGAGCACGTAGTCGGCTATCCAGATGGGGATGCGAGCCCCGTTCACGGGGTTGACGGCGTAGGCGCCGAGGAACTCCCCCGACTTCTCCTTCGTGTCGGCCATGCGGTCGAGGTCGGTGCGGTGGGAGGCGCGCTCGACGTAGGCGCGCACGGCATCGCGTCGCTCGGGAGTAGCGAGCTTCTCCACCAGCGGGTGCTCGGGGGCGAGGACCATGAAGGTAGCTCCCCAGAGCGTGTCTGGGCGAGTCGTGAACACCACGATGTCGTCGCCGGCCTCCGTCTTGAACGTCACCTCGGCGCCCTCCGACCTCCCGATCCAGTTCGTCTGCATGGCGACGACGCGCTCCGGCCAGTCGAGCGACGAGAAGTCGAGGAGCTCATCGGCGTAGCGCGTGATGCGGAAGTGCCACTGCGGCATGAGGCGCCGCTCGATGAGGGCGCCGGAGCGATCGCCGCGGCCGTCGATGACCTGCTCGTTGGCGAGGACGGTCTGGTCGACGGGGTCCCAGTTGACGAACGACTCCTTACGGTAGGCGAGGTCCCTCTCGAGCATCTTGAGGAAGAACCACTGGTTCCACTTGTAGTACTCGGGGTCGCACGTCGCGAGCGACTTGGACCAGTCGAACATCGCGCCCATCTGCTCGAACTGCTCGCGCATGCGGGCCATGCGCTGGTGAGTGAGCCTGGCGGGATGGACCGACGTGTCGCCCGCCCTGGCCGCTTTCACGGCAGCGTTCTCGGCCGGCAGACCGAAAGCGTCGAAGCCCATGGGGAAGAGCACGTTGTTGCCGCGCATGCGCAGGTAGCGCGCCGCGGCGTCGGCCGGCGTCTCGGCGTACCAGTGACCGATGTGCAGGTCACCGGAAGGGTACGGGTACATCGTCAGGAAGTAGTAGTTCGGCCGACTGGCGTCCGAAAGGTCCGCCTCGTAGATCCCCTGCTCGCGCCAGCGCTGCTGCCACTTCTTCTCGATGATGTCCGGTGAGTAGCGCTCGGCGTGGCTGGTGGCGCTCGTTATCGTGTCGGTCATGGTTTCTCCAGTATAGGTCGGGACGTTCGCGGCCCGTGCCTCGGCCGCGGCCAGCTTTCAGCCCTCGGGTCGCCCTCAAGACGAGACCCCGGCTGCCGTGCCGGGGTCGACGCGCGCAAGCGTAGGCGAGAGCCTCAGCCGGAGCGCGCCCTGTCGGATAGCGGTAGGCAGTGCCTGAAGGTCGTGCCCGGGCAGGCGGTTTCCATGCGCGAATGGTAGACGGTGCGACCGACACTGTCAACGTCCCGGGTGGCGACGCCGACTGAACGAACCCAGACCGACGCTTGAGGAGAGGCAGCGGTACACTTGAGCCGTCAGGCCGGTCAGCCGGCCCCAGCTACGCACATGCTTGGCCATGGCCGACGAGCGCCGTCTCGGTGCATGCGGTCGCGCCCCTTGGAGGAAGCGATGGACTTCGATCTCATAGTCATAGGCTCCGGACCTGGCGGTTACCACGCCGCCATCAGGGCCGCCCAACTCGGGCTGAAGGTGGCTTGCGCCGAGAAGGGTGCGGTCGGCGGCGTATGCCTCAACGTCGGCTGTATCCCGACGAAGGCCCTCCTGCACGTGGCCGACGAGCTGCGTGGCGCCAGGGAGGCCAGTGCGTTCGGTATCGACTTCGGCACCCCGAAGGTCGACCTCGCCGCCGTCGACAAGTGGAAACTGGACGTCGTCAAGAAGCAGTCGAGCGGCGTCGGTATGCTCTTCAAGGGCAACAAGATCACCCTCCTGGAAGGCGAGGCGCGCTTCACCGGCCCCAACGCCGTCGAGGTGGCAGGCAAGACGTACCGGGCGCAAAAGTTCATCGTCGCCACCGGCTCCCGCCCCGCCGCGATCCCCGGCTTCGAGCTCGACGGCGACCGCGTCGTCGACTCGACCGGCGCCCTCACCATCGGTAAGAGCGTCCCCGCCCGCCTGGTCGTCATCGGTGCCGGGGCCATAGGCCTCGAGTTCGCCGACGTCTACTCGGCGCTGGGCAGCGAAGTGACGATCGTCGAGATGCTGGACCACATCGCTGGCGCCGCCGACGTCGACGCGAGCAAGGAACTACGCAAGGCGCTCGAGAAGTCCGGCATGCGCATCCTGACCTCCACGAAGGTGCTGGGCCAGAAGGTCACGAAGAAGGGCACCGAGGTGAGCGTGCAAGGCCCCGACGGCAAGCAGGAGGTCATCGTCGCCGACCGGGTGCTGGTGGCCGTCGGTCGCCGGCCGAACGGCGCCGGGCTTGGCCTCGAGAACGCGGGCGTGAAGGTCGACGAACGGGGTTACGTCCCAGTTATCAACGATCACATGCAGACGAACGTGCCTCACGTCTACGCCATCGGCGACGTGGCGCGCGCGCCGCTGCTCGCCCACAAGGCCATGAAGGAGGGAGTCGTGGCAGCCGAGCACGCCTCCGGCTTGACCAGCGCCTACGACACGGTCGTGCCGAGCGTCATCTACACGACTCCGGAGCTGGCGAGCGTCGGCATGACGGAGAAGGAGGCGACGGACGCCGGCTTCGAGGTGCGCGTGGGGCGCTTCCCCCTCGCCGCCTCCGGGCGGGCCGCCTCCATCGGCGTGTCGGCGGGCCTGATCAAGCTCGTCGGCGACGCCAAGACGGACCTTCTCCTCGGCTTCCACATGGTGGGACCGAACGCCGGCGACATCGTGTCGGAAGCGGCGCTCGCCATCGAGATGGGTGCCACGCTCGAGGACATCGCCCTCACCCAGCACCCGCACCCGACGATCTCGGAAGGGGTCATGGAGGCGGCCGAGCACGCGCACGGCAAGGCCATCCACATAGCCAACCGCAGGCGCTGATCGGGCGCCGCGCCCCGACGCGACGATGCCCAGACAGCGCGTTGTGCCGGTCTGGCGACCGGCACAACGCTTCTCAGGGTTCGGGCTACCGCGGACCGGGAGTCAGGTCGTGTAGTCCGCGTTGATGCGGACGTAGCCCTCCGTCAGGTCGCAGCCCCAAGCCGTGCCTTCGGCAGAACCGACTCCGAGATCCACTTCCAATAGCACGTCGGGCTCCCGAAGCGCGTGCGACACTGCGCGCGCGTCGTAGGCTAGTGGCGCCCCCCGATAGAGCGCCGTTCCCTGGGCGAACACCGCCGCGCGCGCCATGTCGAGCGCTACGTCCGCCCGCCCGGCCGCGGCCAGGATGCGCCCCCAGTTCGGGTCGGCGCCGTGCACGGCCGTCTTGACCAGGCTGCTCCCCGCCACCGTGCGGGCCGCACGTCGCGCCTCCACGTCGGTCAGCGCGCCCCGCACGCGTACCGTGATGAGCTTGGTGGCGCCCTCGCCGTCGCGCGCGATGTGCTTGGCCAGTTCGGTGGCCACTTCCGTCAACGCGAGCTCAAGCTCGTACGCGTCGGCAGGGACCAGGTTCGACGCGAGTACTACCGCCATGTCGTTGGTCGAAGTGTCGCCGTCGACCGTCAACTGGTTGAAGGTCCGGTCCACGACCCTTTGCCACGCGGCGCGCAGCGTCGCCTGGTCTATCAGGGCATCCGTCATCAGGAACCCGAACATGGTGGCCATGTTCGGGTGGATCATCCCGGAGCCCTTCGCGACGCCGAGCACGCGCGCCCCGCCCCTCACCTCGGCGGCCGCCACCTTCTCGGTGAGGTCCGTCGTCAGGATGGCGCGCGCGAAGCCTTCGACGCTCTCGGAGCGCTCCGCGGCCAGTTGCGGCATGGCCGCGACGAGCGGATCTAGGGGTAGCTTGTGGCCGATGACACCCGTGCTGGCGCTGACGACCTCGTCGGGGCCGGCCAGGCCAAGGGCGACGGCCGCTGCCGCGGCGAACGCCAGATCGTCGCGCACGCCCTGCTCGCCGGTGGCGCAGTTCGCGTTGCCGCTGTTCACGATCACGGCGCGCACCGGTTTGCCGGTTGCCGCCAACGCGCGGTCGCGCGCGACGCACGCGGCCGCGGCCGCGTTCTGGGTGGCGCTGTACGCCCACGCGAGCGGACCGCGCGAGTAGATGACGCCGAGGTCCGGTCGGCCGGAACGCTTGATGCCGGCGGTGATGCCCGCCAGCTGGAACCCGCGTGGAACGTTCACTGCTTTCCTCCTAGCGCCGCCCGAGCGATCGATGGCCTACCGGGCTCGGCGAACGGCAGCGTGCCGGATGCAGCCGATGGCTCGCGACGTCTCATGGCCACACGCCCGCGAGGCTCAGCGCGGTCGTCTCCTCGAAACCGAACGCGACGTTGAAACCCTGGACGGCCTGGCCGGACGCCCCCTTGCCGAGGTTGTCGATGGCGCAGAACACGAGCACCTGCCCGGTCCGGTCATCGAAATGGGCGCTCAGATTGGCGCGGTCGGAGCCGGCCACCGCCTTCGTCTGCGGCAGTTCCGCACCGACGTCGATGAGCGGGTCAGCCGCGTAGTAATCGCTCAGGACGCCCAGCACGGTCTTGGTCGAGGGCGACCTGCCCGCCCAGTCGAGCGGACGCGTGGCCACGGTTGCCACGATGCCCCGGTTCATCGGGACGATGTGTGGAGTGAACGCCACCCGGATGGGCTCGAACGACGCGTGGGTGCGCAGGCGCTTCGCGTCGCCGCGCTCGAGTGCGGCCCTGACGCGCCCGCCGACGGCCTCTATCTCGGCCGTGTGTCGGTGCGTACCGGCCGGCTTGTACGGGCGGGCGTTCTCGGCCATCTCGCTGAAGTGCAGCGGGCCGGAGGGCGAGCGCCCGGCACCAGACACCCCGGTGATCACGTTCGCCACGGCGACATCGCCGAGCAGCCCGGCGGCGGCGAGGGGAGCGATGGCGAGCGAGGCCGCCGTCGCGTTGCAACCCGGGCTCGCGACGATCAGCGCGCCGGGCAGCTCGTCGCGGTGCAACTCCACTAGCCCGTACCGCGCCTCCGGCAGGAGTTCCGGATGGGGGTGCGGGCCGCCGTACCACTCCTCGTACTCCTTCGCGCTCAGCCGGAAGTCGGCCGACAAATCGACGACGCGCTTCCCGGCGGCGAGCGCCTGGGCGACGAGGGGTGCCGTCGCGCCGTGCGGCGTGGCGCAGAAGACGACGTCGGACGCGGCGATCACGTCGTCGGAGTCCTGGAAGCGCAGGTCGTTGCCCAGGCCCGTCAGGTGCGGCCAGCTCGCCGCCAGGGGCTTGCCGAGATAAGCCCGGGAGCCGATGGCGACAAGCGCCACGCCCGGATGGCGCTCGAGGCGCTCGATGAGGCCGGCGCCTCCATAACCGCTGGCGCCCAGCACGCCCGCCCTGATCAGTCCGTCAGCCATGCCTGCCTCCTTACCTCAGCGCTCCGCCAAGCACTGGAAGATCACGGCCTTGTGGGCGTGCAGGCGGTTCTCCGCCTGGTCGAAGACGATGCTGCGCTCGTGGTAGACGCACTCTTCCGTGCACTCTTCGCCGTAATGCGCCGGCAGGTCGTGCATGAAGACGCCGCGGGGGGCGAGGTCGGTGAACCACTCCGGCGTGATGGTGTAGCCGGCGAAGTCGCGCTTGCGGCGCGCCGTGTCCTCCTCCATGCCCATGGAGACCCAGACGTCCGTGTAGAGCGCGTCCGCGCCCTTGACGGCCTCGCGCGGATCGTGGGAGATGCTGATGGAGCCTCCGCGCGCCCTGGCTGTCGCGAGCACCCCGCCGTCGGGCTCGTAGCCGGGCGGGCAGGCGATGGTCAGGTGCACGCCGGCGAGCGCGGCGGCGTTCACGTGCGAGTTGGCGACGTTGTTGCCGTCGCCGACGTACGTGAGCTTCACGCCGTCCAGCTTGCCGAACGTCTCGGTCAGCGCGATGTAGTCGGCCACGAGCTGACACGGGTGCAGGTAGTCGGAGAGGCCGTTGATGACCGGCACGGCGGCGTGCTCGGCGAGTTCGAGGAGCCGCTCGTGCCCATGGGTGCGAAGCATGATGCCGTCGACCCAACGGCTGAGGTTGTTCGCGACGTCCCGCATGGTCTCGCGCACCCCCATGCCGATGTAGTCCTGGCTCAGCAGGACGGAGTGGCCACCGAGTTGCGCCATCGCGACGTCGAAGGTGGTCCGCGTCCTGAGCGACTGCTTCTCGAAGATCATGGCCAACGTCTTGTGCTGCATCGGCGCCGGTCGCACGCCGCGCTTCCAGTCGGTCTTGAGCCGGATGGCGCTGGCGAGCAGGCCGGCGAACTCCTCCTTGGTCAGGTCGGCGAGCGACAAGAAGTCCTTGCCTGCCAAGCTCGGAAGACGGGTTGGCTCCATTCCACTCCAATCGCGCCGCCTCAAGCGAGTAGAGGCGCATTCACGCAGCGGGGCGCCCTCATCAACGAGGCGCGTTCACGCGTGAGGCGCGCTGAACGCGTGGGGCGCGTCCAACGCGGAACACCATATAGCATCGGATGTCGCCTGGTAGGACTGCCGGGATGCGCACGCTCCCTTGCCGGCCGGGCCCGACCCGTTACTGCGTGTTCAACCGTGAGCGCGGGACCGGCGCGCGGGAACGGCACGGGAACGGCGCGCGGTCGCGCGCGACTTGGCACGGCCGCGCGGTCGGTCAGCCGACGCCGAGCAGGCCGAGGTACCAGCGGATAGTCGCGTCGCCGAAGAGGAGCGCGGTGAGGCCGCCCGCGAGCAGGTAGGGCCCGAACGGGATCACGCGCTTGCCGCCGGCCAGCCTGCCGACCACGCCGAACAGTGCGCCCAACACGACGGCGAACAGCACGCATACGAGGAGCTTCTCCCACCCGAGCAGCGCGCCGAGGGCGGCCGCGAGCTTGACATCGCCGAAGCCCATGGCGACCGGCTCCTGGTCCTCCTCCGCCTGCGAGGTCGGGTCCGGCTTCACGAGGTCGTGGATCCACCAGTAGACCGCGCCGAGGAGGGCCCAGGCGCCGGCGGCGAGGACGCTGCCGCTCACGGCCGTGACCGTCGGTACGGTGAACGTGGTCGTCGAGAGCACGAGCGCGACGGCCCAGAGCCCATAGGCGAGCCCTTCGGGCAGGCGCAACGCGCGCCGCGTCGCGAGGTTGAGGAGCACGCTCGCGGCCCCAGCCGCGATGCCCCACCATGGTCCGGCCAGCGCCCCGGCGACGGCCGCGACGTTGACCTGGTCGAGGCTGATGGGGAAGAGGCGCTCCTTCGTATCGGCGAAACGCCTCAACACGAGGGCGCCGATGCGGTTGATGAGGGCGAGCACGCCTGCCCCCGCCAGCGCGCCGACAAGGGCGGCGCTCGGTGACGGCAGGTCCGTCGCCTCGGTGGTCAGGAACGCGCCGAGGATGCCGAGGGCTACCGCCGGCAGTGTCAGGACGTCAGGCAGGATGTAGTGATCGACGTCTATCAGCGCCGCCATCAGGAGCATGGCCAACACGGCCCATAGCGGCAGGAACGCCAACCCGGCCGAGACGGGCGGCCACCTGAGGGCGACCACGAGGAAGACGGCCGCCATCAGTGCCTCGACGAGAGGGTAGCGCGGGGAGATGCGCGCGTGGCAGTGGCGGCAGCGACCTCTGAGGGCAAGCCACGAGAGCACAGGGACGAGTTCCAAGGGGCCGAGCCGGTGGTTGCAGTTGGGGCAGTGACTCGGCGGGAAGGCTACGGACTCGCCGCGTGGCAGGCGCCACACGACCACGTTGCCGAACGAGCCGATGAGGCTCCCTATGACGGCGGCGAAGACCGCGAAGAGGGTTCCGCTGGCGTCGGTCAAGACCGCCTCGCTACCTGCGTTGGTGGGAGTGTGAAGGTGGCGTTCAGCACGGGAGCTTGCCTCGCGGGCGTTCTCATCATCGCGGTGGTAAGCTGCCACCCGCTATGAGAAGACTCACCCTGATCGGGCTCGCCGTGGCCGCCATGGCTGCACTACTCGTTGCGAACACGTTCGCCTCAACCCTCAGCGCTCAGGCGCGCCAGACGAAGGTCGTGTTCATCGACTCGCAAGCCGTGATCCGCGCTCACCCGTCGGGTGCCCAGGTAGACGAGATCCGTAACCGTGCCGAGGCCGAGGTCAAGGAGCTCACGGACAGCATCAGCGCTCTCGAAGCCAAGGTCGCTGCCGGCCAGACCCTGAGCCCCGACGAGAGCGAGCGCTACGCCACCCTGCGCTCGACGCTCTCCGCCGTGCAGACGCGCTACTTGAACGAGATCAACGAGGCCGCCGCCCCGGCCGTCGCGGCCGCCAACGCCGCCATCGCCGAACTGGCCAAGGAGAACGGCTACACGATCGTGATCGACATGGTCGAAGCTGCCAACCAGCGCCTCGTCGTCTACTCCGACGACGACCTCAACATCACCCAGCTCGCCATCGACAGGGTCAAGGCCAACTGACCGTGTGCGAGTGAGCCGAGGCTTACTTCTCCCGTTCCGCCTCGGCCTTCCAACCGGCCACCAGCGCGCGCTCCTCCTCCGTGAGGGGCGCGCGCTCCAGTAGATCGGGGCGCCTCCGGAACGTGCGCAGCAGGGCCTCGCGCCTGCGCCACTCCGCCACGCGCCCATGGTGGCCGGAGAGGAGCACCTCGGGCACGTCGAGACCGCGGTAGCTCGGGGGCCGTGTGTACTCGGGGTAATCGAGCAGCCTGGAGCTGAACGAGTCCTGGCGATGGCTCTCGGCGGCGCCCAGGACGTCGGGAAGGAGCCTGGCCGTCGCCTCGATGAGCACCAACGCCGGTAACTCGCCACCCATGAGTACGTAGTCGCCGATGGAGACCTGACGGGTGACGAGCTCCTCTACCCTGGCATCGAACCCCTCGTAGCGGCCCGAGATCAGCGCGATGTGCTCCAGCTTCGCGAAGCGCTCCACCAGCTCCTGCGTCAGTGGCTCGCCGGCCGGCGTGAGCAGCACCGTCTCGTCGGGTGGTGGCGTGTCCGTCGCCAGTTCGTCCAGCGCCTTGGCCGCGACGTCGACGCGCATGACCATGCCGGCTCCGCCCCCGTACGGCGCGTCGTCGACGCGGTTCGTGCGGTTGCCGGCGAAGCGCCGCAGGTCGCGGAGCACGACTTCGAGCCGTCCGGTAGCTATCGCCTTGCCGAGCAGGGCTTCCTGCAAGTACGGCTCGATCAGGCTGTCGAACAGCGTATAGACGGTGAAGCGCATGGCCGCCGCTCAGCCGGGCTCTAGGAGGCCGGCGGGCGGGTCGATGAGGAGGACGGCGTCTTCCGTTACCCGAACGTAAGGCGCGGCCAGGGGGATGAGGACCCCGCCGCCGGAAGCGGTGGCGACCGTCGCGACGGCGTTCGGACCAGAGAGGTCCGCGCTGCCGACCTCGCCGATCCTCAGCCCGTTCACCAACACCGGAAGGCCCACCAGCGCGGTCTCTTCGTCGGGCGTCGAGACTGCCAGTTGCAACTCGGCGGCCAGGTCCCGCGGCAGCCGTGCCGGGTCGAGCCAGACCTCGGCGTTGACCAGGCGCTGAGCGGCCGTCCGGTCGCGCACGCCTTCGAGCAGCAGTAGGGGAGGACCTCCCGCGCCCGGGAACTGCGTGGAGCGCACCCGGGCCTCGCCGAGACCCGTTACGAACACCACGCCGGCTGCCGTGACCGCCCTGAGCGCGAGCGGGGGACGAGCGCCCGTAGGGGGGGAGTCGCCAGGGGCCGGGGCCAGGGCGACCGCTACATGCCAACGCAACGCGCCGTCCAGCTGGAACGTGCGCCCCAGCTGTCCGAGGTAGGTGTAACCGCTTGGCGGTCCCTTGGCCGTCGGGTCCATGCCTACGGGGAGCGGCGCTTCGGCGTCACTCCAGGAGCTGGACTTCGACCCGCTGACGGCCGTCGGCGGCGGCGCGCGCCAGGGTCCTGACCGCGTTGATGACGCGCCCCCCGCGACCGATGATGCGCCCGATGTCGTCGGGAGAGCACGTGACGTCGATATGCACGTTGCGCCCGTCCGAGGTGGCGTTCACCTCGAGACGCTCGGGTTCGGCTACGAGGTTCTGCAGGACGAAGGTGACGAGGTCGAGGGGCATGCCGCCTCCAGGGCCCTAAGAAGGGCGTCGATTCAAGCTCGGGCTTGGCTGGCCTCTTGGCGCTTCACGAACGAGCTGCGGCGCTTGGCTTCCAACGCATCCGGGAGTTCGACGCCGGACTTCTGGAGGAGGCGGAGGGCCGTGTCGGTGGGTTGAGCGCCCTGCGCCATCCAGTGCTTGGCGCGTTCCGAGTCGACTCTCAGGCTCTCGGACGTCGTCTCGCGTGGGTCGTAGTAGCCGATCTGCTCGATGTAGTCGCCGCTACGCTTGGTGCGGCCGTCGACGACGACGAGTCGATAGTGCGGGTTCTTCATGGAGCCCATGCGCATCAGGCGGATCTTGACCATCTTCGTAACTCCTCTTGGGGGCCCGTTCGGGCCGTTGGTGCTGTCCTAGTGGTGCGGCCGAAGCACCACGAGACGGCGCCGCTCGGCTTCCCAAAGCCACGTATTCTACACGGGGCCGGCGACTTGTGCCAGTGCATGCCCGCCGTAGCGGCGGCGCCCGTCCCCGTCCGACGCCTCGACCCGACGGGGACTCACCCTCGCAGGCCCGGCCTGCCGCCGCGACGGGGCGCGCGCTTGCCCATGCGTTTCATCAGCTTGCGCATCTCCTCGTAGTTGTTGATGAGGCGGTTCACGTCCTGCACGGTGGTGCCGGAGCCGCGGGCGATGCGCTTGCGGCGCGAGGCGTTGAGGATGCGCGGCGTGTGGCGCTCGGCCTCGGTCATGGACGAGATGATCGCTTCCACGCGACCGATCTCGCGTTCGTCGATGTTCGTGCCGGCCGGCACGATCTTGCCGGCGCCGGGGATGAGCTTCAGCACGTCGGTGAACGACCCCATCTGCTTGATGCGCCGCATCTGCGTGAGCATGTCCTGGAGGGAGAAGTCCCCCAGGTTGCGCATCTGGGCGTCGTCTTCGTCGTCTCCCTCGAGGGCCTTGGCCTTCTCGATGAGGGTGAGGACGTCGCCCATGCCGAGGATGCGCCCGGCCACGCGGTCGGGATGGAACGGCTCGAGCCCGTCGATCTTCTCGCTCATGCCCGCGAAGTAGATGGGCTTGCCCGTAACGTGCTTCGCGGAGAGGGCGGCGCCGCCGCGAGCGTCGCCGTCGAGTTTCGACATGATGAGGCCGGTCACGCCGATGCGCTCGTCGAACGCCGTTGCGACCGGCAGCGACTGCTGACCCGTCATGGCGTCCACGACGAGGATCCGCTCGCTCGGGCCCACGCGCTCGCTCAGGTCGGCCAACTCGTCCATCAGCGCGTCGTCGATCTGCAAGCGACCGGCCGTGTCGACGATCACCAGGTCGCGGAAGTCCTTGCGCAGGTGCTCTTTGAGGCGCGCGGCGCTGGAGGCGGGCGCCTCGCCGTCGTTCACCTCGAAGACAGGGACGCCGATCTGCTCGCCGAGGACCTTGAGTTGGTCGCGAGCGGCCGGCCGTTGCGTATCGGCGGCGACCAGCAGCACGCGCCGCCCTTGCGACTTGTAGCGGTAGGCGAGCTTGCCGGCCGTCGTGGTCTTGCCGGCGCCCTGCAGGCCCATGAGGAGCCAGACGTTGCCGTCGGACTTCAGCGTCGGCAACACCGACTTGCCGCCGAGGACCTCCTTCAGCTCGTCGTGGACTATCGCGATCACGCGTTGATCGGGCTGCAGCGACATGAGGACGTCGGAGCCGACGGCCTTCTCCTGCACCCGGTTGGTGAACTCGCGCGCTACCTCGAGGTTGACATCGGCTTCGAGGAGCGCGACCCGCACCTCCCGCAGCGCGGCCTTGACGTCGGCCTCGGTGAGCCGACCACGGCCCCGGAGGCCGTCGAACACGGATTGGAGTCGATCACCCAAAGACTGGAACATGCTCTAAGAAGTCCTTACCCGTAATGGTCGGCCTACGCTAGCTCTCACACGCCGGTCGCCGCGCCTACTGCGTACCATGTGCCCGGCGCCCCGTGGTAGGCCCCGGACACGACGGCCGCGGCCACCACAAGGCCCTGACAGGCCCCGCCGCGCTCGGCCCGCCCCGGCGAGGGAGGTCGAAAGCCCCTGCGCCCGGTGCTAGACTCGCCGCATGACGGCGACCGACGTGGCCAACGACGCTGCCGCTGGTCTCTTCCCGAACGCCGGGAGGCGGCGCGTACCCGGTTGGGGCGGCCGCCGCTCGAGCGTCGGGGACCGCGCCAAGCGCCTCGCCAGGAGCGCGTTGACCGCCTGCGTGCTGAGCGGCGCGGCCCTCCTCGGTGCGAGCGCCCACGCCCAACTCCTCGCGGACGTGTTGATGACCGCTGCCATCTCGGCTCAGTTCGACTCTGGCGTCAGCCTTCCGCGCGGCAGCATGCGCGCGGTCGGCGACGGGGTCGGTGCGCTGGTCGCACGCCTGCCGGACTCGCCTAAGTGGACGGACTGGGAGGCCTACGTGCTGGGTGGCGTCGCGGTCGGCTTGGCGCCCGGGGTCGTTCACGAGATCGCCACGGCTTACGCGGTCGCCGGTTACTTCGAGACGGAGCGCAGCGAGCAGTCGGTCGCCGGTCCGCAGGGTCCGGAGACGCACACGCGCATCGTGTTCGTCGGCGACGACGGTTCCAGCCGCCTGTTGTACGTGATACGGGCCGATCGGGAAGTCGTGTGGTTGACGGCGAGAGCGCGCTGAGGCCTGTCGCCTGCCGTCGGGACCCCTGGCGTAGTGGAGGGCGGAGGTGGCTGCCCGCCCTTGTCGTGCTCCTTTCGTCGCTCTCTTCCCCGGCGCTCGCTCAGGAGGAGGGCTCCGCTGCGAGCGCGTCGTTCGCCGCCGCTTACGAGCAGGCCGAGCAGGCGTTCGTGACCGCCCTGCGCACCGACCTCGGCCGCGCGCCCAGCCTTGACGATGCCGTATGGCACGACGCCGTTACGGTCGCCGAGGCGCTTCCGGATGCCGCCGCCGACCCGGACGACCGACTGAGCGCCAACCGCTTCCTCGCGCACGTCTACGGGGCGACCAACTGGTACATCAGGGCGTTCGCCGCGTGGGACGCCTTCTTGGCCGACGGGGGAGAGCTGTCGGGCCAGCGCCTCCCTCTACCCGCGGACGTCTCCGACAAGCTCTTGCCCGACGACGCCGAGTTCCACCGGGTGGTCGGTCAGCTTGCCTTCGCGCGCTACGAGGCCGGCGACCCGGGTGGCGCGAGGAGCTGGTACCTCACGCTCCTCGACATGGTGCCCGACGATCCCGAGGCGCTCAGGTGGCTCGCTCGCATCGCGTTCGAGGAGAACGACACGTCGACGGCCGTCGCGATCTGGCAGCGCCTCGTCGAGGTCGCACCGGAGGACGAGGGCGCCAAGTTCTTCCTCGAGTTGAGTCAGGAGCGGGCGCGCTTCGGTGAGGAGGCCAGCGAGGCCTACCGGCGCGGGTTGAGGGCTTACGAGGCCGGCGACTTCACCGAGGCGTTCGACGACTTTCGAGCGGCCGTCGGCAGCAACCCGGAGTTCACCGACGCGACCGTGTGGGCTGGCCGCGCGGCGCTGGACCTGGACCTGCCTGCTCAGGCCGTCGGGTATTGGGAGCGGGCGGTGACCCTCGACCCCGAGGACGCCCGGTCGCGGTGGTTCCTGGAGTACGCCCGGACCCTCGACCGATGGGGCGTGGCAGCCGGCCGCGCTTACTACGCCGGGCTCGCTGCCTACGAGGCAGGGGAACTCGACGCCGCGGCCGCGGAGTTCCTCGCAGCCGCCGAGGCGGCGCCGGAGTTCGTCGACGCCTACGTCTGGGCCGCGCGCAGCACCCAGGAGGCCGGTCGTCCGGCTGAGGCCATCGCCTATTGGCAGGCCGTGTTGCGGCTCGACCGGAACGACGACCGCGCCAGCTACTTCATCCGCAACGCGCGCCAGGCGATCCTCCACGGGACCGTTGCCGCCGATGCGTACGCCCGCGGCATGGGCGCGTACGAGGCCGGCGACGGACCTGGGGCGCAAGCGGAGTTCGCCGCCGCGGTGGCGGCGGCGCCCGACTACACCCTGGCGTGGGCGTACCTGGGAAGGGTAGCGTTCCAGAACCGCGACTACGCGGCGGCCGCCGAGGCCTACGGGAGGGCGGCCGCCCTCGAGCCGGACAACGACGACTACGCCTTCTTCGCCGGCGAGTCCGAGCGCCTGGCGAACGCCCAGGGGGCGCCGGAGACCGACGTGCCGGACGCCGGCGTGCCGGAGACAGACGTGCCGGAGACAGACGTGCCGGACACTGGTGCGCCGGACGGCGGCACCGGCGACGATCGTTAGTTCAGAGCGCCTGACGGGAGGGCACCGACTTCGCATCAAGCCCCGAAGGCGCATGGGAGTTGAGTAGACGGTTATGAAGCAGTTCGAGATCCGCAGGGACGACCAGGGCAAGCCGTACTTGGCTACGGAGCTTACGGGCTACATCCTCACGCGCCTTCCGCTCCTCAACAAGAGCACGGGCTTCACGCGCGAGGAGCGGCGCGAACTGCGCCTGGAGGGCCTGGTGCCGCCGCACAGCTCCACCCTGGAGCAGCAAGTGGAGCGTACCTACGCCAACTACTCCAATTTCACGACCGCGCTCGACAAGCACGTGTACCTGCGGGTGCTGCAGGACCGCAACGAGGTCCTCTTCTACGCTCTCCTGGAGCAGCACCTCGAGGAGATGCTCCCCATCATCTACACGCCGACGGTCGCAGAGGCCGTGCAGAAGTTCAGCCTGATCTACCGCTTCCCGCGCGGCCTCGTCATCAGTACGGAGAACATCGACAGGGTCGACGAGGTGCTGGCCGACGCCCCGGTGCAGGAGGTGCGTCTGGCGGTAGCCACCGACTCGGAGGGCATCCTCGGCATCGGCGACCAAGGGTTCGGCGGCATGGCCATCTGCATCGGCAAGCTGTCCCTGTACACGGCGGCTGCCGGCATCAGCCCGGCCACCACGCTCCCGATCGAGCTCGACGTCGGCACGAACCGCGCCGACCTCCTCGACGACCCTCTCTACCTCGGGGTGCGGCACAAACGCTTGACGGGCGGGGCGTACGCGGACTTCATCGAACGTTTCGTCACCGCCTTCAAGAAGCGCTTCCCGGGCGCCGTCCTGCAGTGGGAGGACTTCAGCAAGCAGAAGGCCGTCGACGTCATGAACCGCTACC
>JBDZVI010000034.1:0-28589 GCA_040255585.1 Deinococcaceae bacterium
GTGTCGTTTTTCAAACTAGACCTCCCATGCTCGCCGTGCTGGCTTGGGCGTCACGGTCGCCGGGCCGACCCAGGCGGCAGCGTCTTGGAAGGTAACCGTGTTGCATCCGCTGCGCTGCACGGTTAGAACCCAAGCAGGGCGCGCAAACGGCTCATGAGTCGTCGAGCAGCGCTCGCCCAAGGAGCGTCTTGTCGAGTTCGGTCATCGCATAGTAGGAGATCCGTGGTTCGTTCTGGATCGTGTCTCAGTCGTGCGTGACGCCTGACGTTGTGCCGTCAAGAGTGACCAGACCCTAGAACAGTTCAACTCTCCCGGCGTTGACCATCACTACCTCGAAGGTCTGCACCCCGAACGGGGCCACCGGCGCCAGTTCGATGTACAGCTCGAGCTTGCCGAACTCGCAGGGTACCGACCAACCGGCGCGAGCCGGCCGCTCGTGCGTCAGGACGGGATCACCCCGTGAGCGGAGTTCCCCCAGGTTCACGAACGCCTGCTTGAGGTACTCGACACGCCGAGCGAGCGGGAAGTCCATCTCGGCGTTCTCGGCGAACACGTGCGCGTAGCGCCGCGCCAGCTCCGCGGGCGCGGCGGTGCGTGCCTCCCGCACGAACTCGTCGACCGCCTTCGCGGCCGCCAGCGTCTCCGGCCAAGGCGCCGGCTCCGCGAGTCTGCCGCCACCTGCCGCCATGAGCGGGAACATCACGTTCCGCGCCAGTGTCGACGCAGACGAGTGCGTGCCGTTGGCCGACGCGACGACCGCGTGGTCGGACTCTGGGTGCCAGCACATGTAGGTGGTGAAGCCGGGGTAGCCACCCGCGTGGAAGACCAGGGAGCCGTGGTCCGTGTACTGCTCGACGTTCAGGCCGTAGCCGTAGGCCCGGGTGACCAGGCCGCTGAGCGGTTTGGGCGCGTCCGATGTCTGGACATGCGTCAGCGGCTGCTGCCCCTCGACGACATCGGCCGCCGCGAACGTCACGCCTGCCGGCACCGTCGTGTGCATGTGCAGGTGGGCCCAGGCCACGAGGTCGCGCGCGCTCGAGTACAGGCCGCCGATGGGCGAGAAGACGCCGGGGGCGGAAGGCGGCTGCACGGTCCAACCGCCGGGCTGGCCTGGCAGCATGGGCTCGCGGTGGTAGCCGCGGGCGGTGGCGGGCAGGTCCTCGGCGGCGAAACGCGTGTCGCGCAGGCCGAGCGGGTCGATGATGCGCTCCCGCACGAACTCCTTGAAGTCCTGTCCGCTGACGCGCGTGATGATCTCTCCGATGACGGCGTAGCCGAGGTTCGAGTACTCGTAAGCCGAGCCGGGCGCGAAGCCGAGCCGCAGACCGCCGGCAAGCCACGCGCTCAGCTCAGCGCGCGAGCGCGACTCCTGGCGGTCGCCCCACGGGTTGTCGGTCGCCAGGCCGCCGGACATGGCGAGGAGGTGCCTGATGCGCAGCGCCGGCCAAGCCGGCGGCGCCTCGACCCTGAGCTCGGGGACGTAGCGGACGACCTCGTCGTCGAGGCCCAGGCGACCGTCGCGCCTCAGGATGAGGAGGGCGAGGGCAGTGAAGCTCTTGGTGCAAGACGCGATGCGGAACGGGGTGGTGACGTCGTAGCCGTCGTCGCCCCAGGTGCGCGTCGCGACGATCTCGCCGCCCTTGGCGACTGCGACGATGCCGCTCGGACTTTCGTTGCTGGCGGCGTACTCATCTACCAGGGTATCTAGGTGCTGGAGGCCTTGTGCCGGCATGCGCAAGCATAAGCGCCCTTCGCGACCTAGGCCTGCGTCAGCGCCACCCGCAACCGCCAGCCCGCCAGCGCGAAGAGCGCCACCGCGAAGCCCGCCAGGACGCCGATCTGAGGCAATATCGCGCTCAGGCCGCCCTCCTGGCGCACGAGGACGTTGAACGCCTCCAGCGCCCATGAGTGTGGCACGACCTTGGCGACCTCGCGCATGGTCCTCCCGAACACCTCTAGGGGGACCATGCAGCCGCCAAGCGCGGCCAGGACGAGGCCGACCGTCACCGAGACGCCGCCCGCCTGCTGCGCGGAGGAGAAGACCGAACCGATCACCATGCCGGCTCCAGCCGCCACGGCGGAGAACGCGCACAGGAGCACGAGAACGGGGAGCGGCGCTCCCCACTGGACGCCGAAGACCAGGTTCGAGGCGACCACAACGTACAGCCCCTGGAACAGGGCGACCATGAAGCGCCCGAGCCCCTCCCCTACGACGATGGTCAAGGAGCTGGTCGGGGAAGCGAGCATGCGCCTCGTGACCCCGAGCTTGCGGCTCTCGACCAGGTTGGTGGCGCTCGTCAGGCCCGTGAGGAACACGAACAGGACGAGTTCGGCCGCGGAGACGAGCCCGAACCCGAGGTAGTTCCTGCGGGCGCCACTCGCGTCGACGATGACGGTCATCAGGCTCAGTTCCGGCGCGCCCGCGGCAGCCTCGCGGACGGCGTCGAGCGCGTCCGCGAAGGGCTCGCCCGTCCGCCTGGCAAGAAAGCCGGCGGCAAGCGCGTCCGCGGTGGCGGCCTCGAGCGCGGCCTGCACGTCGAGGCGGTAGCTCTGCCCCGTTCCGCCGGCCTGACCGTAGTAGGCGACCTCCGCGGTCGCGCCGGCGGCCACGAGCTCGTCCAACCCGGGCGGGAAAGCGACGCCGACGGCGTAGCCGCCACGCTCGACCCCGTCCTTGAGCGCCGACTCGTCCGCCACGCGGACGACCTCCAGGCCGGCGCGTTCGCCCAGTGCCCCCGCGAAGCGGTCGACCAGTGGACCCGCGCCGTGGACGGCGATACGCGCTCGCGTCTGCGCGCCGAACGTCACGCCCGTGATGAAGATCAGCCCGATGGGCAGGAGCAAGGCGAAGAAGTAGTTCGAGCGGTCCCTCAGGAACCGCTTGAGGTTGTTGAGACCGATGGCGAAGACCTTGCTCACCGCGTGAGCCTCCGGCCGAAGGCCACCCAGCCGAGCCCGCCCGCCATAGCGGCGAACGCGAGGATGGCGAGGACGTCTGGCAGGGCCGCCGCAACGCCGCCACCCGCCGCGTCGGCCATGCCGCGCAGGAACCAGAAGTGAGGCGAAACGCGCATGAGGAGCGACAGGGCGCCGCCCGCCTCCGGCAGCGGGAAGAACGTGCCGCCGAGGACGCCGAGCGTGATGGCCACGATCGACTGGATGTTACCGGCCGCCTCGGCGCTCCGCGCGAACGCCGCCACCGCCATGAGCACGCCGGCGGCCGCGGCGACGACGGCGAGGATGAGCAGGAGCACGGCCACGGGCTCGCCCCACCTGGCGCCCATGAGGAGGGTGCTCGCGCCCCAGAGGACCAGCAGGCTCAGCACCCCGACGCAGACGCTGGCGAGGACCTTGCCGCCGATGATCGACCTCCGCGCGATGGGCGCAGCCATCAGGCGGGCCATGGTGCCGTCCTTCTCCTCGTCGAGCAGGCCGGCGACCCCCATCTGGACTATGAAGAACACGAAGAACACGGCCATGCCGGCCGCCATGTACGTGATGAGGTCTAGCTGGCGCTCGGAGGTCGGCCGGTCGACGAGCAGCAGCGGCTGCGGCGCGGAGGCCACCTGGGCCATGACGAGCGGCGCCAGGACTACGCCGCCCCGCTCGCCCAGCGCTGCGACGGTCCACGTGCCCGCGCGGAGCCGGGCGAGGAACGAGCCCGCCAGGGTCTCGGCAAGCTGGGTGCCGAAGAGCGAGTTCGTCATGCCCAACACCCGCACCGTGGCCGGCTGGCGCCCCAGCGCTTCGAGGAGCCCCGCGGGCACGACGATGGCGGCGTCTAGTTCGCGCGCCGCCAGTGCTCGGTACGCCTCGCCCTCGAGCGCGCTCGCGGGGTCCGGGTAGGCGCTGAGCACCCTGACCAGGCGCGCGTCGCCGGCGTGTCCACCGGCAGCGGCGCCTACCAAGCCGGCGGGCGGGGGCGTTCCGGCCGACGGCGCGACTTCCCGCCACGTGATGACGCCGGCAGCCTGAACGGCGTCCAGCATGGAGCGCATGCCGGCCGATACGGCCGACCGGTCCGCGTCGACGAGTCCGATGGTCGGTGGATCCGGTACGCCGCGCGCCAGCGGACCGAGCAGGAGGCTGAACACGTAGGCGAGGGCGAGGGGAGCGATCACGCCGAAGATGAAGAAGGAGCGGTCGCGTAACCGCTGCCGCAGGTCCTTGCGCGCGATGAGGAGGGCGGCTCTCACTTCGTCAGTCCCGCAACGCCTTGCCCGTTAGGCTCAGGAACACGGCCTCGAGGTCCGGCTCGCGCACCTCGATGCCCGTGACGCCGATGCCAGGACCGTCAAGCGCGTGGACGAGCCGGGTCAGGAGTCCGCTCGCGCCGTTCGCCGCCAGGCGCAGGCCGTCGTCCGTCACGTCGACGCGCAAGACCCCCGGCACGCCCCGCACCCGTTCGGCCGCCGCCGCCAGGTCGCCCGCAGCGTTGACGCGGACATCGTCCTCGCCGCCTACCAGCCGCACGAGCTCCGCCCGTGTGCCCTCGGCTACCAGCCGCCCGTCGTCGACGATGCCGATGCGGTCGCACAGGCGCTCGGCCTCCTCCATGTAATGCGTGGTGTAGAGGACCGCGAGGCCGCCCCCAGCCAGGCGCTCGATCGTTTGGAGGATGGCGTGGCGCGACTGCGGGTCGACTCCCACGGTCGGCTCGTCGAGGATGAGGAGCTTGGGCCTATGGAGGAGCCCCGCCGCGATGTTGAGCCGGCGCTTCATGCCGCCCGAATACTCGCGGACGAGTTGGGCGGCCCGGTCCAGCAGCCCGACCGTCTCGAGAACCGCGTCGCAACGCTCGGCGAGGTCCCTGCCGCCGAGCCCGTACAGGCGTCCGAAGAACGCCAGGTTCTCGCGGGCGTTCAGGTCCGGGTACACGGCGAGGTCTTGAGGCACGAGGCCGATGGACGCGCGGCCCCCGACGCTCGTCGCCGTGATGGGCTCGCCGCCCAGCGTCACCGAGCCGCCGTCCCGCTTGAGGATGCCTGCGACCATGGAGATGGTCGTGGTCTTGCCGGCCCCGTTCGGGCCGAGGAGCCCGTAGGTCTCGCCCCGGCCGACCGTGAACGACACGCCGCGCACCGCCTGGAGGGCGCCGAAGCTCCTCTTCAGGTCGCTGACCTCCAGGAGCGCCTCACGGGCGGGGTCGGCGGATACCACGGTTAACAAGGTAGCAGACGGTCGTGAGCGTTGGAGGTTCGAAGGCATGGTGCGCTCGCGGGCCGGCCGGGCCGACCCGCCGCGCCTGATCGCCCGCTGCCGGCGCGCCTGCCGACCCTATGCTTGTGGCGCCCTTGTGGCACCCGCTTCGCAGGATGTGCTTAGGGACACTGCTCGGGGCCGCCCCGCCCCATCAATCGCGTCGAGTGAGGACGAAACCATGCGTATCCGAAGCATCCTCATCAGCCTGGCGGCCCTCGCCTACCTCACCGCCTGCGGACCGCAGGGCGGCGACACCACGCCGCCCGCGCTGCTCTCCGCCTCGCCCGCCGACGGCGCCACGGACGTCGCCTTGAGTGAGACCGTCGTCCTGACCTTCAGCGAGCCGGTCCTGAAACTGCAGGTTACGCCCTCCCCTCTCGTGGGGCTTGGCGCTCCCGCATGGGACGAGGCGCGCAAGGTGGTCACGATCGCCCCCTCGCCCGCCTGGCCGGCAGGCACGGCGCTCAGCTTCGCCATCGTCGCGGAGGACGACGCCGGCAACTCCCAAAACGTGAGCCTGGGCTTCTCGACGCTCGATGACCAGGAGCCGCCGGCCGCGCCGACCGGCTTGACGTCCGAGGCCATGGACGGCGCCGTCCGGCTCGCCTGGACAGGCGGCACCGAAGCGGACCTCGCGGGCTACCTCCTATTCTGGGGTGACGACCCCGCCACGCCGACGGGCGTCGTCGCGCTGCCCGCCACGGCGACCGAGCACGTGCTGACGCCTCTCGAGAACGGCACCACTTACTCGGTCTACCTGGTGGCCGAGGACACCGCCGGCAACCGCTCGGCCCCGTCTGCGACCGTCACCGCCACCCCGGGCGACACCACGCCGCCGACGCTCGTCTCCAGTCAACCGTCCGACGGCTTGAGGGGCGTAGGGCTTGTCACGCGGGTGCGCTTCGTGTTCTCCGAGCCGATCGAGCCCGGCTCGCTGGGCCTGTTCCTGTACCAGGTGCAGGCGCCCTCCGGCGACGATCCCCTCGACCCGACGGCGCCCGTCGAGGCCACGCTGGACACGGCGCTGCTGGGCGCTCCGGCCTGGAGCCCGAGTGGCACGGTGGTCGAGTTCAGCGACGTGGCGCCCGACCTGATCGAGAGCGACAAGGCCTACCGCTTCCAACTCGTGGCCGAGGACTTGGCCGGCAACGCGCTGGTCTCTCCCACGACCGTCTCGTTCATGGCCGGCTTCGTGCCCGACGTGATCCCGCCGGAAGTGACCGGCTTCGCCCAGGACATCGACCCGGCTCTGGGTCGCGGCGTCTTAACCTTCGATTTCTCCGAGCCCATGGACCAAACGGCTACGGAGGCGGCCTTCGTGAGCGCACCCGCCATGAGTTGCAGTTGGACGTGGCCGACGCCTTCACGGGCAAGCTGCACGGTCGGCAGCGGCCTACGCCAGGAGCAGAGCTACGCCGTTCAGTTCACGACGGCGGCGAGCGACCTCATGGGCAACGGGCTGACCGCCCCATGGAACGGCGACTTCGAGACCCCCAACTTCCGACCGCGGCTGGTCAGCTACACTCCCGCGCCGACGCTTACCGGCCTCCCGCCGAGGATCAACGATTCTGCCCGGCCGATCACCTGGACCTTCAGCGAGCCCGTGCAGCTGGACAACATCGCCGGCGAGATCCGCACCAGCGGCGGCGCGCTGTTCGACACCATCACCGAGGCGCGGGTGCAACTCAGCGGCGATGGACTGACGATCACGTACTACCCTCCCACCAACTACAGCTGCTCTGGAACCACCTACGTCTGGCGGCTCGACAGGGTCTACGAGCAGGCGAACGGGATGCGCCTGATCCTCTCCACGCCCCAAACCTACTCCGGCTCGTTCCAGTGCGGCGCGCCCGTCATAGGCCTCTCCCTCTCGTCCGATAAGCAAGGAGCGTGATGTGGGCATGAAGAGACGTCATCTTGCCAGGCTCGCGGCCGCGGCACTCACGCTGTTGGTCGCGTGCGGCAGCCCTCTACCACCGGACGAAGACGAGCCGCACTACCCTGCCGTGGCGAACGCCGACACGCGGGTCCTGGACGCGACCGCTCGCGCCTCCCTGCAGGCCTACGACCCCGACAGCGGCGCGCTCGTGTTCGCAGGGACCGACCTGCCGGCCCTTGCCGCCGGCAACGTCGTGGTCTCCGAGCCGACCCCCGCGGCTCCCTACGGCATCCTGCGGCGCGTCACCGACGTCGACGACTCGGTGCCGGGGCAGCTCACCCTGCAGACCGAGCTCGCGTCTCTCGACATGGCGCTGGAGTCCGGCTCGCTCTACGAGAGCTTCGCGATGCAGCCTGACGACATCGCCAACGTGGAGTACCTCGTGGACGGCTTGCGCATGTTCGACCCCGACGAGCCGGCCGAGCGCCAACGGTTGGCGGCCGCCGCGGCCGAGGACGGTCTCGCGCCGCTCTCCCTGCCCTCGGGCTTCATCGGCTGGACGTTCGACGACCTCGTCGTCTACGACGCGGACGGGAACCTCAGCACCAAGAACGACCAGGTGCTTGTCAAGGGCGACGTAGGGGTGCAGCCCATCTTCGATGTGGGCTTCGCCCTCAACTGCAGCTACTTGTGCATCAAGACCAACCCGTACTTCAAGTTCGAGGTGGGCGGGCAGGTGATCGCGCGCCTGGCGCTCGACAGCAAGACCCCGGTTGGTCTCACCCTCAGCAAGGCCATCCCGCTCGCGACGTTGACCGGCAATACCATCACCTTCTCCATCGGACCGGTCCCGGTCGTCATCGTCCCGAAGCTCAAGCTGGAGTTGCGGATCGACGGTTCCGTCGGCTTCAGCGTCAGCTACGAGGTCCAGGAGAACCTGACCCTGACAGCGGGCGGACAGTACAAGAACGGCAAGTGGTCCAACATCAGCGACGCCAGCCATGAGGAACTCGCGCAGCCGGTCAAGTCCCCGTCATTCGTCCAAGTCGTGGCCAAAGCCAAGCTCAAGGGCGCCATCCGCGGCGAGCTGCTCCTCTACGGAGTCGTGGGGCTGTACGCCGAGATCGTGCCCCAGGTGGGGCTGGACATCGCCTACCCACGCGACCCCATCTGGAAGCTGACCGCCGGCCTCGAGGCCAACGCCGGCATCACGATCGACGTCTGGATCTTCGACAAGGACTGGCAGGCCAGCCTCATCGACCTGGAGTGGCAAGTGGCGCAATCCGACAACACCGCGCCCGAGGTGACCATCCTCACCCAGGGACCAGTGCAGGTCGGACCGAACGGCGTCAACCTCAGGGCAACGGTGCGCGACGCGGAAGACGGGAACGCCTGCTGCGCCACGACCTTCCGGTCCAGCAACCCGGCCGACGGCGCCTCCGGGCTCCTGGGCACGGCAACTGGCTCGGCGCCCGAGGTCCGCGTCACCTTCGCCACCACCGGCGATCGCACCATCACGGTGAAGGCCGTCGACTCCGGCGGCAGGGAGACCACCAAGACGGTCGCGCTCGCCGTGGAGAACACCGCCCCGGAACTGACCATCACCGCGCCCTACAACGGCCAGACGTTCTATGCCGGCCAGCTCGTGCGCTTCCGCTCCTTCAACTACGACCCCAACGAGGAGGCGTACTCCGTGCCATGCGACCAGCTGGCGTGGAGCGCCGGCGCCACACTCGGAACGGGCTGTACCCTGACCGTGGCCGACGGCTTCGCCGAGGGGACTCGCACAGTCACGCTCACCGCCACCGACAGCCACGGTGGCGTCGGCTCCGCGCAGGTCACCCTGTCCATCGGCCCGGCTCCCGCCAACTACCCGCCGCGGGTCACCATCACCAGCCCGACGGATTACAGCTATGCGCCGCAGTTCGAGCCGTTGACCCTCAACTACGACGTCGTCGACCCGGAGGGCGACGACACCGTCAGCGTGGTCTGGGACGCGCTGGTCGGCTACGACCCGAGCACCGGCACCGGCACTGCCCTCTACCCGGTCGTGCCGGACGACGAGGGCAAGTGGAGCGTCTCCCAGCTCCCCGGCTTCGAGGGCAACGTCTGCGAGGTCGACACCCTCATCCGTCTGCGAGTGAGGGTGACCGACGCGCAGGGAAGCGTGGGCGAGGATTACGTGGTCCTGCGCTTCACCGTCATCTGCTGAACCGAGCCGACCACTCCCGTGGCCGCGGGCCGGGGCGCGTTTCTCAGCGTGCCTCGGCCCGCGCCCCGTGGCGGTGGTCGACGAGGACGTGCTCGACGGGGAGCTTGCGGTGGGCCTTGGGCAACTCCGCGGCGAGCCCGTAGAAGAGCAGGGCGACGACACGCGTGCCGTCGGGCGCGCCATCCAAGCCCAGCAGCGGCCAGAAGCCCTCGTGATCCGTAACGGCCGCCGTGGACCACTTGGTGGCGATGCCCTTTGACCATAGATGCAAGCACAAGTTCTGCACGGCGCACGCCGTGGCGGCGTAGTCCTCCAGCCTCAGGGTGTCGTCGGCGTCCGCCGCGCTCGTGCAAGTGACGATGAGCGCCCCCGGCACCTCGGCCCAATCGCGGCGCTTGGCCTCCACGCGGTCCGGCTTCGAACCGGTCCGCTCCAGCTGCTCGCCCCACAGCTCGGCGAGACGCGCTATGCGGTCGTCGTCCAGGAGATGGAAACGCCACGGCTCCGTGCGCTTGTGGTTCGGCGCCCAGCGGGCGGACTCGACGGCCGCCACCACCTCGCGGTGGTCGAGGGCAGGCCCGCCGCCGAGCTTGCCCTGCGGGACGGAGCGGCGCGTACGGATGACGTCCACGGTCGTCGGCTCCGCTCCGGCCGCCACCGCCTCCATGAGGGCGACCCCGATCTCGCCGGGGTTGTAGGCGACCTCCCACGCGAAGCCGTCCGGGTCCGTGAAGTAGCCGGAGTAGCCGCCCCAGTCGCGCTGGGTGGCGGGTTTGAGGATGACGGCGCCGGCCGCTCGCGCCACCGCCAGGACCTCGTCGACTAGTTCCGGGGCAGGCACGTTGTAGGCCAGCGTGAAGGGCGACCGGCCGGTGCGTGGGCTGAGCGGAGCGACCTCCTCCTCGAAGGCGTCCGCCTTCCAGAGGGAGAGCACCAGCGTCGGCGAGAGCCGGATGAACATGATCTCGCCGGGGACGTCGAAGATGGGCTGCCAGCCGAGTCCGTCGACGTAGAACGCACGTGAGGCGTTCACGTCGGCGACGGCCAAAGTTATGAAGTTGACTCTAGGGTCCACGCCGGATTGTATCCGCGGGCAGCGGCGCCGACCGGTACCGGGTGGCAGAGCGCCGCGGCAAGCCAGGCGCCACGCTCCGGGCTCAGCCGCTCGGCTGAGCGCCGGCCACCGCCATGCGCGCGGCACGGATGGTGCTGAGGGCGAACGCCACTACGAACCCGACGGATAGGACGAGCACGACGGTAGCCGCCGGGTCGCTGTCGATGAAGAACGAGAGGTAGACACCGAGGAACGCCGCGACGACAGCCACGGTCGCCGCACAGACGAGCATGCTCCGCAGCGTGCGGCAGAGCAGGTAAGCGATGGCTCCCGGCGCGATGAGGATGGCCACCGACAGGATGATGCCCACGGCTTGGAGCGCGGCAACGATGGTGAGGGCGATGAGGCCGAGGAGTCCGTAGTGCAGGACCTGCACCGGCAGGCCGACGGCGCGCGCCTGGGCGGCGTCGAAGACGTACAGGAGGAGGTCGCGCCACCTGAGTACTACGATGGTCGTCGCAACCAGGGCGATGACTCCCGTCTGGACGACGTCCCCCCAACTCACGCCGAGCATGTTCCCGAACAGGATGTGGTTCAGGTGGACATCGGTCTTGACCTTCACGAACATGACGACGCCGAGCCCGAACATACCGGCGAACACCACGCCCATCACGGTGTCCTGCTTGATACGGCTGTTGGCACCGAGGTAGCCCGTGGCGACGGCCGTGAACATGCCGGCCAGGAACGCGCCTACCGCGAGCGGCCAGCTCAGGATGTACGCGAGCACTACGCCAGGGAAGACGGCATGGCTGACCGCGTCGCCAAGCAGGGCCCAGCCCTTGAGGACGAGGAAGCAGGAGAGCAGCGCCGCTGGCACGGCCACCAGTGTCGTGATGAGGAAGGCCTCGTTCATGAACTCGAAGCGGAAGGGTGCGAGGAGGGTCTCGAGCATGATCAGGACGCCGCCTTCCGCAGCGCTTGGGCCGCCCGCCGTCGCGCCGCGAGAACGCCATGCTTCGGCGCAAACGTGAAAGCGATCAGAAAGATGGCCGTTTGCAACACGACGATGATGCCGCCAGTCGCCCCGTCCAGGAAGTAGCTGATGTAAGCCCCGATGAAGCTGGTCACGGTTCCGATGGTTACGGCTATGGCTAACAGCCTGGGGAAGCGGTCCGTCAGGAGGTAGGCGGTGGCACCCGGCGTCACGACCATGCAGATGACTAGGAACGCCCCGACCGTCTGCAGGGCCGCCACCGTTGCAGCGGCGAGGAGGGCGAAGAAGAGGACCTTGAGCCGGCCGGGCCGCAATCCTACGGAGCGCGCGTGGTTCTCGTCGAAGAAGGTCAGGACGAGAGCCCGCCACTTGAGGATCAGGACATCCAGGCACACGAAGCCGATGATGGCGAGTTGCAGGGTGTCAGACGGCGTGATGGCGAGGATGTTGCCCAAGACGATGGTCTGCACGTTCACATGCACGGGCGAGACGGACACCATGAAGAGACCGAGCCCGAAGAACGTGACGAGGATGAGCCCTATGACCACGTCCTCCTTGAGCTTCGTGCGTTGGTTCAGCACGAGCATCGTGCCGGCCGCCAGCAGCCCGGCCACGAACGCCCCGGCGGAGAACGGCAGCCCGAGCATGTACGCCCCCGCCACGCCCGGCACGATCGCGTGTGAGAGCGCGTCGCCGATGAGCGACCACCCCTTGAGCATCAGATAGCAGGAGAGGAACGCGCACACGCAGCCGACAAGGGCAGAGACCCACATGGCGTTCTGCATGTAGCCGTACGAGAACGGCTCGAGCAGAGTCGCCATCAGTTCTGCGAGCCGCCCGCCTGCGCGCTGAGGGCTCGCCGCTCGGCGGCACGCTCGTCGATGTCGGTCAGCGCACCGAAGAACGGGCGGTCGGGCATAGCTCGGCCGACCGCCCCTCCGAACGCCAGTTCGAGGTTCTCCTTGGTGAACGTGACTGCGGTAGGCCCGTAGGCAAGGACGGTACCCTTGACTATCACGACATGGTCGCAGAAAGTCGGTACGGAGGCTAGGTCGTGTGTCGAGACGAGCATTACGCGCCCCTCGTCCCGCAACTCCGCCAGGAGGGTGATGATCCTCTCCTCCGTCTTGACGTCCACCCCGCTGAACGGCTCGTCGAGCAGGATAACGCGGCTGTCCTGGGCCAAGGCCCTGGCGAGGAAGACGCGCTTGCGCTGCCCGCCAGACAGCTCTCCGATCTGGCGCTTGGTCAGCGCGCTCATCCCCACGCGCTCCAGCGCCGCGCCGACGGCCTCGCGGTCGGCGCGGCGCGGGATGCGCATGCCGCCCATATGGCCGTACCGACCCATCATCACCACGTCCTCGACGAGCACGGGGAAGTTCCAGTCGACCTCCTCCGCCTGTGGCACGTACGCGACGAGGTTCTGGCGCAACGCCTTCGCTACGCTAAGGCCCAGGACGCTGATCTCGCCGCGTGCGGGCCTGACGAAGCCCATGATGGCCTTGAACATCGTGGACTTGCCTGCGCCGTTCACCCCTACGAGCGCAGTGATGGTCCCGACCGGCACCTCGAAGCTCGCTCCCCAAATGGCGGTGTGTCCGTTGCGGTACGTGACGGTCACGTCCTCAACACTGATACCGGCGTCGGGGCCGAGTTCGCCGGTCGTCCCGGAACCTCTGGTCATACCTGCCTCCTCACTCTCCCAGGAAGCCGTGGGCGATCGTCTCGGCCGTGACGCGCAGGAGGTCGAGGTACGTCGGCACTGGGCCGTTGGCGTCGGTCAGCGAGTCGACGTAGAGCACGCCGCCATAACGCGCGCCCGTCTCCCGGGCCACTTCCTTGGCGGGTTTGTCGGACACCGTGCTCTCCGAGAACACCACGGGGATGCCGTTCGCGCGCACCGCGTCGACGACTTTCCTCACCTGCTGCGGCGTCCCTTGCGCGTCGGCGTTGATGGGCCAGAGGTAGAGTTCCTTGAAGCCGAAGTCGCGCGCCAGGTACGAGAAGGCGCCCTCGCTCGTGACCAACCACCGTTGCCCTTCGGGCACCGCGGCGAGTTCCTCCTTGATCGGACCGATGACGCTCTCGATCCGTTCCTTGTAGGCCTCGGCGTTGGCCGCGTACACGGCGGCGTTGGTCGGGTCGTGCTCGGCCAACGCGTCCCGGATGTTGTCCACATAGACGAGGGCGTTGGTAGGCGACATCCAGGCGTGCGGGTTGGGAAGACCCTCATACGGCCCCTCGAAGATGCCGATCGGCTCGACGCCGTCGCTCACGACGGCGCTGGGGACGCCCCGCAGGTTCTCGAAGAAGCGCTCGAACCAGCGTTCCAGGTTGAGACCGTTCCAGAGGATGAGGTCGGCGTCCTGGGCGCGCCGCACGTCACCCGGCGTCGGTTGGTAGTCGTGGATCTCAGCGCCAGGCTTAGTGATGGACTCGACGATCGCGGCGTCGCCGGCGACGTTGCGCGCCATGTCGGCTATGACGGTGAAAGTGGTGACGACCTTGAACTTCCCTTGCGCGAACGCCGTGGACGTGCCGGACAAGACCAAGCTTCCAAACATGGCCAGGCTCATGGCGAGTGCGCGGATCGGGACGAGGGGCCAAGCGCGTCGGGACGGGGTTCGCATCATGCCTCCTGAGGTATCTCGGCCTCGACCTGCGGCTAGGTCGCGGCCTATTCGCCGCGGCTAGTCTAGGGTTTAGCCTCGACTAATCTAGCGTGTCGCCTCGATCTCGTCAAGCAGCCCTTGACACGACTCGAAGGCGGCTCCGCCCCAGCGGTCGCGGGCGACCCAACTCGGCTTGTCTGAGATCCGCGCGACCGTCAGGGCCGAGGCGGACAGCCAGCATCGATCAGTTGGTCAGGTTCTCGCCCAACACGAGCGAGGCCAACTCGCGGGAGAGCGCCACCTTGCGCCCGCGTGCGCCGTTGCCGATGCCGACGAACTCTAGGTGGAGCAAGTTGCCGCCCGGCTCGAGCGACCTGAGAACGAGCTCGACGCCCGGCTCTACCGCGCGCGACTCTAGGTAGGCCAGCACGGCACGATCACGGGTCATGAGGCGGTGGACGCGGAACCGCCCACCCTCACCCAGGTCGGCCAGCGGCGTGGTCGGCGCGACGGGCACGCTGCCGTCCGCCCTTGGTATGGGGTAGCCGTGCGGGTCGAACTCCGGGTCGTCCAGGTGCTTGGCCAGCCGCTCAGTGAACACGTCGGAGACGACATGCTCCATGAGCTCGGCTTCCTGGTGGACCTCGTCCCAGCCGAAGCCGAGCTGGGTGACCATGAACATCTCGAGGAGCAGGTGCCGCCTCACGAGCCGTAGCGCCTCGCGACGCCCGGCGGGTGTGAGGGAAGCACCCCGGTACGGGGAGTAGGCGACGAGCTCCGCCCCGCTCATCTTGCTCAGCATGGCCGTGACGGACGGCGCCGTCACGCCTAGCTCGCGCGCGATCTCGCCCGTGCCGGCCACCCCGTCACCGGCCAGCAGCCAGATGGCCTTCAGGTAGTCGCCCACCGAGCTGGAAAGGCGGGTGGCGCCGTCGCCCTTCTGCTGTAGCGCCGCGGCGGCGCTCTCGACGTCATCCGCGGCGGTCGGCGCCACGACAGCGTCCTCGTTCGTCCCGGCTTCACCAGACGCCTTGCGCTCCTTAGCCATGCCTAAACGTTAGGGCAGCGCGGGCGGGAACGCAACTGGGCGGGTCGTCGAAGTTGGCGCGGTCCCTCAGGTCGTACTCGGGGAGGAAGGCCCGCTCAGGGCGAACGGCTTGGGCGGCTACCTGCTCGTCGGCCTGGTATCGGGATGCGTCAGATCGCAGGCCGGAAAGAGCCCGCGTCCGCTACCCTTAGCTCATCCATGCCGACGTCAGCCGCAGCGCCCACGACTACCCTGTCGCCCACGGAAGCACGCAACCGCCTCACGCTGCGGGCGCGCGACGCGATGGACAGGCTCTACGCCAAGCCACTGGACATGCCGAGCCTCGCCAGGAGCGTCGGCATGAGCGAGGCGCACTTCATCCGCACCTTCAAGGCCGTGTTCGGCGAGACGCCCTACCGCTACCTGCAGCGCAGGCGCGTCGAACGCGCCATGTTCGCGCTGCGGCAGACGAGCCGCAGCGTCACCGACGTGTGCTTCGACGTCGGCTTCAACAGCCTCGGCACGTTCAGCCGCACGTTCAAGGAGATCGTCGGCGTCTCCCCATCCGAGTACCGCATGCGCTACCCGCCCGTCCCGATACCGACGTGCTTCTTCAGGGCATGGGCCCGTCCGAGCAGTTTCGGAGAAGCGCCCGTCGGCGAGGCCGGCTAGAGTCAGGCGTTCGCGAAGGCGAAAGCTCAGCGACCACTAGGAGGGATTACGATGCTGAAGGGCATAAACATCACCAACGTGCTAGTCCTCGACCAGACTGAGGCCCTCGAGTTCTACGTCGGCAAGCTCGGCTTGGAGGTGAGCAACGACGTCGACTTCGGCTTCATGCGCTGGCTCACTGTGAAGGTCCCCGGTAGCCACGGCCCCGACATCCTCCTCGAGGTGCCGGCCCCTCCGGGCATGGATCCCGAAACCGCCGCCCAGGTAAGGGAGATCGTGACTAAGGGCGCAACCGGCTTCACGGTCGGCTTCATCACGACCGACGCCCAGGCGGCGTTCGATGACCTGAAGGCCAAGGGCGTGCAGATCACGGACGAACCGACCAGGCGCGACTACGGCACCGACTTCGGCATCCGCGACCCTTTCGGGAACCACATCCGCATCGTCCAGTACCACTGAGGAACGGCACTCAAAAGGGGACTTCGACGAGTGCACCGAGGTGCGCTTGCCGGCAGCGGGCGACCGACCAGCCATCAGGGTCGGTTGCCCGCTGCTACATGGCGGTAGCATGCGACAGCCGTAAGTACCCGTTGGAGGGCGCCAAGATGACAGTTTCGCCAGCCTTAGGATGTAGCAGTGAGTAGGCTTTTGCCGGGCGTAGCCAGCATCGGCGACCTGCGCCGCAGGGCCAAGCGGCGGCTGCCCCGCATGGTGTTCGACTACATCGACGGCGGTGCGGACAACGAGCGCACACTGCGCGCCAACGTCGCCGCGTACGAGGACCTCGTCTGGCGCCCGCGCGGCGCGGTGAAGTTCGACCACGTCGACCTCAGCACCAGCGTTCTCGGCCGCCAGCTGCCCTTCCCCATCATCCTCGCGCCCGTCGGCTCCTCACGGATGTTCTGGCCCCACGGGGAGGAAGCCGCGGCAGCCGCGGCGGGCGAGGCCGGCACGATCTATACCCTCTCGACCCTCTCCGGCACACGCCTGGAGGACGTGCGCGCCGCCAGCAAAGGGGTCTGCTGGTACCAGCTCTACCTCTGCGGCGGTCGCGACGTGGCCGCGAGCGCCATCGAGCGGGCCAAGGCCGCAGGCTACTCGGCGCTCGTGGTGACGATAGACACGGCCGTGGCCGGCATGCGCGAGCGCGATATCCGCGACGGCGCGCCCCAGCTCATAGCGCGGAAGATACCCGGCATGCTGCCCTACGTGCCCCAGGTCCTCGCCCGACCAGGCTGGCTCCTCGAGTTCTTCCAGGAGGGCGGCGCCATGAGCTTCCCGAACGTCGTCCTGCCCGACGGCCCGATGAAGTACGGCGACATCGGCGCTCAGCTAGCCGCCGCGGCCGTGGCCTGGACCGACCTCGAGTGGATCAAGGAGCTCTGGGACGGACCGATCGTCGTCAAGGGCGTCCACATCGCGGACGACGCACGGCGCGCCGTCGACGCCGGTGCGAGCGCGGTCGTCGTCTCCAACCACGGCGGACGGCAACTCGACGGGGTGGCCCCGTCGCTCCACGCGCTGCCCGAAGTGGTCGACGCGGTGGGCGACCAGGTCGAGGTCCTGCTCGACGGCGGTATCAGGGGAGGCGCCGACGTGGCCGTGGCGCTCGCGCTCGGCGCGCGCGCCGTCCTCGTCGGGCGGGCGTACGCGTACGGCCTTGCCGCCGGAGGCAAGGCAGGGGTGGCGACCGCCATCGAGATCCTGCGCTCGGGGCTCGAGCGCACTCTCAGGCTGCTCGGCTGCTCGTCCATCGGCGAACTCACAGATGAGCTGTACAGCTTGCCGGCGGGGTGGCCAGGTGCCGGCAGCCTGCCCACGAGCGCCAAGGTAGCCGAGTAGGTCCCGGATACCGGATGACCGACAAGATCGACTTCAGGAAGACGCTAGGCAGCTACCAGGCCCAACGCGGCCGGTTCCAACTCGTTGACGTGCCCGACATGCAGTACCTGATGGTCGACGGGCACGGCGACCCGAACACGTCGCCCGCCTTCTCCGAGGCGCTGGAGGCTCTTTACCCGGTGGCCTACAAGCTCAAGTTCGCGAGCAAACGCGAGCTCGGACGCGACTACGTCGTCCCTCCGCCGGAGGGCCTGTGGTGGGCAGACCGGATGGACGCGTTCACGACGTCACGCGACAAGTCGCGCTGGGACTGGACGGTGATGCTCATGATCCCCGACTGGCTCGATCGGAGCGCGTTCGAGGCGGCCATGAAGCAGGCCGGGGCCAAGTCGCCACCGGCACGCCTTCAGGATGTGCGCATGCAGACACTGTCCGAGGGACAGTGCGTGCAGACGCTGCACATCGGGTCCTTCGACGATGAGGCGGCGGTGCTCGAACGGATGCATGGCGATTTCATCCCCGCGAACGGGCTGCGCATGACGGGGAGGCACCACGAGATCTACCTGAGCGACGTCCGCAGGACGGCTCCGGAGAAGCTACGGACCATCCTGAGACAGCCCGTTGCGGCTCAGTAGTGGGAAGCTCAGTAGTAGGAGGCTTAGTAGTAGGAGGCTCAGGTGTATGACGCGAAGACCCGCCGGTTCTCGCCATCGAGGGTGACCTCGCCGCCGTACGGCAGTATCCATTGCGGCCTGGTGTGTCCGAAGGGCGGTCCTACACAGATCACGGCCTCCGGGTTATAAGCCAGGACCTCCTCGATCACCGCGTCGCGCTGGGCCGCGCGCCAGGCGGCGCGCTCGCCGGCGCTCGGCAGCGGCGCACCGAGCGCGCTGGAAGGCGGCCGCGCCACCAACACGCCCGCGACCGCGGCGAGGACGCCACGCTCTCCCAGTGCGCGGACCCACCAGCGCACCATGCGCTCAGGCGGCAGGTCCTCGCTAGTCTCCAGCAGCAGGATGGCTCCCGAAAGGTCGTCGTTCGCCGGCATTCGGCCCGCCAAGGCGATCCAGTCGATCACTTCCAGGCACCCGCCCCACGTGCGGCCGCTGACCGTGCGAGTCGGACCAGCCCACGTCCACGGTTCGGTGGCGTCGCGCTCCCCGAACTCGACCAGCGCGCGAGGGTCGTTCCAGTCGCGTCCGAAGTCCTCGGACTCACCCGGTTCGCTCACTTCCAGGACGCCACCGGTCAACAGCGCTGCCGTCAACGAGACCAAGTGCTCGGGGTCGACGTGCGGGCCCGGCCCCAGGTGCACCTGCGTCGAGCCGCCGTAGAAGCCGGCTACGCCATTGGTCCAGAACCAGTTCAGGATGTTCGTGTTGTCGCTGTACCCGAGGAACGGCTTCGGGTCGCCCCGCAGGAGCCCGGCGTCCAGGTGGGGCACGACGCGGATCTGGTCCTCACCACCGATGCTCGCCAGGATGGCCCGTATCTCACGGTCCGCCAACGCCGCGTTGAAGTCGGCGGCGCGCTCCATCGCAGGCGCACCCAGCTTGCGCGTGGTCGGGAACTCGACCGGCACCAGCCGGGTGAGCTCCGCGAAGCGTCGCAACGCCTGCTCGTGCACCTCAGGCGCGACGGCCGGTGCGGCGAACGACGGCGAGAGGACCGCCACCTTGTCGCCCGGGCGGAGCTTGGGTGGCTGGACGAGCGGGCCGCGCATCGGCCTAGAGCTTACTCGACCGCCCCCAGTGACCCCTCAGTGCGCGTACCGGCCCCTCAACTCGATAGCTATCTGGGCGGCGTCGAGGTCGATCAGCGCGTCCTCGAGGACGTCTGCGTCGAAGACCCCGTTGTCGCGCGCGTCGAGCAGCGCTGATCGCTGAGCGGCGAGGACGGTCAAGCGATGGTCGGTGGCGAGCGCGTACTGCTCCTGCCGGGTGGCGCCCGCGGGGATAATGGGGTCCGGGACGCCGTCCCCGGTCTCTCGCAGCAGGTCCACGATCCTGGCACGCTCGGCGGCGGCCTCCTCGGCGAGCACCGCCTGACCCGCGCCGGGCGCGACGACCCGGAGCAGCAGGCCAAGGGTGCCACCCTGCAGCAGGAGCGACCCCACGGCGACCGCGAAGGCGATCAGGACCAGCACTGACCGTTGTGGGGTGTCCGCAGGGAGCGTCTGGGCCGCGGCCACGGTGACCGCACCGCGCATGCCGGCCCACACGACCACGGTCCCTTCGCGCCAGCCGAGCGGCGCGCGCAGGAGGTACTGGATGTCGGCAAGCCCGCGGGTGACGCGTACGGCGAACCGATCCAGGTCCTCCTCGGTGGCTTTGCGCCCGGCGGCGTTCATCCGGTCGAGCGTCAGCTGCCTACCTTCCGGCGTGCTGATGCGCTCTTGGAGGCCCTGGAAACGCGGTCGGATCTTCCCGTAAAGCCGGCCGCGCGCTGCCAGGAAACCGAGCAGGGGCGCGACGTAAGCTGCCCTCACGAGGATCGTCAAGAGCAAGGCACCCCCAGCCACCCGCACGGCGGCGCCTATGCCGGCGTGGTCGGTATGAACGTGCGTAAGGATCGAGGTGAGCTGCAACCCCATGATGAGGAACACGGCGCCCTCGAGCACGAGTTCCACCGTGTGCCAGTTCTGCGAGTCGGACAGCCGGTTGCGTGGCGACAGCACCCTCGGCGCGCGTAGACCGGTCATCAGGCCGGCGACTACGGCCGCGACGAGGCCGGACGCGCCCAGCAGCTCGGCCGGGATGGAGGCCACGAAGGGCACGGCGAAGGAGATGACCGTGTTCACGGTCGCGTCGGTCAGGCGCCGCCGGACAGCCAGGTTCAACACACCCACGGCCGCCCCGATCAGGAGCGCGAGCACGACGGAGTAGGCGAAGGTGCCTACGGAGCCCCAGAAGGAGAACGAGGCCGCCGTTGCGACGATGGCGGTACGCAACAGCACGAGCGCGGTCGCGTCGTTGAGAAGGCTCTCGCCATCCAGTATCGTCGCCACGCGCTTGGACACGTTGGAGCGCTTCACGATGGAGGTCGCCACCGCGTCGGTCGGACTGACGATCGCGCCGAGCGCCACGCCCCACGTGAACCCGAGGTCGGGCACGACGAGCATGAAGAACACGCCGAGGGCGAGGGCGGTGCCCACGACCAGGAGCACTGAGAGGCCGCTGATCGTCCCGAAGTCGCGGCGGAAGTTCATCGTCGGCAGCGACACGGCCGAGGAGTACAGTAACGGCGGCAGTAGTCCCTCCAGGACCCACTCCGGATCGATCTCGAAGGCTCCGAACAGCGGCAGGAAGCTCGCGGCTACCCCGACGGCGACCAGAACGAGCGGCGAGGCGACGCCGAAGCGCGGGCCGATGACCGTGGCGCCGGCGATCACCAACAGCCCCGTAACCAGTACGACTAGCAGTTCTGTCACGCGGTCGTCCCCTCCATACGTGTCCTCCCGGTCGCGTCCTCGGCATTATCGCCGGCGATCCGACCTATTCCGTACGCACGAGTCGCTCTCACCACGCATCCGCGACTCGGTTCGGTGGAGTCGGTTCAGAAACCCAGTCGTGGCGCCACGGGCGACGCCCCTGCACCGGCCTGGGCCGTGTCGACTCGTTCATCTTTCGTACCGGCGTCGGGGTTGCTTCACGGCAGTCCGCCAGTGCACTATGCGTGCAGCATGCGACCAGAAGTCTCGCTACGAACGTTGACGACCGACGACCTCTCGGCGGTCCTGGCACTGGAGTTGGACGAAGGCCAGGACAAGTTCGTGGCCCCGAACGAGTACACGCTGGCCGAGGCGTACCTGGCCCTCACGGCCGGCGAGTTCACCCCTCGCGTCTACGGGATCTTCCTTGGCGACGAGGCGGTAGGCCTGATCGCGATAGCCCACCAGCCGGCCGAGACGGAAGGTGACGCACCGTTCTACGAGATGTACCGGTTCATGGTCGACCGTCGCCACCAACGCCGCGGCATCGGCAGGCGCGCCCTGCAACAGGCCATCGATATCTTGCGCACCAAGCCCCTCGGCCCGGGAAGCCACGTCGCCACCAGCTTCGTGCCGGGCAACGACATCGCCAAGGCGCTGTACCTGCAACTCGGGTTCAGGGAGACCGGTGAGTTGGACGGCGACGAGATCGTGGCCGTGATGCCGCTATGACGGGCGGCCCTTTGACGGCAGACGGATGAACGGTAAACCCAGAGCCGCCAGGTCGATGAACGGAGCCTCTCCCATGCTCGCCGCAGCCTTGACCGTGCGCTTCATCCTTGAGCTTGCCTTGCTGGCGGGCGTCGCCCTCCTCTCCTTCTACCTCGTGCAAGGCTGGCTGCGCTTGCCGGTGACGATCCTCGCTCCTATCGCAGTGGCGGTCGTCTGGGGCTTGCTCCTCTCACCCAAGGCGCCCATGCAGCTCCCGGAGGCCGCGAAGCTCGTCATCGAGGCTGCCCTGTTCGTCGGCACCGGCGCCGGCCTGTTCGTCATCGGGCTCGGCTTCCCCGCCATCCTCCTGGTGTTCGTCTGGGTGGTCGACCGCGTAGCCATCGCGCTCCTAAAGGCCTGATGACGACCGTTGGATAGGATGGGCGCATGCGCGCGATAGTCCTGGACGCAGTGAGGGCACAACCGGAGGTCCGCTCGGTGCCCGAGCCCGCCGTGCCGGCCAACGGCGTGCTCGTGCGGGTCATCGCCACCGGGCTATGCCGCAGCGACTGGCACGCCTGGGCCGGGCATGAGGACATCGTGTTCCCGCATGTCCCCGGCCACGAGCTAGCCGGGGTGATCGTCGAGACGGGCCCGCAGGTGCGCCGCTGGCGGGCCGGCGACCGGGTGACGGTGCCTTTCGTATGCGGCTGCGGCCACTGCGAATGGTGCGAGTCCGGCAACGCGCAGGTCTGCCCCGATCAGCAGCAGCCGGGGTTCACCCACTGGGGCTCGTTCGCCGAGTACGTTGCCCTGCACGCCGCCGACACGAACCTGGTGGCCATCCCCGAGGAGGTCGAGTTCGCTACGGCGGCCAGCCTCGGGTGTCGGTTCGCTACCGCCTTCCGCGCCTTGTCCGCGCGTGCCCGCGTGCGTGAAGGCGAGTGGGTGACCGTCGTCGGCGTCGGCGGGGTGGGCCTCAGCGCCGTGATGATCGCCAACGCCATGGGCGCCAGGGTGATAGCGGTCGACCGCAACGCCAAGGCACTGGCGGTAGCCAAGCAGGTAGGCGCCAAGCACGTGCTCCTCGCCGACGGCGCCGACATCCCCGCGGCCGTGTTCGAGCTGACGGGCGGCGGTGGCCATGTGGCAGTGGACGCCGTGGGCAACGAACAGGCCTGCTCCGACTCGATTCTGAGCCTGCGCCGGCGGGGTCGGCACGTCCAGGTCGGCCTCCTGCCACCAGTCTCCGGCCACCCGCGGGTGCCGATGGCCCGGGCCATCGCGTGGGAGCTCGACCTGCTCGGCAGCCACGGCATGGCCGCGGTCGACTACCCGAAGATGCTGGAACTCATGGAACGCGGCGTGCTGCAGCCGCAGCGGCTGATCGAACGCACCATCGGCCTCGCAGAGGCCGCGGAGCTGCTGCCGCGGTTCGACCGGGCCACCGTCGCCGGGATGACGATGATCGATCCGGCGCGCTGAGGCCTACTGCCTGACTGGCCTATAAGTGACATGCGTGACGAGCGACGCCGCGCGCACCGACACCCGCTCTAGCCTCTGCGGGGGCACCCCGTCGAACACCCGCTCGCCGGCACCTAGGATGCATGGCGTGATGTGGAGGCGCAGCTCGTCGAGAAGTCCGGCTGCCAGGTACTGGTTGACTGTGCTGGCCCCACCCGCGATGGAGATGTTCCGCTCGCCGGCCGCAGCGCGGGCCTGGTCGAGCGCGGAGCGGATGCCGTCCGTGATGAAATAGAACGTGGTGCCGCCCAGCATCTCGATGGGTTCGTGAGCGTGATGGGTAAGCACGAAGACGGGCCCATGGTACGGCGGCTCCTTGCCCCACCAGCCGCGCCAGTCACGGTCCCACTCGCCGCGGACGGGGCCGAACATGTTGCGCCCCATGATGGTCGCGCCCGAGTCGAGGATCGCGTCCACCTCGGCGCGGTTCTCCTCGTACGTATCGAACATCCAGCGGTGCAACCAGCTGTCGTCGATGTCGCCGAACGGCGCCTCCTCGCGCTGGTTCAGCCCCGTCGCGAAGCCGTCGGCCGAGACGGCGATGTCGCAGTACACCTTGCCCATCGAAATCCTCCTTCGCCTTATCGCAGTCTGCGGATGATCAGGTGCCAACGTCAGTGACGCGGTCGCTTCGCTGCCGGAGTCCAGCCGTAGGGAGGTGGTCTGGCTGGCGGCGCCGAGCTGGGGGTCACCACCGAAGAGTCTCCGCGCCAACTCGCGAGAGTGGAGCCCGGCCATGGCTTACATCACGAACTGTTCATCTACGTCGGGGACCTAGACGCCGCCGTCCAGGTAGCCAGGTCCACTGGAGGTGAAAGCTCGATCCGACACCAAGTATGCCACCATATGTAGTACCATTGATCATGTCTAGCCGGGAGAAGCTCATCCGGCAGCTTCTTGCCCTTCCCTCCACGATGCGCTTCTCCGACGTCAAGCCGATCGTCGAGGCATTCGGCTATACCCACCATCAGCCCCGTAGCGGAGGTAGCCACCATATCTTCCGCAAGCCGGGCTCCGAGTTGATCAGCATCCCAGTACACGACAAGCGCGTGAAGCGCATTTATCTCAAAGACGTCTCAAGGAAGCTCGGTCTTGTTGAAGGGAGCAGCGATGAGTAATGAGAGCGGGTACTACCTCTCCTTGCCCTACAGGCTCGAGGTCGTGCCACTGGGCAGCGAGGACGGCGGTGGCTACTACGCGCGCTATGTCGACTTCGGAACCAGCGCCCACGGCGATGGCACCACCATCCCAGAGGCGGTCGAGAGCGCGCGCGAGGGCCTGGCAGCCGTGCTGGAGGTGATGTTGGCGAACGGCGACCCCATTCCCGAACCCACTTCCGGACGCGAATACAGCGGCAAGTTCAACGTGCGTGTCCCCAAGAGTCTTCACAAGGCGCTCGCCGAGGAAGCGGAGAGCGAGGGCATCAGCCTCAACATGCTGGTAGTGAGTCGCCTCAGTAAGGGTGTCGGCCGCTAGCTTCCAGGCTTCGCCCGCACCACCAACAGCACGCTCAGCACCACCACGGTCATCCCTGCTAGCCCGAGGAGGCTGATCCGTTCCCCCGCGAAAGCCACCCCGAGGACAACTGCCACCACGGGGTTGACGTAGGCGTAAGAGGTCATCAGCGCCGGTCTAACGCGCTGGTTGAGCAGGTACACGTAGGCCGTGAACCCGACGAGCGACCCGATGGTGATGAGGTAGAGCAGCGCCAGCAGCGAGCCCGTCGACGGCACGGCCGTCACGCGCTCGCCACGCAGCAGCCCGAGGGGAACGAACAGCAGCCCGGCGGCGAGCATCTGGACGGCGGAGCCCATGGCGCCCGGCACTTGGGGCAGCCGGCGGCTGAGGGCCGAGCCAAGCGCCCAGGAGCAGGGCGACACGATGAGGAGCGCTGCGGCGAGGGGGTTGCTGCGCAACTCGCCTTCGAGGTTCAGGAGCAGTACGCCGGCCAGGCCGATAGCCATGCCGACGTACTCCGCTGGGCGGGTGCGCTCGCCTTGGAACGCGAGGAAGAGCGTGAGCCAGAGGGGCATGGTGGCGACCATGACCGCCGCCAGGCTGGACGGTGCCCCGAACGCCTCGGCCAGCCCAACGCTGCCCATGCCGCCAACGAGCAAGAGCACACCTACGATGCTCGAGCCGAGCCACTGCCGCGGGGTGCCGTTCGGCTCGCGCCTTAGACGCATGAAGGCGTACATGAGGCCGCCCGCCACCCCGAAGCGCACGGCGAGCATGAAGTAGGGAGGCGTGTCCTCGACCGCGAACTTGATAGCCAGGTACGTCGATCCCCAGACCACGTACAGGATGAGGAGCGCGATGGCGACGTCGAACGGGACGGGGCCGATCTTTCTCGAGCGAAGGCCCCGTAGGCGGGTCACGCGGGTAAGTCTATAGCTTGCCTACGAAGGACAAGCAGGAGCCGCGACGGTATCGCGGCCGCCACCGACCGGCCTTGACCGAGGTCCTGGAACATCGTGCCGGACGATGCGACCCTGGCGCCGTGGACATGGACCTCTCCTCGATGAAGATGCGCCAGCTCCTGACCGCGGTCCCCGAGGTACGCGAGGTTCTCGTGCGCCACGGGGTGGATCCGCTCCAGCGGTGCCATAGCGCGGCGCTCAACCACATGACGCTCAAGCAGGTGCTTGGGCGCACGTGCCCGGTCGACGACGTCGAAGCCACGTTCGCCGAGCTCCGTCGGTTGCTGCGAGTCTCTGGCGCCGAGCCGGGATCTCCGGCTACGTGAGACGACCTCGCCTCGAGCGCAAAAGGTCCGCCATGGCCGCTAGACCTTCAGGTAATCCTTCAGGGCCGCTTTAACCGCGTCCAGGTCTTCGGCAGTCAGCGGGGAGGCCTTACGCATGATTCGTCTCGGGTCGATGGACCTCACCCGTGGGAGCAGCACCCTGCTCCGAGCGTACTGATCGTTGAGGGTCGGGGTCGCCACGACCGGTGTCAGAACGCTGCGACCTCGCGTAAGCGTGGTCGTGAACGGCACGATAGTAAGCAGCTCATAATAGTCGTCGCACCTGTCCAAGGACGTAGTCACCACCAAGCACGGACGTACGCCGCTCGAACCTTGCTCATGACCGACAACGGGTAGCAAGTCAACTATGACGATGTCTCCGGTCTCGAACACCCCTCACTCGCCGAACGCAGCGAGCCTAGGCGGTCGCATCTCCTATCTAGGGCGCCCTCGCGCTTGGCGTGCAGGCCGGGGCACCACGTGCGTCGAGCGTCATTACATTGGGAGGAGGCGACGATCGCCGGGTTTCTTCAACGCCTCACCAACGGGAGAAGAACAAGATGAGCACAGCGCTGACCGACCTCGATGACATCCTGCGGTCACTCGACGTCTCGGCCCGCCCGGACCGGTACGTGTTCGCCACCGTTCCCGCCGGGTCGCTCGCGATGGCCGCGGCACACGCATCGATAACCGAAGCCGAGGGCGTCACGATCGTCATGACCACGGAGGAGGCTAGGCGGCACGGGCTCGACGCCTCGCCCACCATGGCGTGGCTGACGCTCACCGTCCACTCGTCGCTGGAGGCCGTTGGCCTGACCGCCGCTTTCTCGACCGCGTTGGCTCAGGCCGGCATCGGCTGCAACGTCCTCGCGGGTTTCTATCACGACCACTTGCTGGTGCCCTACAACCGGCTGGACCAGGCCGTGAGCGTGCTGAGAGCGTTGCGAGCCGAGCCTCGCTAGTCCCACCGAGCGGCCCGAGCGGTGGCCAACGAACTAGAATGGGCGCCGTGACCGGACGCCGCTCCTCGTCGTCAGGCAAGCTCGAGCTGGCGGCGCGCCGTCGCCGGCCCCACGGCGAGAGGCTGGCCGAACCGTGAGTTCACTCGACGAGCGGCTCATCGCGCGCATGCTCCATCATCGAACCGGGAACCTGGAGCCGGGCCAGCCCGTTCAGGCGACGCTGTCGTCCGCCAGCACCTACTTCCTCCCCGGCACTCCCAACGCCAAGCACCAGTACGGCCGGTGGAGCAACCCCACGTGGGAGGTCCTGGAGGACGCGCTCGCCATCCTCGAAGACGCGCCGGTCGCGATCTTCCCTTCCGGGATGGCCGCCATCGCTTCGGTGTTCATGACGCACCTCGGCACCGGGGACCGCGTGCTGCTGCCGAGCGACGGCTACTACACGACCCGCGTCCTCGTCGAAAAGTACCTCGCCCCGCACGGCGTCGAGGTGGAGCTTCGCGCGACGGCGGACTACGCCACGCAGGACCTCTCCGGCTTCAAGCTCGTCTTCATCGAGACGCCCTCCAACCCGGGGCTGGACATCTGCGACGTGGCGGAGGTAGCCGGCCGGGCCAAGGCGGCGGGAGCCCTCGTCGTCGCCGACAACACCACCATGACCCCGCTGGGCCAGAGGCCGCTGAACCTCGGCGCCGACCTCGTGGTCGCGTCCGACACCAAGGCGCTCAACGGCCACTCGGACGTCCTGCTCGGGCACGTCGCCGCGCGCGACGCCGGCCTGCTCGAGCCGGTCCGGGACTGGCGGAAGTTCGTCGGCGCCATCCCCGGTCCGTTCGAAGCTTGGCTCGTGCACCGCGGGCTGGAGAGCTTCGAGGTTCGCTACGAGCGGATGACCTCGACGGCCGCCATCCTGGCCGAGCGGTTCTCGGCGCACCCGGCGATCAGGTCCGTCGCTTATCCGGGCCTGGCGACGCATCCTGGCCACGAGATCGCCAAGCGGCAGATGACGAGGTTCGGAACGATCATCGGGTTGACCTTCGCCGATGCGGCCGCGGCCGACCGGTTCATCGAGAACACGAGCCTCATCGTGCCTGCCACGAGCTTCGGCGGCGTGCATAGCTCGGCCGAGCGGCGCGCCCGGTGGGGCGACAAGGTCGCGGAAGGCTACGTGCGACTGTCCGTTGGCTGCGAGCCGACCGAGGCGCTGTGGGAAGAGATCAACGCCGTGCTGGACGCGCTCGCCTGACGGCCTAGCGCAGACGCTAGCAACACTTCATCGGAGGCTTTGCGCGAGTCCGATGAGGATGCCTTCGGGTCCGCGGAGGTAGCAGAGCCTGTACGCGTCCTGGTACTGCACCACCTCGCTGCTCACCAGTTGCGCGCCGTGCTTGCCCAGCCGGGCGAGCGTTCCGTCGATGTCATCCACCTCGAACATCACGCGGAGGTAGCCGAGGGCGTTGACGGGCGCGTTGCGGTGGTCTTCGATCACCTCGGGTTCGAGGAAACGCGAGAGCTCCACCCGCCCGTGGCCGTCCGGCGCGCGCAGCATCGCGATCTCAACGCGTTGATCGCCAAGGCCGGTGCAGCGACCGGCCCACTCGCCCTCCACCATGGTACGGCCTTCTAGTTCGAGGCCGAGGTCGAGGAAGAACGCGATCACCGGGTCCAGGTCCCGCACGACGATGCCGATGTTGTCAAGTCTGATACTCATGGTCTTGAGCC
>JBDZVI010000035.1:0-27523 GCA_040255585.1 Deinococcaceae bacterium
CGGCCGCCGAGACGCGGAGCTTCACGGTGAAAGGCGGCAGCGCGGCGGCGCCCGTGCCCGTATCGCTCGACCTCCTCACCGTGCGCAACACCATCGGTGCAGACTTCGCTTTCGACTGGAGCAGCCTCCAGGTCCTGGTGGGTGGTGCCGCGGTTCCCCACCAGATCGACGACACCGACCTCAACGGTCGCGTCTCGGCCGGCGACGAGCTCAGCTTCGTCGCCGCGAGCGACGCCACCGTCCAGGTGAGCGACGAGGCCGGCGAAGCCGCCTCGGCGGCCCCTGCGTTCGAGGTTGGCCAGGACGGCGACGCCACGGTCATCAAGAGCCTCACCACCGAGGGCTTCCAAGTCACGGTCGCCGCCGACGGGCTCGCTAGCATCACGGGCTTCGGCGCGGTTACCGACACGCTGGCGGCCGAACTCGGCATCCTGCGCTTCAGCGGCTTCCCCGAGAGCACCTACTGGGCGAACGGCGAGCTCGGCCCGCACGAGGAGTACACGACGCTCGAGGCCGGCGGCATGCGCCACGTCCGCACCGAGGTCCTGCCCGCCGGGCCTGTGCGCGTCACCGTCGTCAGCGAGTACGCCTCCGACCGCTTCGTGGGCCTCAACCAGCGCGTCGTGACACGCGTCTTCGCGACGGGCGACGTCGACGTCAGCAACGACGTCACGTTCCGCGGCTACAGCGACATGATGAAGCTGCAGCATATGGTCACCACCGTCATGAGCCAGGCCGACCAGGACGCCACGCACGTCCTGCCCGTCTTCAGGCGCCTCCTCTGGGCCGACCAGCTCGGCGTCTCGGCCCAGGACTACTTCGCGGAGCGCGACGCCATCCAGGACGTCGACGGCACGCCCGTCATCGCCTTCCCCGCCAGCAGCAACGCCAGCCCGCTCTACTGGGGCGCCGCTTACATCTTCGCCTCGGCCGAGCCGTGGCGCGCCAACTACTCCGACGCGCTCGACATCGTCGTGATCGAGAGCGCCCACACGACGCCCGCCATCGCCGACGACTACGACGAGTGGCTCTCCGGCAACACGTGGGTCTTCGAGTCGCAGGAGTTCCGCACAGGCGTCTTCAAGTGGACGGCCGACGAGTTCGCCACGTACGACGCGACCAAGGACATGGCCCTCAACGCCGCCAACCATTACTTGCCCGGCGACGCGGTGCAGTTCCACTACACCTACAGCGTCCGCAACGCCTCCGACCTCGCGGACGCCGTCCGCCAGGCCCGCTCGATCCAACAGGGATTGGCCGGTGTAGCGATCGAGTGACGAGCCGGAACCGACCGGAAGTCAGCAGGGAGCGCGCCCGCGCCCGCCATTGGGCGGGGGCGGGCGCGCTCGTCGCTCTCCTATGGCTGGCGGGGCCGGCGGTGGCGCAGGACACGCCGCCGGCCGGCGGGGACGCGTCGCAGCGGGGTGCGCCCGCTGCCTCGCCCGCGCAGGACGCCTTTAGGTCCTCCTCGCAGTCCGACCTCGCCGACCTAGCCGACCTAGCCGCCGCCGACTCCATCATCGAGCTCGCCCACCTCGACCACCTCAGCCAGCTGTTCGACGTGGAAGGGGAGAGGCTCCGCGGGGTCTGGATCTACGCGGAGCCCGGCCCCACCGAGACCGACCCGTACGTCTACCGCGGGGCGCCCGGCGAGGGCCTGACGTGCGTCGACGACGTGGCGCGCGCGGCCCTCGTCTACTTGGCGGCCGCGCGGCAGGGCCTGAGCCCGCACGCCCTCGCCTACGCCCGCGACCAGCTCGACTTCGTGCTCGCGTTCCAGGCCCAGGACGGCGAGTTCTACAACTTCGCCGACGAGTTCGGCAAGATCAACCGCCTGGGCATCACGAGCCGCAAGGGTGCCGGCTTCTGGGCGGCACGCGCCCTATGGGCCATCGGCGACGGCATGATCGCCTTCCAGGGCGACGCCGACTACTACGAGACGCTGCGTGGCGCCTTCCTGTCCGGCGCTAGCGCCTTCGCCAGGAACGTCGACGCACGGTGGGGCCAGTACTACGAGGTGCATGGACTCCAGGCACCCGCCTGGCTCCCGGGCGACGGCGCCGACGTCGCGTCCATCCTCCTCCTCGGACTCTCGAGCTTCCTCGAGGTCGATCAGGACCCGGTCGTCCTCCAACTCGCCTCGCGCATCGCCGTCGGGCTCGCCGAGTTCCAGTACGGCCCGGCGGGCACCTACCCTTACCTGTCCCACCCGTCGTTCGCCCTCGACCCGTTCCAGTGGCACGCCTGGGGCAGCCGCCAGACGCAGGCACTCGCGCGCGCCGCCACGGTGCTCGGCGAGGACGGGGTCGTGGACGGGCACGACCTGCTGGCGAGCGCCGAGGCCGAGGCCGGGCACTTCTTCGTACACCTCCTCGCGACGGAAGGCCCCATCGAGAAGATGTCGCCGGCCGTCAAGACGGCGCCACAGATCGCTTTCGGCATGGAGTCGCTCGCGAGCGGCCTCTTCGAGCTGTACGCCGCCACCGGCAAGAGCGTCTACGCGGAGCTCGGCGGGCTGATGACGGGCTGGCTCACTGGCAACAACGAACTGCGCGAGCCCATGTACGACCCCGCCACCGGCCGCACCTACGACGGCCTCGAGCGCGGGGTGATCAACCGCAACGCCGGCGCCGAGTCGACCATCACGGCGCTGCTCGCCCTCCTTGGCGCCCGCGATGCCGACGCCCTGGACGAGCTCACGTGGCAGTGGCTCTGGAAGCAGGCCGACATCACCCTCGAGCTCGAGACGGGCACGGACTTCGGCGAGCCGCCCAAGTCAGAGATCGACGCCGCGGCCAGCGGCCAGATGACCGCCGTCCTCCAACCGGGCGTCGCGGTCACCGTCGTCGCCGAGGTGCCGGCGAGCGCCGAGTACCGGGTGCTGGCGCTCTACCGGAACGACCCGTGGGACGCCTCCGCCAGGGTGGCGTACGGCCGACAGGTCGTCGGCACCGTAGCCACGGTGAGCGTCGGCAGCAAGGACGCCACCACGGTAGCCCCTTACCGCATGCAGGACCTCGGCACGGTGGAACTGCCCGCCGGCGAGGCCAGGTTCATCGTCAGCCACGAGGCCGGCAGGGAGATGCGCTTCGACGCACTGATCCTGCGCCCCGTGCTCACCCAGAAGCTGTACGGGCGCGAGGGCGAGCGCCTGCTCCTCGTGAAGAGCTGGTCGGACACGGCGCACGCACTGGGCGCCGAGGGCCTGGTGGCGCGCGCGCTGACGATGGCGGGCGGCATCGATGGAGACGATCGGGCTGCTCGTGAAGGGGACGGCGGGGCGTCGGCCGCGGACCCTCACGACGTGCGCGACCTGACGGTCCGCGTCTACGACGCCACCGCGAGCCTCCAGGACGCAACGGATGACCTGCCGCCCTACGGTTTCGCCCTCGTGAGCTTCGCGAGCGACGACCCGCTGCCCTCGCTCGGCGCGCGCTCCAGCGGCCCGTCACTCACCGTCGAGAGCGCCCTCGCGTTCGAGGAGGGCAGGTACCGAGGCCTCGACCTCGGCGAGCTGTACAACAACGACGCCTTCTCGACGCCGCGCAACCCCTCCAAGGGCAACTTCGACGCGCGCTCCAGCGCCCTCGGCGCCACCTATCCCGCCGAGCACGCGCCACCGGCCAGCGCCGTCGCCGAGATCCTGGGTGTGCCCTTCTACTTCCCGCCAACGGACGGGTCGGCGAACAACGTCGCCCTCAAGGGCCAGCGCGTGGTCGTCCCGACAGGGCGGTACACGACCCTGTGGCTGCTCGGCGCCTCTGAGCAGGGCAACTACGCGAGCGACTTGACCCTCGAGTACGCGGACGGGAGCGCGGTGTCCGTCACGCTCGGCCTGTCAGACTGGTGCCAGCTTCCGCGCTACGGCGAGCGGGTGGCGCTAGAGTTCAACCAGCGGCGCGGCGCGGGCGGGGCGGTCGAACGCATCACGTGCCGCATCTTCATGCAGACCATCGACCTCGAGCCCGGCAAGGAGCTCACCGCCCTCCTCCTACCGGACCGGGAGACCATGCACGTGTTCGCTGTCACGCTGGAGGAGCCTTGAAGCTCGTTCGCCACCCCGCCAACCCCGTCCTCAAGCCCGAGCCGTCCAGCCCGTGGGAAGCGCTCAACGTGTTCAATCCGTCCGTGATCTTTCACGGCGGACTGTGGCACATGCACTACCGCGCGCAGGGTGTCGACTACGTGTCGCGCATCGGCTACGCCGTCTCCACCGACGGCGTCCACTGGAACCGTCTACGCGAGCCGGTGCTGGTACCTGACGGGGAGAGCGAGGCCAGGGGCGTCGAGGACCCGCGGGTGACGGAGCTGGACGGTAGGTTCTACATGGCCTACACGGCCTACGGGCGGGTCGGCAAGCACGCCGAGACGGGGGTGACGCCCACGGGCATCACCCCCATGTACGCCGTCTCCGACGACCTCGTCAGGTGGGAGCGCCTGGGCCCCGTCGTACTGCATGAGGACAACAAGGACCACGCGCTCTTCCCGGAGCGCATCGGTGGCAAGTACGTGACGTTCCATCGTCGGCCGCCGTCCATCTGGCTCGCGGTCAGCGACGACATGCGCGCATGGGGCGATCACCGCGAGATCCTCGGCCCGAGGCCGGGCCTCTGGGACGGCAAGCGTGTGGGGGCCGGCGGCCCGCCCATCCGTACCCAGCACGGCTGGCTGATCCTGTATCACGGCTACGACGAGGCCCACGTGTACTGCATGGGCGCCGCCATGCTCGACCTCGCTGACCCGACCAGGGTCCTGAAGCGCCCGAAGGGCACGATCCTAGAGCCGCAGGAGACGTGGGAGATCAAGGGCGACGTGCCCAACGTCGTGTTCGGCTGTGCGAACCCGGTGGTGGACGGGGTCGTGCACCTCTACTACGGCGGGGCGGACCGGGTCATCGGGCTCGCGACCGCGCCGCTCAGCGAGTTGGTTGAGTGGGTGATGTTGGAGGGGTGACTCGCGCGCAGTAGTGGTGCCATGAGGGGCCGCCGACCACCCCGAGCGGAGCCCGGCGATGCGTCTTCAGTTGGTGATGGCGATCCAAGCGCACTACCATGATCGCACGATGTCGCCTCGATCAGTGCCCGTGCGCTTCGCATCTCTCCGCGACCGCGTGTACGCCTTTTTGGGCTATCCGGACGGGTTGGAACGCAGCCAGAACGTCGACCCCGGCCCAGGAAGGAACCCCGGCCCAGGAAGGAACTCGGGGACAGCGGCTACACCGGCTTTCTGGCGGTGGGGACGGACATCCGGCTACAGCGGCGACGGGCACGCGGCCATCCGCAAGAGCGTCGCGGACCTCAAGCGCAGCGCCAGAGAACTGCGTTGAGGCTTAAAGGAGCAGTGCGCGTGACCAAGCTGAACGTCGCCATCATCGGGCAGAACTTCATGGGGAAGGCCCACTCGAACGCCTGGCGCAACGCGCCCAAGTTCTTCGACCTGCCCGCCACCCCTGTGATGAAGGTGGCGTGCGCCACCAACCAGGAATCCTTGCAGCGCTTCGCTGGCAACTGGGGTTGGCAGGAGACGGCGGCGGACTGGCGGGAGGTGGTGGCGCGCGACGATATCGACGTCGTCGACATCTGCACCCCGACCGACCTCCACGCCGAGATCGCCGTGGCCGCCGCCGCCAATGGCAAGCACATCTTCTGCGAGAAGCCCATCGCCATCGACAGCGCCGAGGCGCGGGTCATGCTCTCGGCGGCGCAGGCGGCAGGCGTGACCCACTATCTGAACCATAACTACAGGCGCGTACCGGCCGTTGCGCTGGCCAAGCGCCTCATCGACGAGGGCTTCGTCGGGCAGGTCTATCACTGGCGCAGCGCTTATCTACAGGACTGGATCGTCGACCCGGCGTTCCCGCTCACGTGGCATCTCCGCAAGAAGAACGCCGGCTCCGGCCCGCACCATGACCTCAACAGCCACCTCATCGACCTCGCGCGCTACCTGGTCGGCGAGGTGAGGACGGTGAGCGCCACCAGCGCCACCTTCGTTCGGGAGCGACCACTACCCGGCGCTGGCGCCGCCACTTTCTCTGCCGGGAGCGGCGGCGGTGGTCAACTCGGTCAGGTCGACGTGGACGACGCCACCTTCCTGGTCGCCGAGTTCGAGAACGGCGCCCTAGGGTCGTTCGACGTCTCGCGCTTCGCCCCCGGCCGCAAGAACCACAACACCTTCGAGATCTACGGTGCAAGCGGAAGCATCGTGTTCGACCTCGAACGCATGAACGAGCTGCAGGTCTTCTCCAGGCGCGACCCGAGCCACGCGCAGGGGTTCAGGACGATCATCGCGACCGAGGCCGAGCACCCTTACGTGAGCGCGTGGTGGCCGCCGGGTCACCTCATCGGCTACGAGCACTCCTTCCACCACGCCGTGGCCGACTTCGTGACGGCCGTGGCCCACCGGGAGCGGATCCGCCCCGACTTCGAGGATGGCCTGCGCGAGGCCAAAGTCATCGATGCCGCCCTGGCGTCGGCGGCTAGCGGGGAGCGCGTGACCGTCGATTACGACTGAGGATCTAGCCTGACCAAAGGACGCGAGGCGCAAGATCCTAAGGGGAGTGGCGCCGCCTCGTTGCCGGCGGCGGCCTCGCGCAGCGGTGGATCGATGACCATCGACCGCGAGAGCGTATGCGTGCGGCGCTAGTGAAGACCTCCGACCGCCAAGGACACGATCGCCCGAGGTGGTTTGCGGTCCCCGCTGAGTATCCGGGGCGCGCCGGATGATCGGCGCGCCCCGCTGGCGCTGACCAGGGCTGCGAGGCTCAGCGCTATGGGCTCAGTGCTGCGGCTTGGACGTCCCCGTCGTGCTGGCGGGCAGCACGGGCAGTTGCAGCGCGTATGCGGGGATCTCGCCCTCGAGCGTGTCGTAGAAGGCCATCAGGGCGTCGAGGTCTTCCTCGGTCAGCTCTCGGCCGAGCTGGACGCGGGCCATGATCTGCGTGGCGTCGCGCAGGTCCCACACGGAGCCGTCGTGGAAGTACGGGTAGGTGCGCGTGATGTTGCGTAGGGTCGGGACCTTGAAGATGTAGAGGTCTTGCGTCTCGTGGGTGACGGCGAAGCGCCCGACGTCCATCCCCATCGTCGGCGTATCGATGGTCACGAACTCGCGGGTGGCCTCCCAGTAGGACTCCACGACGCCGAAGCGCTGCAGCGAGTTGCCGCCGACCGTCGCGCCGCTATGGCAGCCGGCGCAGCCGTAGCTGATGAAGGTCTGCAGGCCGGTCTTCTCGAGGTCGCTCAGGGCGTTCGCGTCGCCAGCGAGGTAAGTGTCGAAGCGCGCGGGGGTGACGAGCGTGCGCTCGAAGGCGCCGATGGCATTGGCGACGTTGGCGTAGACGAGCGGCTCGGCCTGGTCAGGGAACGCCTTGGCGAAGAGCTCCGCGTACTGCGGGATGGAGGAGAGGCGCTCTATCGCGAACTCCTGCGACGGGATGCCCATCTCGATCGGGTTGAGGATGGGGCCGCCGGCCTGCTCCTCGACATCCTTGGCGCGGCCGTCCCAGAACTGGGAAGCCTGAAGTGCCGCGTTCATGACGGTGGGCGAGTTGCGCGGGCCTTGCGCCCAGCCGTGGCCGGTGGCGGTCTCGAGGTTGTCGACGCCGTAGGTCGCGATGTTGTGGCAGCTGTTGCAGGAGAAGACGCCGGAGAGCGAGAGGCGGGGCTCGTAGTAGAGCATCTTGCCTAGCTCGATCTTGGCGTCCGTCAGGTCGATGTCCGGGTTGGCCGCGACGTCAGGCAGCGGCGCGAAGAGGGCCTGCGCCGTCCTCTGGAGCTGATCGGCCTCCTGCGCGTTGGCGCCGGCCACCAGGGTGAACGTCAGGAGTGTGAGCAGGGTGACGACAAGAGTGGGTGATCTCCTCGCCGGCATAGGGGCATCCTTTCTCAAGCGGCGATCGGGCCGCGACGGTTCGAGCGTAACAATCGGAATCATTCCGAGGAATGGACAACTGTCCCGACCGCGCCAATACCAGGAGGTCGCTCCAAGGGGTGGTCACCGTTCCCGACTCCCGCCGGCGACTGCGTATAGTTGCGCAAGCGTGAGCGTGCTGATACTCCTCCTACTGACCCTCGCCAACGGGGTGCTCGCCATGGCCGAGATCGCCGTGGTCTCCGCCAATAAGCTCAGGCTCCAGCAGAAGGCCGAGTCCGGCGACGCCAACGCCACGCGCGCCCTCGCCCTCTCCGAGAACCCCAACACGTTCCTCTCAACCGTTCAGGTCGGCGTCACGCTCGTGACGGTCTTCTCGGGCGCCTTCGGCGGCGCCGCGCTGTCGGGGCCGCTCGCCGAGGTCCTGGCGCGCGTGTCATGGCTGCGCGACATAGCCCAACCGGTGGCGTTCGGGATCGTCGTCGTGCTGATCTCGTACTTCTCGATCGTGGTGGGGGAGCTCGTTCCCAAGCGCATCGGCCTCAACGACCCCGAGGCCATGGCCATGCGGCTCGCGGGCGTGATGGGCTTCCTCGCGGCGCTCACGCGCCCGCTCGTGCTCTTCCTCGGCGCCTCGACCAACCTGCTCCTCCGCCTCCTACGCGTGAAGCAGAGCGACGGCGAGGAGATCAGCGAGGAAGACATCGACATGGTGATCGCCCAAGGCCTGCGCGCGGGCGTGATCGAACCGGCCGAGCAGGAGATCATCGAGAACGCGTTCTGGCTGGGCGAGCGGAAGGTCAATGCCATCATGACGCCGCGTCCGGAGGTCGCCTGGCTAGACGTGGGGGCGAACGTGCGCGACGTCCTCGAACAGGTGCGGGAAGAGCCGCACGGACGCTACCTCGTGTGCGATGGCGACCTCGACAAGGTCGTGGGCTTCGTGGCCGTCAGGGACCTCTTCGCCGCCGGCGAGGCTAGCTGGGCCGAACTCGACCTCCGGGCCGTCGTGCGCAAGCCGCTGATGGTGCCCGAGACGCTCCCCATCCTCGGCCTGCTGAACAACTTCAGGGAGTCGCGGACGCACTTCGCGGTCGTGCTGGACGAGTACGGCGGCCTCGAGGGCATCGTCACCCTCTCGGACATCCTCGAGGAACTCGTCGGCGACATCCTCCCGCCAGGCGAGGAGGAAGTACCGGAGGTCGTGGAGTTGGGCGACGGCCGGTGGCGGATGCAGGGCTCCCTCCACGTGGACGACCTCATCGACGAGCTTGGCCTCGCCGAGGAGGTCGTGCCGGAAGGCGCCGGCTACCAGACCCTCGGCGGCCTACTCTCCGATCGCCTCGGCCGCGTGCCGCAGGTCGCGGACGAGACGGTTTGGAACGGCTTCCGCTTCGTGGTGGAGGAGATGGACGGCTTGCGGGTCGACTGGGTGGGTGTGACGCGCGTCGTCGAGGAAGAGGCGAGCGGGGAGTGAGCGTCGACTCGCCGCTCGAACGTCGGCTCGCCGCCAAGCGGAGGGTTCGGCTTAGCGGCGGCTAATGCCGCCTAGACCTGCTACGCGCTAGCCCCGACGCGCTCCGCGAAGTCGGCGCGCCCCTCGGCTATCTCGTCCCTGTCGAAGCCGCCCTCCGCGAGTTCCTGGTCCTTGAGCTGTTCCAACTCCGTGTAGAAGGCGTCGGCGGTGGCCGCCACCTCTAGGCGCGCCGCGAACCCCGCGCTGTGGTCGAGCCATTCGAAGAGAGCGTCCTCGGCGCGGGAGTAGCGGCGGCCGGCGAACTCGTAGCGGAAGCGCCGCTCGTAGGTGCCGGCGGCCCAGGTCTCCTCCGGCACGGCGGCCAGGAGGGTGCGCACGCGCTCGTCGAGGTCCGGCTCGCCTAGGCGCTCCGCTCCCGCCTCGAGGAACAGCGCCAGCGCCGCGTTGCGCAGGCCGAGGACCTCGAGGTCCTCCTCGCCTGCGCCCGCCTGGATCACGACCTCGGCCTCCGTGCTGAGCAGAGCGCCGAGCACGTAGGCGCGTTCGCCGTCGACGTGGCCGGCGGTGCCGATGACCCCAAGGAGGTCCTCGAGCCCCAGCCGTCGCACGAGGCTGCGGCTCGTCCCGAGGTTCGCGAGGTAAAGCTCGTCGAGCTTGCTCTCCGCCGAGCCGATGTCGAACTGCGCCGCGCCGACCACGTCGGCGCGTGCGTGGAGGATCTTGGCCATGAGCGCGGCGAGTTGCTGCATGGTGCGCTCGATGAGTTCATCTCTGATGGGCACGCGCCTACGGTATTACACCCGGGCGGCTGGGGCGCAGCCCACTGGTCACCGGTTCGAGCCGTAATATCCTGCGCGCATGGCTCTGACAGACATCGAGCTGCGCGTGCTCGGCGCTCTTGTGGAGAAGGAGCGCACCACGCCCGAAGCGTATCCGCTTAGCAGCCAAGCTCTACACACCGCCTGCAACCAGAAGACGAGCCGGGACCCCGTCACCGACTACCACCTCCAGGACGTCCTGGCCGCCTTGCAACGCTTGCACGACAAGGGCCTCACCGCGACGGTGCAGGAGGTCAGCGACCGCGTGCCGAAGCACCGTCACAAGCTTGCACAGGCGTGGTCGGTTGACGCCAAGGAGCTGGCCGTGCTGAGCGTCCTCATGCTCCGCGGACCCCAGACGCCAGGCGAGTTGCGCACGCGCACGGAGCGGTACACGACGTTCCCGGACCTGGCCAGCGTCGAGCGGGTGCTCGTCGGCCTGGCCGAGCGGCGCGTGCCGCTCGTCGAGAACCTCGGCCGCGGCCCCGGCCAGAGCCAGGACCGTTGGGCGCACAAGCTGGGGCTCGACGAGGAGCGCATGCAGCCGCGCGTGCGCTCGCGCCAGCCGGACGAGGCACGCGAGGGGAACGGCCATGAGGGCCACCATGCGAACGGCTCCGCCCTCGCCGTGTTGTTGAGGCGCGTGGAGGACCTGGAGCGACGCGTCGCCGAGCTGGAAGCGAGCGCTGGTGGGTGACACAGGCTGAGGCCACCGCCCGGCGCGCGGTCGAGGAACGGCGCGCGCGCCTGGCACGGCTCGGGTCCGAGCGGTTCGACGTCCTGGTCGTCGGCGGAGGCGCTACGGGCGCCGGCGCGGCGCTAGATGCGGCCACCCGGGGCTTGAAGGTCGCGTTGGTCGAGCGCGCCGACTTCGCCCAAGGTACGAGCAGCCGCAGCACGAAGCTGGTGCATGGCGGGGTGCGCTACCTCGAGCAGGCGGTGAAGCACGCCGATCGCAGCCAGTTCCGCCTGGTGCGCGAGGCTCTGCATGAGCGCGCGAGGCTCCTGAGGAACGCCCCGCACCTGGCCAGGCCGCTGCCGCTCCTCACGCCCGTGTACGGCGCGCTCGAGCTCCCTTACTACTTCACGGGCCTGAAGCTCTACGACATGTTGGCCGGCAGGGCCAACCTGCGCCCGAGCCACTTGGTCGGCCGCGCCGAGGCCCTCGCCCGCTTTCCGATGCTCAAGCACGAGGGCCTGAAGGGCGCCGTCGAGTACTACGACGGCCAGTTCGACGACGCGCGTATGAACGTGACCCTCGTAAGGACCGCCGAGGCGCACGGCGCAGCCGTCACCAACCATGCCGAGGTCGTGCAGTTGGTCAAGCGCGACGGGCGCGTGACCGGCGCCGTCCTGCTCGACCGCGTCGCGCCGGGCGCCCAGCCGTTCGAGGTCTCCGCGCGCGTCGTCGTCAACGCCACTGGTCCGTTCGCCGACGCGCTGCGCACCATGGACGACGCCGGCGCCGAGCCCATGCTCAAGGCGAGTTCCGGCGTGCACATCGTTTTGCCTGCGCGCTTCAGCCCCGTCGACACCGGGCTCCTCATCCCGCACACCGAGGACGGCCGGGTGCTGTTCCTGCTGCCGTGGCAGGGGCGCACGCTGGTCGGCACCACCGACAGCCCCGCGGCCGTCGAGCCGGAACCGTTGCCGGAGCCGGAAGCCATCGAGTACATCCTCAGGCACGTGCGGCGCTACTTCGACCTGCCAGTGGAGAGAACGGACGTCCTCGCCGCCTGGAGTGGCCTGCGCCCGCTCGTCGAGCTCGGCCACGAGGGCGCGTCGACGGCGCGGCTCTCGCGTGACCACGCTATCGTGACCAGCGCGTCCGGTCTCGTGACCATCGCCGGCGGTAAGTGGACCACGTACCGGCGCATGGCGGAGGACGTGGTGGACGTCGCGATCGAGACCGGGCGGTTGGAGCCGCGCTCCGCTACCCTGACGAGGGACCTCCCCTTGCTGGGCGCCGAAGGGTTCGACCAAGGGGGCTACGCTGAGCTGATGCGCGAGTACGCGCTGCCTGAGGACGTCGCCAGGCACCTGAACTCCGCCTACGGCTCCCTGGCGCCGGCGGTGGTGGGCCGTGGGTCCAGCAGGGAGCGGCTGGCCGCGGGGTATCCGTACGTGGAGGCCGAGGTCGCGTATGCCTGCGAGCACGAGTACGCCTGCTACCCCGACGACGTCCTCGCCAGGCGGATGCGCCTGGCCTTCCTTGACGAGGGTGCCGCGGCGGCGGTTAGGGCCCGCGTCGCCGAGCTCATGGACTGACCTCGTGCTCCGCCATGAGTTCCCGCACCTCCTCGTCGGTGACCTGACCGAAGTCCGAGTACCAACTGCCCACGCTCAGGAAGTCCACCGGCTCGGCGAGGCACACGAAGTCGTCGGCCTCGGCCTCGATGGTGGCCCGCGCGTCGGCCGCCGCCACCGGCACGGCCACGGTCACGCGCGATGCTCCGTGCGCCCGTGCCGACCGGATGGCGGCTCGCATGGTCGCGCCGGTAGCCAGCCCATCGTCGACCAACACTGCCTGCTTGCCAGAGAGGTCGAGTGGCGGTCTCCCGCCGCGGTAGGCGATGGCCCGCCGATCCAGCTCGCGCAGCTCCCGTTTGGCGATCCCCTGGACTTCTGCGTCGCTCAGGGAGCTCTCCCGGATGATTTCGTCGTTCCTGAACAGGTGCCCACCTAGCGCCACCGCCCCGATGGCCAGCTCCGGTTGGTCAGGGTGGCCGAGCTTGCGGACGACCAGCGCGTCGAGCGGGGCGCCGAGTTGACGCGCCACCGCGGCCGCCACAGGCACGCCGCCCCTCGGCAGGCCGAGAACGATGGTGCCCCGGCCACGCAAGTCCCTGGTCGCGCCGAACTCCCAAGCGAGCTTCTCGCCGGCGTCCACGCGGTCCTTGAACAGCGCCATACCTCCTCCTTACCGGGCGCCGAGGCGACGGTGCGAGCACGTCGCATGATGGCCGGCGCCTTCCAGTGCGCCCGCGACGCCTGTCACTTCGAGGTTAAGGCAACGCCGGCTGAAAGCCAGGGCCACTTGCCTAGCCGCACCTGACAACCCGCCGGGTCCGATGTGGCGATCTGCCGCCTTGCCGGGCGCGGCCCGCAGCCCGCTGCTACGATGCTCGTTATGACTACTCCTTCTTTCGCGGAGCGCCTGGAGGCGTACGCAGAGTTACTTGTCAAGGTCGGGGTCAACGTACAGCCCGGCCAGAAGCTGCTCGTACGCGCCAGCGTCGCGGCGGCGCCGTTGGTGAGACGGGTGATCGACATCGCTTACCGGAGCGGCAGCTCGTACGTCGAGGTGCTGTGGGGCGACGACGCCGTCCAGCGTTCCCGCTTCCTGCACGGCCCGGAGGGTAGCTTCGGCATCATCCCGCAGTACCGCGCGGACGCCATGAACAGCCTCGCGGCGGAGGGCGCGGCCTCCCTGGCCATCCTGGCGGACGACCCGGACGCTCTCGCCGGCACCTTGCCGGAGCGCTTCTCCGCCTACCAGAAGGCTTGGCGCCCCGCCATCCGTTCGTACTCCGACCTGGCCATGAGCGACCGCATCCCGTGGTGCGTGGCCGCCGCGGCGGGGCCCGAATGGGCCCGCAAGGTGTTCCCGGACCTGCCGGAGGCCGAGGCGGTCGACGCCCTCTGGAACGCCATCTTCACGGCCACGCGCGTGCTAGAGGCCGACCCGGTCGCCGCCTGGCGCGAGCACAACGCCGACCTCGCGCGCCGCAAGCAGGCCCTCAACGAGCGCCGCTACGCCGCCCTGCGCTTCCGCGCACCCGGCACGGACCTGCGTGTCGGGCTGGCAGACGACCATGTCTGGGACGGCGGTGGCTCCACGCTCCCGAACGGCGTCGGGTTCGTGGCGAACATGCCGACGGAGGAGGTCTTCACGGCGCCGCACCGCGAGCGCGTGGACGGCGTCGTGCGCGCCAGCATGCCGCTCGCCTACAACGGCATCCTCATCGACGACTTCTCGCTCGAGTTCAAGGACGGCGCCGTCGTGAAGGCCACGGCCGGCAAGGGGCAGGCGGCGCTCGACGACATCCTCGACACGGACGCCGGCGCGCGCCGGCTCGGCGAGGTCGCGCTCGTGCCTGCATCCAGCCCCATCGCCAAGGCGGACCTGCTCTTCCTGGAGACGCTCTTCGATGAGAACGCCGCGTGCCACATCGCGCTCGGTCGCGGCTACGTCAACTGCCTCCAGGGGGCGCAGGAGATGACGGGCGAGGAGCGGCTCGCCCACGGTCTGAACGACTCGCTCGCGCACGTCGACTTCATGATCGGTTCGAGCGAGATGGACATCGACGGCGAGCTGCCGGACGGCACGACCGAGCCCGTCATGCGCAAGGGGGAGTGGGTGGGCTGAGCGAGTCGCCCACCCTGGCAGACGCCCGCCGCCTGCTGGCCAAGGTCTTCGGCTACCCGGAGTTCCGCGGCGCCCAGGCACAGGTCATCGAGCACCTCTTGGGCGGTGGTGACGCCCTCGTCCTCATGCCGACGGGGGGCGGCAAGTCGCTCTGCTACCAGCTTCCTGCGCTCCTGCGCCCGGGCGTCGGCGTGGTCGTCTCGCCGTTGATCGCGCTCATGCACGACCAGGTGAGCGCGCTGCGCCAGGTGGGTGTGAGCGCCGCTTACCTCAACTCGAGCCTCGAGCCGGCGGAGGCGCGCGCCGTGGAGCGCGACATCGCCGAAGGCCGCATCGACCTCGTGTACGTCGCTCCGGAGCGCCTGCTCACGCCGGGCTTCCTCTCCCTCATAGACCGTTTGCCGCTCTCGCTCTTCGCCATAGACGAGGCGCACTGCGTGTCGGCGTGGGGCCACGACTTCCGGCCCGAGTACATCGGCCTCGGAGTGCTGGCCGAACGCTACCCGGACGTGCCGCGCGTGGCGCTCACCGCCACGGCCGACGCCGCCACGCGCCGCGAGATCGTCGAGAAGCTCCACCTCGAGGAGGCGCGCCGTTTCGTATCGAGCTTCGACCGGCCTAACATCGACTACCAGGTCGTCGAGAAGGTGGACGCCAGGCGCCAGTTCCTCGCCTTCTACCGTGAGAAGCACGTCGGGCACGCCGGCATCGTGTACTGCCTGTCTCGCAGGAGCGTCGACGCCACGGCCGCCTGGCTCGTGGCGCAGGGCGTGAGCGCGGTCCCGTACCACGCTGGCCTGAGCGCCGAGGTGCGCCGCGAGCACCAGGAGCGCTTCCTGCGCGAGGACGGGCTCGTGGTCGTCGCCACCATCGCATTCGGCATGGGGATCGACAAGCCGGACGTGCGCTTCGTCGCCCACCTCGACCTCCCCAAGAGCCTGGAGGGTTACTACCAGGAGACGGGCCGTGCCGGTCGCGACGGCGAGAGCGCTGACGCGTTCATGACCTACGGTCTGCAGGACGTCGTGCAGGTCAGCCGGATGCTGGCAGAGGGCGGCGGCAGCGAGGCGTTCAAGCGCGTCGAGCGGCAGCGGCTCGAGGCGCTCCTGGCCTACTGTGAGACGCCGGGGTGCCGTCGGCAGGCCTTGCTCGGTTACTTCGGCGAGCGGTTGGAGGAGCCGTGCGGCCACTGCGACACGTGCCGCGAGCCGGTGGCCACGTTCGACGGCACCGTCGCGGCCCAGAAGCTGCTCTCCACCGTCGTGCGCACCGGGCAGCGTTTCGGGGCGGGGCAGCTCATCGACGTGCTGCTCGGGCACGCCACCGAGCGCGTACAGAGCCTCGGGCACGACCGCCTGAGCACGTTCGGGATAGGTACAGAACTCGACGAGCGCGCTTGGCGCTCCGTGGCGCGCCAACTCCTGGCCAACGGCCAGCTGCTACCAGACCCTGACGGGTTCGGTGGCCTGGTGCTAGGACCGGGCGCGGCGGCCGTGCTGCGCGGCGAGGTGTCCGTCGAGCTGAGGCGCGACCGTGAGCGCGCGAAGCCTTCGACGCGGCGCCGGCGTGGCCGTGGACTCGCTGGCGGGGCTCCGGGCTCGTCCAGCTTCGCCTCGGCCGATTCCACCGACGCCGCCGGCCCTGCCGAGGAGGCGCTGTTCCAGGCCTTGCGGGCGCTGCGCCTCGAGATCGCCAAGGAGCAAGGGGTGCCGCCTTACGTCGTCTTCCACGACAAGACGCTGCGGGAGATGGTGGCCTCCGAGCCGCGCTCGCTCGCCGAGCTGGCGTTGGTGCCCGGGATCGGGGCGGCCAAGCTCGAGCGTTACGGCGAGCGCTTCCTGGAACTGCTGGTGAGTCACCGGTAGCCGCCTGCTGGCGGTCGATGGCAAACGGCTGGCTGGTTGGTGCCCCACGTCGCCACCACGCGGGGCCCATGAGTTCTGATAGACATCGAGCGGCGCACGCGACGGCTACGGCGCCGTGGTGAACTCCCGGCTTTCCCCCATGGCCAGACCGCCGTCGCCTTCGAACCCCCAGCTGCTGCCGGACAAGGTGGCGAGCGCCTGGACAAGCAGGCCGCGGCCTGGCGAGGTCGTCGCGTGGTCGACGTCGTTCGCTACTACGCCGTATGCGACCCACTCGTACGGGATGCCGGCCGGGAGTGCGAGGGGACCGGCGTCGGGCGCGGGGATCCTGACGTCCGTCCGAGTGGTGGTCAGAGCGTACGTCGGCCCCGCCCCGTCTGTCTGCGGCCCCCAGACGTAGGTGGGGATCTGTCCTGGGGCGAAGCTGGCGCTGAAGGCGGTGTCGCTAGTGACGTTGGTCGCAGCGTCGGGAGGCGCTCCGAGCACTGGGGTGTCGGGGATGGCGATCTGCGTGGTGGTGACCTGCCCCCAACCGAAGTTGATGTCGTTCGGCCCCACGGCGGAGCCAGCCAGCACGCTGGCCGTGACCCCGTCCAGCACCGGCACCTTGACCGACGCGTACGTGCTGGTAACCGTCTGCAGGATCGACCAATGGTGGTCGCCGAGCCGAAGCAAGACGTTGAGCGTCGGTGTGGGGTAGCCGGTCGGCACGGTGGCCTCGACGGAATAGTCGAAGCTCGAGAGTCCCGCGCCTAGAGTCAGGTCAAGCACCTGGGCCACGCCGTCGACCACCGTAGCCGTGGCCGTGCCGTAGGCGATGTAATCGACGGGCTTGTCGCCGTCCAGCTCGATCTCGAACGCATGCAGTCTCACTTGCGGCGAACCGTCGAACCAGTAGGTGGTCAGCGAGTAGGCGGACAGCCCCGCGGCGACGGTGGTGCAGCCGATGACGATGGCATCCACCCCCTCGGCGCACACGCGCACCTGGTGCGAGGCGGGCACCGGGATGGATCCGCCGCTGAGGGAACCGGTGAACTGCATGGACCCTGAGCCCAGCGATGGCAGTGGCGCGCCGTCGGGCAGGAACGTGAGCGTATCGCCGGTCAGGCCCTCGTAGACATGGGTCCACGCGTCGGCGGCGCTGGACAACGTCAGGTCGTACGGCCCGGCCAGCCCAGCGAGGTAGAAGTTACCGGCGGCGTTCGTGACGGCGGTCTTGCCTTGGCTCTGAGCCGTGACGTTGGCCAGCGGCGTGCCAAGCAGGGACACGACATGACCCACTAGGGCCAAGGACTCTACGTCGAAGGTGAGGGCCCGCGTGGCCTCCAAGGCGCCCGAAGTACCCTTCACCTGCACGACCGTTGGCCCATCCTCGGCCGGGGGTGCGGCGGCGAGCTTCAGCACGCTGGTGGTGGCGGCACCGGACAGGGTGCCGGGGGTGAACGAGTAGGTGACCCCGTCCGGGAGCGTCGCTGGTTCGAGCGTGAGCACGACGGGCTCCGAGGCCGAACCGGTGCGCGTGAGAGTGACGGTGACTTGGGCCTCGCCCCCGAGCGGCACCGCTATCGAGCCGACGCTCAAGGACAGGCCGATGGCCGGCGTCGGGCTACCGCCCCCGCACGCGGCTATCCCCACGAGGAGTGCGCTGGTGACGAGGACGGGCGTTAGTCTCTTGAAGGACATACTGCGAGCCTCCTGGCATGGGAACCGGCCGACCCTCGGCAGGGTCGTAGTGGGTTGCAGGTGGTCGCATTGTGGGGCCTAAGCGGGGCGCGGTGTGATGAATGCTTCACTGCCGCGCCCCGCACTTGGAGCCGTCGGGCTGGTCAGCGCACCTCGCTGCCGTCAGGCAGGTCGCGCTCCAACGTGATGAGCCCGAGCGTCCCGTCGGGACCCTCGCCGGAGAGGATCATGCCCTGGCTCACTATCCCGCGGAGCTTCACCGGCTTGAGGTTCGCGACGGCGACGAGCTTCTTGCCGACCAGGTCGGCCGGGTCGTAGTGCGCCTTGATGCCGCTCACGATCGTGCGTGTCTCCGGACCCATGCTGACCGTGAGCACGAGGAGCTTGTCGGCGTTGGGGTGCTGCTCGGCCTTCTCGACCGTGACGACGCGGAGCTCCAGCCTGGCGAAGTCGGGGTACTCGATCTCGTCCTTGTGGGTCAGTTCCGCGGCCAGCGCCGGGGCGGCGACGTCACCGGCCGCGTTCCCGGCGGTCGAGCCGCCGGTACCGTCTCCCGTCGCCGAGCCGCCGGTGGCGGGCGAAGCAGCCGCGGTTGCCCCCGTGGCCTGAGCGCTCGCGGCCACCGTCGCAGCAGCCTCCGGCGCCGTGAGCGCGCGCGCCAACTCCTCCAGGTCGATGCGTGGGAAGAGCGGGTCGCCGGGCTGTGTCGCGGTGCCGGGGGCGACGAGGCCCCACTCGCCGGCCGAACCGAGGTCGTAAGGGGCGTCGCCGACGCCGAGCTGCTTGCGCAGCTCACGCGACTTCTCGGGGAGGATCGGCTCCAGCAGGATGCTCGCGCACCGCAGCGCCTCGACGAGGGTGTTGAGCACCGTGTCGAGCCGGCTAGAGGTGGCCTCACTGCGGGCGAGTTCCCACGGCTTCGTGTCGGCGATGTACTTGTTCGCCTTGCGCACCGCGTCCATGACGCTCTCGATGGCGCGGTCGAACTGCAGCGCCTCGAACTGCCGCGAGAACACCGCGGGCAACGCGAGGAACGTGTCGATGAGCTCCTGGTCGATCGGCTCCGGCTGCCCTGCCCTTGGCACGCGCCCGTCGCGGTACCTGCCCAACATGCCTAGGGTGCGGTTGAGGAGGTTGCCGAGGTCGTTGGCGAGGTCGGCGTTGATGCGCTCGGCTATCGCGGGCTCCGTGAAGCTCGAGTCGAGACCGAAGGCCATGTCGCGGAGCAGGAAGTAGCGGAAGGCGTCGTTGCCGTACTTCTCGAGGAGGTCTAGGGGCTTGACGGCGTTGCCTAGCGACTTGCTGATCTTGCGGTCGTCGATGAGCCAGTAGCCGTGCACGTTCAGGTGCTTGAACACGGGGATGCCTGCCGACTTCAGCATGATGGGCCAGAAGAGCCCGTGCGGCTTGACGATGTCCTTGGCGATGAAGTGCTCGACGTGCGGCCAGAAGCGCGCGGTCGTGCCGCGGCTCTCCAGTGCCGAGTAGTAGTTGATGAGCGCGTCGAACCATACGTATGTGACGTGCTCCTCGTCCCATGGCAGCGGGATGCCCCACGGCACGCGGCTGCGGGGGCGGCTGATGGAGAGGTCGCCGACGGGTTCGCGGAGCATCGCCATGACCTCGTTGCGGTAGCGCTCGGGTCGGATGAGGTCCGGCTGGTCGGTGAGGAGGTCGCGGAGCCATAGGCGGTACTTCTCCATGCGGAAAAAGTAGTTGGCCTCCGTGCGGTACTCGGGCTCGATCTCGTGCTGGGGGCACTTGCCGTCCACGAGCTCCTTGTCGGTGTAGTAGCGCTCGCACTTGACGCAGTAGAGGCCCGCGTACTCGCCGAAGACGATGTCGCCGTTGTCGTATACGCGCTGCAGGACTTCCTGCACGACCTTCTTGTGGCGCGGCTCGGTGGTCCTGATGAAGTCGTCGTAGCGGATGCCGAGCCGGTCCCACGCGGCGCGGAACTCGCCGCTCACCTGGTCCGTGTAGGCCTGCGGCGACTCGCCGGCCGCCTCGGCCGCCTTCTGGATCTTCTCGCCGTGCTCGTCGGTGCCGGTCAGGAAGAAGGTGTCGTCGCCTTTCAGGCGGTGGTAGCGCGTCACGACGTCAACGAGGATGGTCGTGTACGCGTGGCCGATGTGGGGCGCCGCGTTCACGTAGAAGATGGGCGTCGTGGCGTAGTACGTGCCGCGGTCGCGCAGCGCCGGGGCCTGTGAGGGGCTCTGCTCGCTCTGCGCGCCTAGGTCGACAACGGTGTCCGGCATGTCGCGTGTCCTCCGTGCCGCGCTCGCCTATGCGGCTGGGTTGGCCGCCGCCCCGACCCCGGCCGGCTGTGACGAACGCCGGAGGAGCTGCGGGCGGCAACAAGAAAGGCGCCGGTTGCGGTGCACGGCGCCTCGTTTGTTCGGCGCCGACCGGCGCCCTGGGCGGACCGACCCTGAGGGTCAGCCGCTGACAGGGCGGGTGTCCAGCATTCGCGACGCCATACTGCGCGGAAGTATAGCACCGGCGCGGGCGCCCGGCCCTAGGGAGCGGCCGTGGTGACCGGCGGCGCTGATGGGCGAGCGGCCCAGGAGCCGCGGGTCTGTCAGCGCCCAGCGCCGCTCAACCCTGCGGCACCTCGCAGCCGTCCTCGTCGCACACGGGCGCGGTGGAGCCGTGCATGGTCAGTGGCCTCATCTGCGGCCCGAGCTGCCTGAGGGCCGAGAGGAAGAACTCCATCGGCTGGGCGCCAGACACGCCGTGCACCTCGTCGAACACGAAGAACGGCACGCCGTCGACGCCGAGCGAGCGGGCGCGGCGCTCGTCGGAGCGCACGGCGTCCGAGAACGCGTCGCCGGCCAGCACGTCGCGGGCGCCGCTCGCGTCGAGGCCGGCCTCGACGGCCAACCGGGCGAGCGTCCCGTGATCGGACAGGTCCTCGCCGTCGCTCTGGTACGCGCGCATGAGGCGCCGCATGACGGCCTCGCCCTTGCCGACGCTCGCGCCGTAGTGCACGAGCCGGTGGGCGTCGAAGGTGTTGGCGGCGACGCCGCGCTCCAGGTGGAACTCGAGCCCCTCGGAGGCCGCGACCTCGCTCACGCGTTCCATCATGCCGAGCACCTCGTCGTGCGAGCGGCCGTACTTGTCCATCAGGTGGGTTGCGGTGGTGCCCGGCGACTGGCGGGGCGCGTCGGGCTGGAGCTCGAAGGAGCGCCAGACGACCTCGACCTCGCCGGCGTGCTCGTAGGCGGAGAGCGCCTTCTCGAACCGCGTCTTGCCGATGTAGCACCAGGGGCAGGCTATGTCGGACCAGATCTCGACCTTCATGCCGGAGAGTAACCGGAGCCGGCGGCGTGCGCCGCTCACGGGGCTACCAGGGCAGCATGGCAGAATGCCCGCGTGGACGAGCGCGTCACTGCCGCCAACGGAGCCATCGCCGACTTCAGGAACGCCAGGCGTAGGGCCGACCTGGCCGGCGTCATGGCCCTGCTCTCCGGTCAGAGCGACAGGCTCCTCAGGTACGACGAGGTGCGCAAGCGGCTCAAGGGCGTCGAGGCCAGCACGAGCACGCTCCAGGACATCCCGCTCGACGCCATCGTCGGCAGCGTCGGCCGCTACCACGACTTCAACCGCTCGTTCCTGCCTCTGACCGACTCGGATCGCTCCCGCTGGGTGGGCGTCAAGCTCGCCATGCTCGGCATGGAGGGTGTGCCGCCGATCGACGTCTACCGCATCGGGGAGGCGTACTTCGTCAAGGACGGCAACCACCGTGTCTCCGTGGCGCGGCAGCTGGGCGCGAGCCACATCAACGCCTGGGTGACGCCCGTCGTGTCGCGCGTGGCGTTCACGCCCGACATGGACATGGACGACCTCATCCGCGCGAGCGAGTTCGCCGACTTCCTCGACGCGACCCACCTCGACGAGCTGCGCCCCGAGGCCGACCTCACGGTCACGGTCCCCGGCCAGTACCCGAAGCTCCTAGAGCACATCCAGGTGCACCAGTACTACATGGGCATCGACGAGGACCGGCCGGTGCCGTGGCTCGAGGCCGTGGAGCACTTCTACGACACCGTGTACCTGCCCGTGGTCGATGAGATACGCCGGCACGGCCTCCTGCACGACTTCGCGGGGCGCACGGAGACGGACCTCTACCTCTACCTGTCGGAGCACCGCGGCGAGCTCATGGAGCGCTTCGGCTGGGACCTCGAGGGTCCGCAGCTCGCAGAGGGGCTGGCGCGCACGCGGCCCGGCACGGTGGACGAGCGCACTGGTGACCTGACGGGGGAGAGGGGGCTCGTGCAGGGCCTGCTCCTCGTGCTGACCGGCGCCGCAGGCGACGCCGACGCGCGGCGCTCCGCCCTGCGCTTTGCCGCCCTCGAGGGCGCCAGGGTGTACTGCCTGGCGACGGAGGCGGCCGCCGGCGTCGAGGGCGAGTTCCTCGAGGCCTGCGCGGCTGCAGGGGTCTTCGGCCAGTTGGCGGTGGCGCGCGGCGACCTCGTGCACGAGGTCCGCGAGCGGGCCAGGTACGTCGACCTCGTCGTAGTGTCCGCCGCCTCCGCGCTCGAGCCCGCCCTGCGCCCGCTGTTGCGTCCGCTTCTGCGGCGCACGCCGCGGCCGGTGCTGCTCGCTGGCAGCAACGAGGCTCCGCCGCTGCGACCGGGCGGGCGGCCGCTCCTCGCGTTCGACGGCGGCGAGAAGTCCGAGGAGGCCCTGTTCGCCCTCGCCTACCTCGCGCTCAGCTACGACCTCGAGCCCGTGGTACTGCACGTGGGCGGCGGCAGGCAGAGCGAGGAGGTACTGGCGCGCGCGACGGAGTACTTGGCGCGCCTCGGTGTCGCCGCCACGAGCCTCAGCCGCCGCGGACCCGTGGCCGAGACCATCCTCGCGGTCGCGAAGGAGCACGAGTCGAGGATCGTGCTCATCGGAAGCTACACGCACGCGCGCTGGTTGGAGGAGCTGATGGGCGGGGTGCTTGAGCAGGTCATCGAGCGCGCTCGGGCGGCCGGACTCACGTTGCTGGTCACCTGACGGCCCGGTCACGCCCCCTGGTAAGCTGTGCCGTCATGGCGAAACCCCAAGGCCTCCCAACGCAAGCCGAAGACTTCAGCGGCTGGTACAACGACATCGTCTACCGCGCGGACCTGGTCGACCTGGGTCCGGTGCGCGGCGCCTTCGTCATCAAGCCGTACGGCTACGCCCTGTGGGAGAACATCCAGCGCGAGCTCGACGCCATGTTCAAGGCCACGGGCCACGAGAACCTCTACTTCCCGATGCTCATCCCCATGAGCTTCTTCCAGCGCGAGGCCGACCACGTGGAGGGGTTCGCGCCGGAACTCGCCGTCGTCACGCACGCCGGCGGCAAGGAGCTGGAGGAGCCGCTCGCCATCCGCCCCACCTCCGAGACGATCATCGGCGAGCTCTACAGCAAGTGGGTCCAGAGCTACCGGGATCTGCCGCTCCTCTACAACCAGTGGTGCAACGTCATGCGCTGGGAGCTGCGCACGCGCCCGTTCCTGCGCACGACGGAGTTCCTCTGGCAGGAGGGCCACACCGCCCACGCCAGCGCCGAGGAGGCCCGCGAGGAGACGCGCCGCATGCTCGAGGTGTACGCGGAGTTCGCCGAGGAGTTCGGCGCGCTGCCCGTCATCAAGGGGGAGAAGACGGACGGCGAGCGCTTCGCCGGCGCGCTCCAGACCCTGACCATCGAGGCCATGATGCGCGACGGCAAGGCGCTGCAGTCCGGCACCAGCCACTACATGGGCGAGAACTTCGCGCGGGCGTTCAACATCTCCTTCAACGACGTCGACAACCAGCAGGCGTACGCGCACACGACCTCCTGGGGCTTCAGCACGCGCTTCATAGGCGCCCTGATCATGGGCCACGGCGACGACAAGGGCCTCATCATGCCGCCGAAGCTCGCGCCCGTCCAGGTCGTTGTCCTCCCCATCTACCGCGCCAACGACGAGGAGGCCAAGAGCCGCGTCATGACCGAGGTGGAGACGGTGCGGGCTGCCATGGCCGCTGCGGGCGTGCGCGTCAAGGTCGACGACCGCGAGGGCCTGTCGCCAGGGCGCAAGTTCGTCGACTGGGAGCTCAAGGGCGTGCCCCTGCGCGTCGAGATCGGTCCAAAGGACATCGAGCAGGGCGTCGCCGTCGTGGCCGACAGGCTCTTCGGCGAGAAGCAGTCCGTGCCGCTGCCCGCGCTGACGAGCTATGTGACGTTCGCGCTCGGGGCCTTCCACGAGGCGCTGTACCAGCGCGCCTTGGAGTTCAGGCAGCAGCGCATCTACCACGCCGAGACGTATGAGGAGCTCAAGGAGAAGGTCGAACTGGGCTTCGTGTACGCCACGCACTGCGGCGACCCGGAGAGCGAGAAGGCCATTCAAGAGGAGACGAAGGCGACCGTGCGGTGCATCCCGCTGGAAGGTCCGAGCGCCGAGGGCACGGTCTGCGTGCACACGGGCCGCCCGAGCGGCTACGCGCGCAAGGTCATCTTCGCCAAGGCGTACTGATGGCCGACGGCGCGCGCGAGGGCGCCAGGCCAGCGCCCAGGAAGGTCGTGGACAACGACCTCTACGAGCGCATAGTCAAGGCGCAGGCCGTCATCCTGCAGAGGGCCCTGCGCAGCGGCGTGAAGGTCAGCTTCGGCGAGGGGCGGCGCGCCACGGACGTGGCCATGGTCCTCCTGAAGGGCGATCGCGACGCCGTGCTGGCGCTGCCGGGGCAGCTCGAGGACGAGTTGGAGTTCGACCTGCACGTCCTGCGCAGTACGTTCTCGCGCGAGAGCTTCGAGCTCCTGCTCGTGTTCATGGAGCCCATCGACGACCAGGCCCTGCGCAGCCCCGAGCGCCGCGGCCACCTGCGGCGACGGTTCCAACAGCTCGACGCCGACGAGGAGGGAACCCGGCTCCTCGACAAGGACCCCGAATAGAGACGGGGCGCGCTTGGAAGCGTGCCCCGATCGCTAGCAGCCCGCCTTCTGGCACACCGTGAGCCGCGCGTAATCCCGGTCGCCCTGCTGGACGAGCAGCAGGTAGAGGCGCCGGGACGGTGCGTCGAGGAAGTAGCCGGTATCGGTCGCGCTGCGCAGCGCCATCAGGCTCATGTACGAAGGGATGAGGCTGCGCGCGTCTATCCACCAGTCCCGGTAGATGAAGGGCTCCGGCGTGCCGGAGTAAGGGACGCTGACGATCATGCTGTCTCCCTTCACGACGTCGTTCAGATCGATGCTGAAGTTCGTCGGGGTGTTGCCCGTGTGCTCGTAGACGTACTCGTAGCCGGTGCGCACCACGCTCCGGTAGTGATCGTTCGGCACGGACGGCCCGCCGTTCGGACTGCCGTAGATGACGTGGCCCGCCGACTCGCCGGCGCGCTTGAGCGTCAACGGCGTATAGCCCTGTGCCTGGGGGCCGTCGTCGCGGAACGTGAGGGCGACGTAACGTCCGTCACACACGTTGGCGTTCCAGTCTGCCCGGTAGGCGCAGGTCGGCGCGGCCAGCACAGGGTTGGTGACGGTCACGTAACGGCCGGCCGTGCCGGTCACGCTGCCGTCGACGTCCTCGAAGACGGCGCTGCGGTAGCCGTCCTCACCCGAGTCGGTGGTCTTGGCGTCGTAAGTGCTCATGTCGCGCGTCTCGAAGCGCACGCGGTTCGTCGCGGCGTCGAAGCCGAGCCCCTGCGCGAACGAGGTCGGGCTCATGGAGAACGACGTGTAGTCGAGGGCGCTGATCGCGCTGGCCGCGCGCAGGGAGTTCGGCTCGAACCCCGCGAAGTACGAGTTCCTCACGAACACGGGCCCGTCGTAGAACTCGAAACCGCGGATGGCGAAATCGGCGTCCCAGTGCCGCGGCACGGTGCGCCCGTCGACCCCGGTCGTTTCCCAGCTCCTCGGCGAGCCGCGGTTGGCCGTCTCGCCTACGATCACGCTGTCCTCGAGCCCGGAAGCGCGGGAGGCGAACGTGACGCCGATCGCGTTGTCTGCCAGCAGCGCGCCCCGCAGCACGGCGTTCGCGCCGCGGAACCAGGCCGCAGTGCTCCGGTGCTTGTAGGCGACGTACCCGGAGAACACTGCCTGCACGGAGGCGGAGTCGCGGTCGGCGGGGTCGACGTGCGGGTCGTAGTAGGTCGTCTCTGGCGACAGGTCGCTCGCGCGCGGCCCGCGATCCACGTGCAGGCCGTCCTGCATGTTCGAGTGCGCCATGTTGCCGTCGAACGTGCCGAGCGGCGTGCGCCGCGGCCAGGTGTTGGCACCGTCGAAGACGTTGTAGGACGGGCCGGTCGGGTGCTCCGGCAAGGCGAACCAGAAGCCGGAACCGTCCGAGGAGGCGGCGACGTTGCCGATCAGGTCGTTGCCCGGGTTGGTGATCCAGAACGCCGCCGGACCGAGGTAGCCGGTGTCCGACGGGAGGAGGGCGTTCTTCTCGGCCGGCTCGCGCACCTGCAGCGCGAGGTTGCCGCGCAGCACGTTGCGGCTCTCGGCGCCGTCCTCCAGGAAGTAGCAGTGGCCGAAGGTGTTGTAGGCCGCGTTGCCGTCGAGCACCACGCCGTTGGTGCCGTGGATGGTCACGCAACGGTTGTAGAGGTCGTGCAGGGTCGAGTTGCGGACGAAGCTGCCCACGCCGTTGTCGCCCATCAGGTGCCAGTGCACGGGGTAGCGCAGGAGGATGCCGGCCTGGCCCATGCGCGTCAGCTCCACGGAGTCGAGCCGCACGCTACTGGCGCCCATGGCCATGACGTGCCCGCCGTAGAGGTAGTCGGGGTTGCCGGGGTCGGCGGTCTCCTCGCGGCTCTGCACCGTGACGTTGCGCGTGAGGCGCGCGACCTCCGCTCGCGACTCGAGGACCGTGGTCGGGAAGCCGGCCGCCAGGGTCTGGGCCTCGCCGTAATGCTCGTACGCGAGCGGGGAGTCAAGCTGGAGCCGGTTGCCGTCGACGGCCGTGACCCGCCGCTCCTCCACCTGCGCATCGCGGCGTACGCCGGCGACCGTCTGGTCGGCGTAGTAGTCGGTGGAAGCGATGGCAAGCATGTCGCCGGCGCTCCAGCCGGTAGCGTCCTCCACCTCGATGCTGGACGCGCCGGCCGCGGCCGTGGCCGCCAGGCGCGTCCAACTGGTGCCGGTCGGGTCGCCGTACAACTCCAGGCTTCCGCCTACGAGCGCTAGATAGTTGCCGCCGAGGCAGCCGTCGTCCGCTCGCCGCTCGCCCGTGAGGGTGATCACGGCGCGCTGGAGGAACGGCTCCGCCTCCGAGCCGACGTGGAGCGCCCCGTGGACGAGGATGTGATCGGCCGCGAGCGCGAGGTTCTGGCGGTCGAACACGAGCGCGCCTTCGATGGTCAGGCCGTCGAGGCGCGGCGGCGAGACGTCCAGGAGCACGACCTCGGCCGCGCCGATGACGACGTCGTCGCCCTCGGCGGGGAGGACGCCGCCCGGCCAACCGGCGCTGTCCGACCAGACGCGGGTCGGCGCCGG